>NZ_JALQDZ010000006.1:0-63558 GCF_023630985.1 Caballeronia sp. ATUFL_F1_KS39 | reverse complement strand
AAGTCGCATACTTATAGGGGGGCGTATATTTATTTTTTATAATCGTGTCCGGGAGTAGTTGTATCAAAAAAAAACCCCCCCCCCCCCCCGCCCCCCCCGGCGCGCGCCCCCCCCCCCCCCCCCCCCCCCCACGGCGGTTTTTTGTTTTTTCCCCCGTCGTGTCGGGTCGCGCGTCAGGTCGTCGTCGCGCGATCGATCACTTTGAAGCGCGCACGCTTCTGCGCGCGCACGACCGACTGATACGCCTCCAGATATTGCCGAGCCATGCGATGCGACGTGAAGCGCTCCTCGAAGCGATTGCGCACGCGCTCGCGCGACAGCGTATGCAGACGATTCACCGCGGCCACCGCACCGATTTCATCCTCGACGATGAAGCCAGACACGCCCTCGTCCACCACTTCCGGCACCGAGCCGCGATTGAACGCGATGACCGGCGTGCCGCACGCCATCGCCTCGATCATCACGAGGCCGAACGGCTCGGGCCAGTCGATCGGAAACACGAGCGCGTGCGCGCCCGACAGGAATTCGGCTTTCTGACTGTCGTTGATCTCGCCGACGTACTCGACATACGGCAGCTCCAGCAGCGGCGCAATCTCGCGCTCGAAATACTCGTGGTCGGCGAAATCGACCTTGGCGGCAATCTTGATCGGCAAGCCGCATCGGCCCGCGATGCGAATGGCCGTATCGACGCGCTTTTCCGGCGAAATGCGTCCGAGGAACGCCAGATACTTCTGCTCCACCGGCTGCGGCACGTAGAGCTTCTCCGGCAAGCCGTGATAAACGGTGCTGACCCATTTCGCCTGCGGCAGCGGATGCCGCTGCGCGTCGGAAATGGAGATTACGGGCGCGGTGTTGAACGTATCGAATACGGGCTGCTGCTCGGGCAGATCGAGCCGGCCGTGCATTGTCGTCACGAACGGCGTGTCCTGGCGCTTGAACAGCGAGAACGAGTAATAGTCCATGTGAAAGTGCAGGACATCGAACTCTTCGGCGCGGCGGCGCACGAGTTCCATCAGCAGCATGTGCGGCGCGATGCGGTCGCGGATCGCCGGGTCGAGCCGCAACGCGCGCGGCCACACGGGTTCCAGGTTGGCGCTGGTCTGCGAATCGCCGGTGGCGAAGAGCGTCACCTCGTGACCGAGCTCGACGAGCGCCTCGGTCAGGTACGACACCACACGCTCGGTCCCGCCATAGAGCTTCGGCGGCACCGATTCGGTCAGCGGAGCAATCTGGGCAATTCTCATCGTTCTCGTCTCCATGCGGATATCGACGTGCGGCTGATCGCTTGCCAGCCGCGGCGCGCATCGAGTATGACAGCGGATCGTAAGGCCGGACAACGAGGTTTGCCCTTACGAATCGTTCCGCCATCCGCTGCGATGAAGCCCATTATCGAGTGCGGATGCGCCCGTTCCGGACGTCTCTTGCACTTTCATCGCTCTGTTACAGCACGGAAACATTCGTTTCCGGCGACGGCTACCGTTCGGCGTCGCCGCGCAGATCGGCGAGGAAGTTGTCGCGCCACACGCCAAGATCGTGCTTGCGCAGCGCCGCCATGTTGGTCTCGTAGCGCTGCTTGCGCTCGGCGAGCGGCATCGCCAGCGCGCGGCCGATCGCTTCGCTCGTGCCGACGATATCGTGCGGATTGACCATCACCGCGCCGGTCATTTCATCGGCCGCACCGGCGAACTGGGAAAGCACGAGCACGCCGGGATCGTCGGGGTTCTGCGCCGCGACGTATTCCTTCGCGACGAGATTCATGCCGTCGCGCAGCGGCGTGACGAGCCCGATCTGCGATTCGCGAAACAGCGACATCAGCTTCCAGCGGTCGTATCGCTGATTGAGATAGCGGATCGGCGTGTAATCGAGCCCGGAGTAACGTCCGTTGATGCGCCCCGCTTCGTACTCCAGGTTCTGGCGAATCTGCTGATAGGTTTCGACGTCCGAGCGCGTCGGCGGCGCGATCTGCACGAGCGTGACATTGCCGCGCCACTCGGGCGACTTTTCCAGAAAATGCTCGAACGCGCGGAAGCGCTCGACCAGTCCTTTCGAGTAATCGAGCCGATCCACGCTCATGATGAGCTTACGGCCTTCGAGGCTCTGCTTCAGGTCCATCACGTCCTGACGCGCCTCGCCGCGTTCGGCCTGCTCGGCGATTTCATCGGGAAACACGCCGATGCGATAAACGTTCGTCCGCAGCTTGCGTCCGAACGCCTCGACGTGGCCGTCGGGGGTCGCGGTGCCGTGCGCGTGCCGGACGATGTAGTCGTGAAACGCGACGCGATCGCTTTCCGTCTGAAACCCGACGACGTCATAGCAGCACAGCGACTTCACCAGTTCCTCGTGCGGCGGAATGTTCAACAGGATCTGCGGCGACGGAAACGGAATGTGCAAAAAGAAGCCGATGCGATTCGTGATGCCCGCCGAGCGCAGCGCCTCGGCGAACGGGATCATGTGATAGTCGTGGACCCAGATGATGTCGCCGGGTTCGAGCAGCTTGATGAGCTTGTGCGCGAGCCACGCGTTCACGCGCCGGTAGCCCGCGTACTCGTCCCGGTCGTAGACGGCGAGATCGTTGCGATAGTGGAAAACCGGCCACAGCATCGCGTTCGAGAAACCGCGGTAGTACTGGTCGTAGTCCTTTTTCGGCAGGCCGACGGTCGCAAAGGTCACCGCGCCGTCCTGTTCGAGTTTCGGTCCCTGATTCGCGACGGTTTCGCTCACGACGTCGCCGCTCCAGCCGAACCAGACGCCGCCGCTGTCCTTCAGCGCGCCGAAGACGCCGACGGCGAGCCCGCCCGCGGAGCCCTTGGTTTCGGTCGGCGTGGCGACCCGGTTGGATACGACGACGAGACGGCTCATAGACTTTCCTTTTCCTCTTCGAACGTGATTAACGTGACTTAACGTGACTTTCTCAGCATCAACCCGAAATTTTCGACCCGGAAACGCCGCGCGGGTTTCCGTCAGGTCTTTTCTGCCGGCGCCGGCGCGGTGGACGCCGCCGCGTGCGCCCTCGGGTCCGGCCCGGTCGGCTCGCCGCGGCTCGCGACCGGATCGGCGGCCGTATTCGCCGTGCTTGCCGCGTGTGCCGTGCCCGCCCTTTCGAGCGGCGGCGCGAAATCGACGTGACTTTCCTTGTCGGTCGACAGATCCGCCCGCGCGCGCGGCAGATAGTGCGGATAAGTCGCCTGCACGAAGTTCACGAGCCCTTCGCGCACGCGGCAGCGCAAATCCCAATTCAGCGCCGAGTCGAACGAACTGACGAGCACGCGCAGTTGCATCGCGCGGTCGGTGGCGTCGGTGACCTGCAGCACCTGCACACGGCCATCCCATTCCGGCGCGTGCTCGAGGATGCGCTCCAGCTCCTCGCGCAGCGGCGCGAGCGGCATCCGGTAATCGACATACAGAAACACCGTGCCGATGATCTGCGAGCTGTTGCGCGTCCAGTTCGTGAACGGATTTTCGATAAACCACTGCAACGGCACGATAAGCCGCCGCTGATCCCAGATGCGGATCGACACGTACGTGCCCGTGATTTCCTCGACGCGTCCCCATTCGCCCTGAATCACGACGACATCGTCGAGGCGAATCGGCTGCGACAGCGCGATCTGCAAGCCCGCAATCAGATTGCCGAGCACCGGCCGCGCGGCGATACCGGCGACGAGCCCGGCGACGCCCGCCGACGCCAGCAGGCTCGCGCCGATCTGCCGCACGCTCGGAAACGCCATCAGCGCCGCGCCGAAACCGATGATTACGATCACCACCATCACCGAGCGCGCGAGCACGCGCGCCTGCGTGTGGATGCGGCGGGCGTTGAGATTGTCGTCGGTGTCGAGCGGATGCGCCTGCACGATCGCCTCGCCCACCGCGCCCGCCGAGCGCGCCGCGAGAAACGTGAGCGCGACGATCAGCGCGACGGTCTCGACATCGCGCAGCACGCCGATGAACGGCAGCGTATCGGGCGCCTCGAAGATCATGAAACCGAGCCCGAGGATGATGAGCAGGATGAGCGCGGGCGTGTCGATATAGCGCAGCACGACGCTCATCAGCGGATAAGGACGCGCGATGCGCACGAGAATGCGCGCGCCGATGCGATGCGCGGCAATCGCAAACGCCACCGCGATGACGGCCACGATGAGCGCTCCGGGCCAGGTGCCGAGCGGACGTTCCGCAAGATTCAGGAAATGGTCGAGTGAGAGCATGAGCGTCGCGGGATCAGCCTCGAGAAAGTGAAAGCGGCGAGGAGGATACGGCGGTCGCATCGCACGGATGCGTGGTGCTGCGCGATATTGCGCCAGGTTGCAGACAGCAGCGGCGATGGCCGTCCGGGCGCGGCCGTCGCCTCTTGGTTCAGCAAGCGTGACGCCAGTGCTCCGGCGTCACCAGATGTTCAGCGTTCCGCCTTGCAGGGAAACGCCTTGCCGAGTCCGAGCGAAACCATCGTGGTCGCGTTGAAATCGGCCTTGTCGGGATTGTTGGCGATGTACTTGCGCACCGCGTCCGTAAGCTGCTGCGGCTTCACGTCCGCCGGCAGGCAGAAGTACTGGCCGACCTGCGGCCCGGAGGTTCCGCCG
Organism: Caballeronia sp. ATUFL_F1_KS39; assembly: GCF_023630985.1. NCBI lineage: Bacteria > Pseudomonadati > Pseudomonadota > Betaproteobacteria > Burkholderiales > Burkholderiaceae > Caballeronia > Caballeronia sp. ATUFL_F1_KS39. The sequence continues at coordinate 58,987 of NZ_JALQDZ010000006.1, read as the reverse complement.
ATCGCCTCGATCGTGTTGTAGATGCCGTCCGCCGCGCCTTCGATATAGGCCGCGCAGGCGGTCCGTGAGTTGGGATCCGTTTTGGTGCAGAGCTTGTTCAGATCGTTGCCGGTAAACGCGAACGCACAGACGGGCGTCGCGAGAGCACAGGCGAGGACGAATTCCCGCAGCATGGTCTTCCTTTTATGTTGAGCGGCGGCTTGGTCGGAGCAACGGGTTCGGAGCGATGCGCGGCCGCGCCTGACCGCGCTCGCCCCGTGACTTGATGTCGCGCCGTTATTTTGCACCGTTTGAGCCGCTTTGCGCAGCGCCGCCGCCTTGTTGCATCGAGTCCAGACGCGCCTTCAGACCTTCGGCGACATCTTTCTCGTTGTACTTCTGCGCGAAATCCACCGCCGTCAGGCCGAGCTGATTCTTCACGCGCAGATCGGCGCCCGAGTCGAGCAGCAGCTTGACCGTCGAAAGATGACCGCCGCGCGCCGCCATCATGAGCGGCGTCGTGCCGTTGGGCGAGCCGGCGTCGATATAGGCCGAATGGTCGACCAGAATCTTCACGATGTCGTCATGGCCGTTGGTCGCGGCGTAGTGCAGCGGCGTCCAGCCTTTCTTGTTCACTTCGGCGTCCTTGGCGATCAGCAGATTCACGAAGGTCGCGTCGCCATTGAGCGCGGCAAGCATCATCGCGTTTTCGCCGGCGGGATCGAGCTTCTCGAGATCGGTCTTTGGGTTGTCGGCGAGCAACTGGCCGACCTTGTCGGACTTCTCGCGCGCGGCGATCACGAGGATCGGCGTGCCCGTGTTGTCGACGGTGTTCGGGTCCGCGCCCTGCGCGAGCTGCTTCTTGACCGCCGATACGTCGTCGAACTTGACCGCCTTGATGAGCGAGTCCACGGACGCGGCCCAGACCGGCTGAGCGATCGCGCAGGCCGCCAGCAGCGCGCCGGCGACGAGTCCGCGCACGGCCGTGCCCTTGCGCGCACCGCGCGTCGTGTTCAGAGTGGAAACCATCGGGGAAGTGTTCATAAGTGACCTTCGAATTGCCTTGGAACAGTTTTTTTGCGCGCGGGCCGGCCGCCCTCAGACTGGCCGCGCGATCTTGAAGAGCCGGAAGAAGTTGTCGGTGGTCGCCTGCGCGACGGCCTCTTCCGGCTGCTCGCGCAACTGCGCGATGAAACGTCCGACATAACTCACGTACGCAGGTTCATTCGGCTTGCCGCGATACGGCACCGGCGCGAGGTACGGCGAATCGGTTTCGATGAGCAGGCGATCGATCGGCACGCGCCGCGCGACGTCCTGCACATCGGTTGCCTTCTTGAACGTGACGATGCCCGACAGCGAGATATGGAAATTCTGCGCGAGCGCCCGTTCGGCGATCTCCCACGGTTCGGTGAAGCAATGCATGACGCCGCCCGGCACGTCCGCGCGCTCTTCCTGCATGATGCGCAAGGTGTCGTCCGACGACGACCGCGTGTGGATGATGAGCGGCTTGCCCGTCGCGTGCGCGGCGCGGATATGCGTGCGAAAGCGTTCGCGCTGCCATTCCATGTCGGCGATGCTGCGCCCTTCCAGCCGATAGTAGTCGAGCCCGGTTTCGCCGATCGCGCAAACTTTCGGATGCTTCGCCAGCTCGACGAGTTCCGCGACGCTCGGCTCGCGCATATCCTCGTGGTCGGGATGCACTCCGACCGACGCATAGACGTTTTCGTGCTGCTCGGCGATCGCGAGCACCGAAGGCAGCGTCTCGAGATCCACCGACACGCACAGCGCATGTGTCACGGAATGCGCGCGCATCTTGTCGAGGACGTCGGGCAATCGGTCCGCGAGCCCTTCGAAGTTGATATGACAGTGTGAATCGACAAACATCGGGTGCTCCTTGGTGCATTCCTTGCGGCGCGGCTCGACGGTCTCTGGCCGCTCTGGCCGCTCAGGCCGCTCAGGCCGCTCAGGCCGTATAGATCCCGCGATAGCCCATGAACAGTTCCTCGAACACGAGGCGCGCGTTCAGCGGATGATTTTCCACCGCGCGCTGCCGCGTGACGGTCTTCATGTAGCGCGCGAGCGCGGCCGGATCGGCGCTTTGCGCGCAACGTGCGAGCGCCTTCGCCGCGGCGGGGAAATAGCGCGGACGGCTAGCCGTGCGTTGCGCGAGCAGATCGTAAAGCCAGCGCTGCAACCAGCCGAGCACGAGCGGCATCGGCAGCTTCTGCAGGTTTTCGCCGCACGCGAAGGCATCGCAGTTCGGTCCGGCGGCAAGTTGCGCGAGCGCGAAGTCGCGCAAGGCGCGGTTCTCGTCGTTCGCCAGCGCGAGCGCAGCGAGCGGCGCGCCGCCGGCCTGCGCGAGGAGCGCCGCCGGATCGTCGACGCCTTGCGACGCGAGCCACGCACTCGCTTCGTTCGCCGGCGGCACGCTCATCGGCCATTGGCGGCAGCGGCTGATGATAGTCGGCAACAGCCGGTCGACGCGCGCCGACACCAGCAGGAACACGACGCCCGACGGCGGTTCTTCGAGCGTCTTCAAGAGCGCGTTCGCCGCTGCGACGTTGAGCGCCTCGGCCGGATACAGCACGACGACGCGCAAGCCGCCCCGATGCGAGCCCACGCCACAGAAATCCAGCAGCCCGCGCACCTGCTCGATCTTGATTTCCTTGCTCGGCGTGCGGGTCTTCTTGCCTTCTTCGCCATCGGCTTTGTCGGCGGGAGCGTCGGCTGCGTCGCCGGTTGCGGCAAGGCCCGCGAGCGCTTCGGGCAGCACCGCGCGGTAATCGGGATGATTGCCTTGCGAGAACCAGTGACACGCCGGACAAGTCCCGCACGGCTCGCCATTCGCGGCGGGCGTTTCACACAGCAAACCCTGCGCGAGATGCTGGGCGAACTGCAGCTTGCCGATGCCCGCTTCTCCGTGCAGCAGGAGCGCGTGCGGCCAGTGCGCGCGCAATTGCTGCAGACGCTGCCAGTCGTCGGTTTGCCAGGGATAGATCATCGATAGATTCTTTTGAATTCAAACGCTTGCGATAACTTCTTCGAGCTTTCTGCGAATCTCGTCGATGGAGCGCGTCGAATCGACGATGAAAAAGCGCCGCGGCGATTCATCCGCGCGGCGCAGATACTCGCTGCGCGTGCGCTCGAAAAATGCCTCGGATTCGCTCTCGAACTTGTCGGGGGCGCGCGCGGCCGAGCGGCGCTCGCTCGCGGTGTCGGTCGGCACGTCGAAAAGCACGGTCAGATCGGGCTGGAAACCGCCCTGCACCCAGCGTTCGAGCGCTTCGAGCTTGTCGCGCGGCAGACCGCGGCCGCCGCCCTGATACGCGAACGTGGCGTCGGTGAAACGGTCCGACAGCACCCAGTCGCCGCGCGACAGCGCCGGTTCGATCACCTGCGCCAGATGCTCGCGGCGCGCGGCAAACATGAGCAGCGCTTCGGTTTCGAGGTCCATCGGCTGATTCAGCAGGATGCCGCGCAGGGTTTCACCGAGCGGCGTGCCGCCCGGCTCGCGCGTCATGACGACCCGATGCCCGCCCGGTTCCACTTTGGCTTCGAGCCGTTCGCGGAACCAGTCCAGATGCGTGGTCTTGCCCGCGCCGTCGATGCCTTCGAACGTGATGAACTTGCCGCGCGCCATTCATTGACCCCGGATGTATTTGTCGACGGCCTTGTTGTGGTCGCCGAGATTGTCGGAAAAGATGCTGCTGCCGTCGCCGCGCGACACGAAATACAGCGCGTTGCTCGAGGCGGGATTGAGCGTGGCGTTCAGTGCGGCCACGCCGGGCAGCGCGATCGGCGTCGGCGGCAGGCCCATGCGCGTGTAGGTATTGTACGGAGTGTCCGTCTGCAGGTCCTTTTTCTTCAGCTTGCCGCCGTAGGCCGGGCCTAAGCCGTAGATCACGCTCGGGTCCGTCTGTAGCGGCATGCCGATGCGCAGCCGGTTCGCGAACACCGCCGCGACGAGCGGCCGGTCCGCAGCGCGCCCCGTCTCCTTCTCGACGATGGACGCCATCACGAGCGCCTCATAAGGCGTCTTGTAAGGCAGATTCGGTGCGCGCGTGTTCCACGCTTCCGTTAGGCGCGCCTGCATCAGCCGATACGCGCGTTTGTAGACGGCCAGATCGCTCGTGCCTTTGTCGAACAGATAGGTGTCGGGGAAGAACAGGCCCTCGGCGGACGCCTTGTCGACTTCGGCCGCGCCGATCGCGCGCAGCAGGTCCGTGTCGGTCATGCCGACGGTGTCGTGCTTGAGCGCGGGATTGCTGTCGAGCTCGCCGCGCATTTTCTGCAGCGTCCAGCCTTCGATGACGGTCGCGACATATTCGTTGACGTCGCCGCGCGCGATCTTCTCCAGCACCTCATAAGGCGTGATGCCGGTCTTGAATGCGTAATTGCCCGATTTCAGTTGCGCGGACAGGCCGAGCACGCGCGTCATCAGCACGAAAAGCTCGGGCTCGACGGGCACGCCCCCGCGGTTCAACTGGGCGCTTACGCTGCGCAGGCTGCTGTGGGGCTTGATGGTGACGTCGAGTTCGGGCGTCGGCAATTCCATGGGCCGGTTGGCCCACCAATACACGCCGCCCGCGACGGCTGCCGCGAGCACGGCGGCGAGCACCGCTGCCACGACGCATTTCTTCAGAAAGGACATGCGAAACACGCTTGAGATAAGACCAATATAATAACTTGCCGCCTGCGCCAGAGCCGCATTCCCGGGCCCGCGCCCAAACGATAGGATTGACAGCCCGCCGACTCATGAATTCCCAGACCATCGCTCTCGCCGCTTCAGACTTCGATTCCGTCAAGACCGCCGGCGCATACATGCCGCTCACCCAGTTCGGCGTGATCGACGTCAAGGGCGAGGACGCCGCCTCGTTCCTGCACAGTCAGCTTACGAACGACGTCCAGCATCTCGACGCGTCGACCGCGCGTCTCGCGGGCTACTGCTCGGCCAAGGGCCGGCTCCTCGGCTCGTTCCTGATGTGGCGCACCGCCGACGCCGTGCGTCTCCTGATCGCACACGACGTGCAGGCGGCCGTGCAGAAACGCCTGTCGATGTTCGTGCTGCGCGCGAAGGCGAAACTCACCGACGCGACGCCCGAAGTGGCCGCCGTCGGCTTCGCGGGCGACGTGCGCGCGGCGCTCTCCGGCATTTTCGATGCGCTGCCCGACGGCGTGCACGTCAAGGTCGAAGGCCCGCACGGTTCGCTGATCCGCGTGCCGGACGCGGCGCATCGGCCGCGCTTCCTGTGGGTCGGCCCGAAAGCCGATGTCGAGGCGCAACTCGCGAAACTCGATGAAAAACTCAAGCGCGTGCCCGAGCAGATGTGGGACTGGCTCGACATCCACGCGGGCGAGCCGCGCATCACGCACGCGACGGTCGAGCAGTTCGTCCCGCAAATGGTCAACTTCGACGTGCTCGGCGCGGTGAACTTCAAGAAGGGCTGCTATCCCGGGCAGGAGATCGTCGCGCGCAGCCAGTATCGCGGCACGATCAAGCGGCGCACGGCGCTCGCGCACGTCGAGAGCGCGACGCCCGGCGCGGAGCTCTTTCATTCGGACGATCCCGGCCAGCCGTGCGGACTCGTCGTCAACGTCGCGCCCGCGGAGCATGGCGGCGTCGATTGTCTCGTCGAGATCAAGCTCGCGGCGCTTGACAATGGCTCGGTGCATGTCGGTTCCGCCGATGGCCCCGCGCTTACGTTCGTGCCGCTGCCCTACGCGTTTCCGGCCGACGCCTGAGGTCGAGCGCGCATGTGTCTGATCGTCTTCGACTGGCAACCCGCGGCGTCGCAGGAAAACGGCCGCGCATTGCTGACGCTTTCCGCCAATCGCGATGAATTCTTTCGCCGCGACGCCGAACCGATGCACTGGTGGCAAGACGCGCCAGACGTGCTCGCCGGCCGCGATCTGACGGGCGGCGGGACGTGGCTCGGCGTATCGCGCGACGGGCGCTTCGCGGCGCTGACCAACTATCGCGCGCCGGGCGACATGCAGCCGAATGCGCCGACGCGCGGCACGCTCGTGAGCGCTTTTCTCGCGGACGAGCGCATGGCGCCGCTCGACTATCTGCAGGGCGTGGCGCGCGAAGGGCATCGGTATAACGGGTTCAATCTGCTTTGCGGCGACTTCTTGCGGCGCGAACTCGGCTGGTACGGCAATCGTGCCGACGCGCCGCCCGCTTTGCTCGATGCGGGCGTGCACGGTTTGTCGAACAGCCTGTTGAATACGCCGTGGCCGAAGCTCGTCGCGCAGCGGGAGGCGCTGTGCGATCTGATTCACGCCGATGAACGCCCGTCGCTCGATGTGCTCATCGAGACGTTGCGCGACCCGCGCATCGCGAACGACGAACATCTGCCATCGACGGGGATTTCGATCGAGCGGGAGCGCGTGCTGTCGGCGGCGTTCATCGAAACGGCCGATTACGGCACGCGCAGCACGACGGCCTTGCGCGTGAATCCGGCGGCGCTCGGGTTAGCGCTGGAAATCAAGGAACGCAGCGACGATGACGGCTCGCATCGCGTCGTGAGGCCGGGGGCGTTTGAGCGGGCTTTTTCGTTTGAGATCGGTTGATCAGCGTTTCCTTCGCGTGAGATACAGAGGATCGCAGCGATCAGCACGACGGCAATGGCATCGACCGCAACGAGCGCGGGAAGAGGATCGGTCCACTTGTCCATGTTCGTCGTGCGCGCGTAGTACGGCGGACCGTCGCCGTATGCTTCATTGAGGTTGTACACATTCAATGTGGCGACGAGAAGCAAGATGAACAGCGCGCCGAGATAGATGAAGGAGCGAGGCGTTTTCCTGGTCATGGGCCGATAATTCGGATTCTAATCATGGGTGAGCCAGCTTCTACAGCGTCCCGAACGCCTCCCGCAACGCCCTCACCGCATCCGCGTGCGCCGCCGCTACTTCCGGCACGAAACCGCCCATCTTGAAGAATTCGTGAATCATGCCTTCGTAGCGCTTGAGCGTGACCGGCACACGCGCGTCTTCGAGTTTCGCCGCGAACGCAGTGTCTTCGTCGTGTAGCGGGTCGTAGTCCGCCGCCGCGATCCACGCCGGCGCGACGCCCGCGAAATCCGGCGTACCGCGCGCCGCATCGAGCGGCGCGAAACGCCAATCGTCGCGATCGCGATCATCACGCAGATACTGCGCGAAAAACCACTGAATCGTTTCGCCTGAAAGCAGATACCCGTCCGCGAGGCGCGCATGGGAATCGCTCTTCTGCCACGCGCTCGTGCCCGGATAGATCAGCAATTGCAGTTTCAGGTCGATGCCCGCATCGCGCGCGAGCACCGCGCACACGATCGCGAGCGTGCCGCCCGCGCTGTCGCCGCCAACCGCGAGCCGCGCCGGATCGATGCCGAGCGTCGGAGCCTCGCGCGCCAGCCATTGCAGCGCATCGAAGGCATCGGTCACGGCGACGGGAAACTTGTGCTCCGGCGCAAGCCGGTAATCGACCGATACGACCGCGCATTGCGCATCGTGCGCGAGCTTGCGGCACAGCGCGTCGTGCGTCGCCACGCTGCCGACCGTGAAGCCGCCGCCGTGAAAATAAAGAAGCCCCGGAGAAGGCTGCGCCCAGCTCGGCTCGATCGGATGATAGACGCGCACGCCGATCGTTGCGCCATCGCGCACGGGAATCCGCAGATCCTCGATGGCGTGCACCGGCAATGGCGCGATATCGAGAATCTGCGCGCTCATCGCGTAGGCTGCGCGCGCCTCTTTCGGCGTGAGCGTGTGATACGGCGGTCGATTCGCGCGCGCGACCATCTCCAGAATTTGCGCGATCTTTGGATTGAGCGGCATCGGCGGAAAGAGCGTCAAAGGGACACGATCATGCCACGAACCGTGCACATCAACGCGGACGTTTCAGGGACATCGGATCGGTCGGGTTGCGCAGTTGCGCGATATCGTCGAGCCGCAGTTGCACCGACGGCATGATGGCCGGATGCGTGATGACATAGAAGCGCCCTTCGCGCACCGCATCGAACGTCAAATCGGCGATGTCGCGCGCCGACAGCTTCCCGCCCTCTACCGCCCGCGTGAGTTGCCGCGCCGCGAGCTTTTGCGAGGCGGTGTACGGCGCGTCGTTGGCGAGCGCGTCGGGGCGCGAGCGCTCGGCATCCGCGATGCCAGTCGGCACGAACGCCGGACACAGCAGCGACACGCCGATCATCGACGCGCCCGCCAGCCGCAAATCGTGATGCAGCGTCTCGGTCAGCGCGACGACCGCGTGCTTCGATGCGTTGTAGACGCCCATCGCGGGCGCGGCGAGCAGGCCCGCTACCGACGCCGTATTGACGATATGCGCCGGCTCGTTCTGTTCGAGCATGATCGGCACGAACGCGCGCAGGCCGTTCGCGACGCCCATGACGTTCACGCCGAAGACCCATTGCCAGTCGTTCGCGCTGTTCTCCCACACGAAGCCGCCCGCGCCGACGCCCGCGTTGTTGAAGAGCATGTGCACGCGGCCGTAAGTGTCGAGCGATGCCTGCGCGAGCGCGTGCACCTGAGCGGCGTCGGATACGTCCGTCGTGATGCCGATCGCGTCGCCGCCCGCCGCGCGTAGCGCATCGACGGTCGCGGCGAGCCCGGCGGTGTCGAGATCGGCGAGCACGAGCTTCATGCCGAGCGCCGCGCCCTTCTTCGCGAACTCGCGCCCGAATCCGCTGCCCGCGCCCGTGATGACGGCGACCTTGCCTTCGAAGCGATCCATCACACGAGTTTCACCAGTTGCTTGCCGAAGTTCTTGCCGCGCAGGAGGCCGAGAAATGCCTCAGGCGCATTCTCGAGCCCTTCGGCGATGCTCTCGCGAAAATGCAGCTTCTTCGTCGCGACACGTTCGCCGAGTTCCTTCAGCGCCTGCGGCCAGACATCGAGATGTTCGGAGACGATGAAGCCCTGCAGCTTCAACCGCTGCGTGAGGATCAGCCGCGGCGCGTCCAATTGCGTCGGCTTGCCGTCGTAACCGGAGATCATCCCGCATACGGCGATGCGCCCGAACGCGTTCATGCGCGCGAGCACGGCATTGAGCACGTCGCCGCCGACGTTCTCGAAGTAGCCGTCGATGCCATCGGGCGTCGCGGCTTTCAGATCTTCGTGCAGCTTGCCGGCCTTGTAATCGACGCACGCATCGAAGCCGAGCGTCTCGACGACATAGCGGCACTTGTCCGCGCCGCCCGCGATGCCGACCACGCGGCAGCCCGCCGCCTTCGCCAGTTGCCCGACGACGCTGCCCACCGCGCCGCTCGCCGCCGACACGACGACCGTCTCGCCCGCCTTCGGCTCGATGATGCGGTTCAGTCCGTACCACGCCGTGACGCCCGGCATGCCGACCGCGCCGAGATACGCGGAAAGCGGCACGCGCGAGGCATCGACCTTGTTCAGGCCGGTGCCGTCGGATGTGCCGTATTCCTGCCAGCCGAACATGCCGACGACGCTATCGCCCGCCTTGAACGCCGGATTGCGCGATTCGCTCACGACGCCCACGGTGCCGCCGATCATCACTTCATCGAGCGGTTGCGGCGCGGCGTACGACTTCGCGTCGTCCATGCGGCCGCGCATGTACGGATCGAGCGACAGATAGTGATTGCGCACGCGCACTTCGCCGTCCTTCAGCGGCGCAAGCGGCGTCTCGACGAGCCTGAAATTCGACACTGACGCCTCGCCTTGCGGACGCGACACGAGCAGAATTTGTCGGTTGATCTGTGCGTCTGCCATGCTGAACCTCCTTCGCTCGAATGGTGTTCAGGCGTCGCTCGGACCGGGCGTCGCCTTCGGATCGGACCGCATCTTCTGCCGGACGATGTCGCGCCCGACCGCGAGCCGCTTCATGTACTTGAACGTGCCGAGCGCCTTTGCGACGAAGTGGCCTTCGCTGTCGCGAATCTCGCCTTCGCAATAAGCCATCGTCGTCGAGCGATGCAACACGCGGCCGTAACCGCGCAATTCGCCGCGCCCCGGCTGCATGAAATTGACCTTCATCTCGACGGTGACGACGCCGATGCCATCGCCCGCGACGCTGCGTGCGGCGAGCGCCAGCGATGCGTCGAGCATCGTCATCGTGACGCCGCCGTGCGCGATGCCCCAGGTGTTCAGGTGTTCGTCGCGAAGCGGCAGCCGCACTTCGCTTTCGCCGTCCTGCGCCTTGACGAGCTCGACGCCGAGCGTATCGATGAACGGGCTCTCGAGCGCGACGCCGTTGCTTGCAGGTTGATCGGAAGAGGACATCGCGCTCACACTTCGTAGTCGACGCATTGACGCGCTTCGCGGATCGCCGCGACGAAGTCCTTCAGCGCCTGATGTTTCGGATGCACCTGATACGCTTCGAGCGCCGCCTTGTCGTCGAAGTCGGACACGAGCACCACGTCATAGGTGCAATCGAAACCCGGCTGCGCGGTGCCGACTTCGAAATGCCCTTGCCCTTTCACGATGCTGCGGCAGGTTTCGAGCTTCGCCTTCAGCTTCTGCGCGTTTTCGGCGCGGCTCGCGCCCTCGGCGTTTTCCTTCAGCTTCCACATGACGATGTGACGTAGCACGGCGACTCCTGTTATCGAACGAATCTCGAAGCGTAGCAAAAATCGCCGGGCCGCAAATGCTCACACGATTTCGAAAAGGCCCGCCGCGCCCTGTCCGCCGCCGATGCACATCGTGACCACGACGAACTTCGCGCCACGCCGCTTGCCTTCGATGAGCGCGTGACCCGTCAGGCGCGCGCCCGACACGCCGTACGGATGCCCGACCGCGATCGCGCCGCCGTTCACGTTCAGGCGCTCCTCGGGAATGCCGAGCCGGTCGCGGCAATAGAGCACTTGCACGGCGAACGCTTCGTTCAGCTCCCACAAGCCGATATCGTCGACGGACAGGCCCGCGCGCTTCAAAAGCTTCGGCACGGCGAACACCGGACCGATGCCCATTTCGTCCGGCTCGCAGCCCGCGACCGAGAAGCCGCGAAAAATGCCGAGCGGCGCGAGACCTTCCTTCTCGGCGAGCGTCGCGCTCATCACGACGCACGCCGACGCGCCATCCGAGAACTGGCTCGCGTTGCCCGCCGTGATGACGCCGCCAGGCAGCGCGGTGCGAATCTTCGACACGCCTTCGAGCGTCGTATCGGCGCGGATGCCTTCGTCGGCGGCGAGCGTCACTTCTTGCGTGAACATGCGCCCCGTCGCTTGATCGGCGATGCCGGCAAGCACGGTGATCGGCACGATTTCATCGTCGAACTTGCCCGCCGCCCGCGCCGCCGCCGCGCGCTGCTGCGAGCGCACGCCGTATTCGTCCTGCCGCTCTTTCGATATCTCGTAGCGCTTCGCGACGTTCTCGGCGGTCTGCAACATCGACCAGTAGATTTCGGGCTTGTGTTGCCTGAGCCAGCCTTCGGTCAGCATGTGACGGTTCAGCTCGTTCTGCACGCACGAGATCGATTCGACGCCCCCCGCGACGAACACATCGCCCTCGCCCGTCATCACGCGCTGCGCGGCAAGCGCGATCGTCTGCAAGCCCGACGAGCAGAAGCGGTTCACCGTCATGCCGGGGACGGAAACCGGCAAGCCCGCGCGCAACGCGATCTGCCGCGCGATGTTCGCGCCCGTCGCGCCTTCCGGATTCGCGCAGCCCATGATGACGTCCTCGACGCGCGCCGGATCGATGCCCGCGCGTTCGACGACCGCCTTCGTCACATGGCCGCCGAGCGTCGCGCCGTGCGTCATGTTGAGCGCGCCGCGCCACGATTTGGCGAGCGCGGTGCGCGCCGTCGATACGATGACTGCATCGGTCATGTCGTTGCCCCCGCTTTGAGAATTTCGTCCGAGCTCACGCGTTGCACGCCCGCATCGCGCATGTCGTTCCATGCTCGGTCGAGCGAGCCGTTCAGATCGATCGCGCGGCACGCGTCCTCGATCACGATGACGTCGAAGCCCGCCGCACGCGCATCGAGCGCGGACCACGCGACGCAATAGTCCGTCGCCAGTCCGGCGAGCCACACGCGTCTTGCGCCGACGTTGCGCAGATAGCCTTCGAGACCGGTCGGTGTCGAACGGTCCGCTTCGAGAAACGCCGAATAGCTGTCGACGTGTTCGTGGTGCCCCTTGCGAATCACGAGCCGCGCGTGCGGCACATGCAGATCGCGATGCAGCGCCGCGCCTCGCGTGTCCTGCACGCAATGCACCGGCCACAGCACCTGTTCGCCGTAAGGCAAGGTCATCGTCTCGAATGGCGCGCGGCCCTCGTGATTCGCCGCGAACGACACGTGCGAGCGCGGATGCCAGTCCTGCGTCAGCACGACATGCGGGAACGCGCGCGCAAGCCGATTGATGACCGGCACGACTTCATCGCCGTGTGCGACGGCAAGCGCGCCGCCCGGCATGAAGTCGTACTGCACGTCCACGGCGAGGAACACGTCTTCGACAGGTTTGATATCAGCCATTGAAGCGTCCATTCGATTGCGCGAGTTCGGTGACGCGCGCGGCGGGTTGCCACGCGTTGCCGTTGGCCTGCTTCGCGTATTTGCGCATCGCGCGTTCCACGTTGTAGAGGCCGATGGTGTCCGCATACAGCATCGGGCCGCCGCGCCAGAGCGGAAAGCCGTAGCCCGTCAGATAAACCATGTCGATGTCCGACGCCTTGCCCGCGATGCCTTCCTCGAGAATCTTCGCGCCTTCGTTCACGAGCGAAAGCACGAGACGCTCGACGATCTCTTCATCGCGGATCTTGCGCCGCTCGACGCCGCGTTCCTTCGAATACGCGACGATCATGTCATCGACCACGTTCGACGGCAGCGCGTCGCGCTTGCCCGGCTGATAGTCGTACCAGCCCGCGCCGGTCTTCTGGCCGAAGCGGCCCATCTCGCACAGACGATCCGCGACGCGCGAATAATGCAGCTCCGGCTGCTCCCGATAACGCCGCTTTCTGATCGCCCAGCCGATGTCGTTGCCCGCGAGATCGCTCATGCGAAACGGCCCCATCGCGAAGCCGAAGTTTTCGATCGCGCGATCGATCTGCGCCGGCAGCGCGCCTTCCTCCAGCATGAAGAGCGCTTGGCGGATGTACTGCTCGATCATCCGGTTGCCGATGAAGCCGTCGCATACGCCCGACACCACCGCCGTCTTCCTGATTTTCTTCGCGAGCTGCATGACCGTTGCGAGCACGTCCTTTTCGGTCTTCGCGCCGCGCACGACTTCGAGCAGCTTCATCACGTTCGCGGGGCTGAAGAAGTGCATGCCGATCACGCCGCCGGGACGCTTCGTGAACGAGGCGATGGTGTCGAGATTCAACGTCGATGTATTCGATGCGAGGATCGCGCCAGACTTTGCGATTTCGTCGAGCTGACGGAAGACCTGTTCCTTCACGCTCAAGTCTTCGAACACGGCTTCGACGATCAGATCGGCCTGGGCCAGATCGCCAAAGGCAAGCGTCGGCGCGATGAGCGCCATGCGCTCTTCGACCTTTTCCTGCGTGAGCTTGCCCTTCTTGACCTGCGCCTCGTAGTTGCGCCGGATCGTCGCGATGCCGCGATCGAGCGCGTCCTGCTTCGTTTCGAGCAGCACGACGGGCAGGCCGGCGTTGAGAAAGTTCATCGCGATGCCGCCGCCCATCGTGCCCGCGCCGATCAGGCCGATGCGCTCGATCTTCCTCACGGGCGTGTTCGACGGGACATCGGCGATCTTGGCAGCCGCGCGTTCGCCGAAGAACGCATGCCGCAACGCGCGGCTTTCGGGCGTCTGCACGAGCGCGAGAAAGCATTCGCGCTCGAAGGCGAGACCGCGCTCGAAACCTTCCTTCACGCCTTTTTCGATTGCATCGATGCACTTGTGCGGCGCCGGGAAATGCTTCGCGACTCCCGCGACACTGTTGCGCGCGAACTGGATGAAACCCTCGGCGTTCGGATGCTCGATCTGACGATCGCGGACTTTCGGATGCGGACCGCCGCGATCGGCGGCCCGGCGCGCGAACGACAACGCGCTTTCCAGCAGATCGCCGTCGGCGAGTTCATCGAAAAGCGCGGTTTGCGCGAGCTTTTCTGAGGGCACCGGCGCGCCCGACACGATCATGTTCAGCGCCGTTTCCAGCCCGACCACGCGCGGCAGACGCTGCGTGCCGCCCGCGCCCGGCAAAAGCCCGAGCTTCACTTCCGGCAGCGCGATCTGAGCACCGGGCACGGCGACGCGGTAATGCGCGCCGAGCGCGAGTTCCAGACCGCCGCCCATCGCGACGGCGTGAATCGCCGCGACGACGGGCTTCGCGCTCGCTTCGAGCGTCGCGATGACGGTCATGAGCGTCGGTTCCTGCGTGGCTTTCGGCGTGTTGAATTCGGTGATGTCCGCGCCGCCCGAGAACGCCTTGCCCGCGCCGATGATGACGATGGCGCGCACGTCGGCATCGTCGTTCGCGCGCTCGACACCTTCGACGATGCCGAGCCGGGTCGAATGCCCGAGACCGTTGACTGGCGGATTATCGAGCGTAATGACGGCGACGCCGTCGCGGATCGTGTAGTCCACTGCCATGAACGTGTCTCCTGTCGACCGGATATGAAATCAATTGTGGGCGATCGGGGCAGAATACACAAAAAAGCACGATCGTTCAAACGACGCGTTTCGCGCCAATCGATCGCCAGAAATGCACGAAGCCCCGGCGCGCGCACCGCGAGCCGGGGCTTTCGATGACGCAAGAAAAAGCTAGACCGGATTCTCCGCGGCGTTGGGCAACACGTAATCGCGAAACTGCTCGCGCAGGCGCACTTTCTGCAGCTTGCCCGTCGCGGTGTGCGGCAGTTCCTCGGCGAACACGACATCGTCCGGAATCCACCACTTCGCGACCTTGCCCTCGAAATGCGCGAGCAGTTCCTCGCGCGTGACGGTCGCGCCCGGCTTCAGCACCGCGACGATCAGCGGCCGCTCGGTCCACTTCGGATGCGAGCACGCGATGCACGCCGCTTCCGCCACCTGCGGATGCGACACCGCGATGTTCTCCAGATCGATGGAGCTGATCCATTCGCCGCCGGACTTGATTACGTCCTTGCTGCGATCGGTGATCTGCATGAACCCGTCTTCATCGATGGTCGCGACATCGCCGGTCGGGAACCAGCCGTCGACGAGCGGAGAATCATCCCGGCGAAAATACCGGTCGATGACCCACGGCCCGCGCACATGGAGATCGCCGAACGATTTGCCGTCCCACGGCAGTTCGGTGCCGTCGTCGCCGACGACTTTCATGTCCACGCCAAAGAGCGCGTGGCCCTGCTTTTCCAGCGAGCGGCGCTGCTCGTCGAGCGGACGCTGCTTCTGCCTGAAACTGAGGCGCGACAAGGTGCCGAGCGGCGACATCTCCGTCATGCCCCACGCGTGGATCACTTGCACGCCGTACTCTTCCTCGAAGATGCGCAGCATCGCGGGCGGACACGCCGAGCCGCCGATCACCGTGCGCTTCAACGTCGAGAAACGCACGTTCTGCTGCTTTATGTACGTGAGCAGGCTCATCCACACCGTCGGCACGCCGGCGGAATACGTGACGCCTTCGGCTTCCATCAATTCGTAGAGCGACTTGCCGTCCAGATCCTTGCCGGGAAAGACGAGCTTCGCGCCGACGAGCGGCCCCGCGTGCGGAATGCCCCATGCGTTGACGTGGAACATCGGCACGACGGGAAGGATCGCATCGCTCGACGATGCGCCCATCGCGTCCGGCAACGCCGCGCCGTACGCGTGCAGCACCGTCGAGCGATGCGAATACAGCGCGCCTTTCGGATTGCCCGTCGTGCCCGACGTGTAGCAGAGAAACGATGCCTGACGCTCATCGAGCATCGGCCATGCGTAGTCGCCGTCGTGCTCGCCGATGAGGCTTTCGTAGCTCATCACCGGCACGCTCATGTTCGACAGATGTTCGGCGATGCACGCGGCATCGCCGAGCGCGATCCAGCCCTTCACGTTCGGGCACTGCGGCGCGATCAGTTCGACGAGCGGACCGAAAGTCATGTCGAAGCAGACATACGAATCGTCCGCATGATCGATGATGAACGCGATCTGATCCGGAAAGAGACGCGGGTTGATCGTGTGACACACGGCGCCCATGCCGCTGATGCCGTAATAGCATTCGAGATGTCTGTAGCCGTTCCACGCGAGCGTGCCGATGCGCTCGCCCTGCTCGACGCCGAGCGCGGTCAGCGCCTGCGCCAGTTGTTTCGCGCGCTTCTCGCAATCGCGGTAGGTGTAGCGGTGGATATCGCCTTCGATGCGCCGCGACACGATCTCGTTGTCGCCGAAGTGGCGTGAGGCATGAGACAGCAGGGACGACGCGAGCAGCGGTATGTCCATCATCTGCCCGTAGAGCGGCGACGTCATAGGCGAAGTCCTCGAATCTGGCGAATGCTGATCGGATGGCCGGGCCGCGCTCTGCAGGCCCGCGGGCGCGGAATTACAATATCGTTTAACTCAGAGGCGCTCAACATGTCGTTTTCCCCAAGCAATGCCGTGCGCGCGGCGCGCGACGAGACGCCCGCCGACGCGCGTTCCGTGAACGAAATCGCCAGCGCGATCCGGGTCGGCGAGCCGGGCTCCTTCGCCGCGCTCGGCACCGCTTTTCTCACCCGTCTTCCTGCCGCGCCCGTTCCCGATCCGTATCTCGTCGGGATGTCGCGCGAGATGGCCGAAACGCTCGGATTCGATCCGCAAGTCGCCACCGGCCCTGAGAAAGACGCGTTCGCCGCCTTCTTCGCCGGCAATCCGACGCGCGACTGGCCCGCCGATGCCCTGCCCTATGCCGCCGTCTATTCGGGGCATCAGTTCGGCGTGTGGGCGGGACAACTGGGCGATGGCCGCGCGCTGACGCTAGGCGAAGCGGAGCACGACGGCGCGCGTCTCGAAGTGCAACTGAAGGGCGCGGGCCGCACGCCCTATTCGCGCATGGGCGATGGCCGCGCGGTGCTGCGGTCGTCGATCCGCGAGTTTCTGTGCTCGGAAGCGATGCATCATCTCGGCATCCCGACGACGCGCGCGCTCACCGTCATCGGCTCGGACTTGCCGGTGCGGCGCGAGATCGTCGAAACGGCGGCGATCGTCACGCGCGTGTCGCCGAGCTTCGTGCGCTTCGGCCACTTCGAGCATTTCTATTCGAACGATCGCATCGACGAGCTGAAGACGCTCGCCGATCACGTCATCGACCGGTTCTATCCGCATTGCAGGGATGCCGACGATCCGTATCTCGCGCTGCTCGACGAAGCCGTGCGCTCCACCGCCGATCTGATGGCGGAGTGGCAAGGCGTCGGCTTCTGCCACGGCGTGATGAATACCGACAACATGTCGATCCTCGGCCTCACGATCGATTACGGTCCGTTCGGCTTCATGGATGCCTTCAACGCGCATCACGTCTGCAATCATTCGGATACGCAAGGACGCTATTCGTATGGGCGCCAACCGCAGGTCGCGTACTGGAATCTCTTCTGTCTCGCGCAGGCGCTCGTGCCGCTCTTCGGCGCGAATCTGCCCGAGGAGGGCCGCGCCGAGCGCGTGGTGGAAGAGGCGCAAAAGGTGATGGAGCGCTACAAGGATCGCTTCGGGCCCGCGCTCGTCGCGAAGATGCGCGCGAAGCTCGGCCTCGATATCGAGCGCGAAGGCGACGACAAGCTCGCCAACGGTCTCTTCGAAATCATGCATGCGAATCGCGCGGACTTCACGCTGACGTTCCGGAACCTGTCGAAGCTCTCGAAATCCGACGCGAGCCGCGACGCGCCCGTGCGCGATCTGTTCCTCGATCGCGCCGCATTCGATGCGTGGGCCGCGCAGTATCGCGAGCGCCTCGCCCACGAGCCGCGCGACGACGCCGAGCGCGCCGCGGCGATGAATCGCGTGAATCCGAAGTACGTGCTGCGCAATCATCTGGCGGAAAACGCCATTCGGCGCGCGGCGGAAAAGGATTTTTCGGAAGTGGCGCGTCTTCTGGACGTGCTGCGCCATCCATACGACGAACAGCCCGAATACGAAGCCTACGCGGGCCTGCCGCCCGACTGGGCGAGCGATCTCGAAGTCAGTTGTTCTTCGTAGGATCGCCCTCATATACCAGGCCTTCCCGGCCAGATCAAAGGAACGACAGATGAGCCACGACGCCACCCCGACGAGCTATCCGCTGCAAAAGGACGACGCCGAGTATCGCCGCGAACTCGACGACATGCAGTACCAGGTCACGCGCCACGCCGCGACCGAGCGCCCCTTCACGGGCAAATACTGGGATCACAAGGAGCGCGGCGTCTATGACTGCGTGTGCTGCGGCACGCCGCTGTTCGAATCGGACACGAAGTTCGACGCCGGCTGCGGGTGGCCGAGCTACTTCAAGCCGATCAACGGCGAAGTGATCCAGGAGAAGACCGACCGCTCGCATGGCATGCTTCGCATCGAAGTCGTGTGCAAGAACTGCGGCGCGCATCTCGGCCACGTCTTCGAGGACGGCCCCGCGCCGACCGGCCTGCGGTATTGCATCAACTCGGCTGCGCTACAATTCGAACCCAAGTAAGCGCGAGCCCGTCCATTTCGTCGTACCGGCGCCCGCCGCTTCTCGCGGGCGCTTTTTTCTCGCGCGCCTCGCATCCATCCGATGCCCATCACGTCCGCACGCCAATGAAATTTCTGTTCGATCTGTTTCCGATCATTCTCTTTTTCGTCGCATTCAAGGTCTGGGGCATCTATACCGCGACGGCGGTCGCGATCGCGGCGACGCTCGTGCAGATCGCCTGGGTCGCGTTTCGGCATCGCAAGGTCGATCCGATGCTGTGGGTCAGTCTCGGCGTGGTCGTCGTGTTCGGCGGCGCGACGCTCGTGCTGCACAACGATACCTTCATCAAATGGAAGCCGACGGCGCTCTACTGGCTCTTCGCGTTCGCGCTGATCGTCGCGCAGATCGGCTTCAGAAAGAATCTCATCGAAGCGATGATGGGCAAGCAGATCGTGCTGCCGCATCGCGTATGGGGCCAGTTGAATGTCGCCTGGGCGGTGTTTTTCGCGCTGCTCGGCATCGTCAATCTTTTCGTCGCGTATAACTTCACGACGGATCAGTGGGTGAACTTCAAGCTCTTCGGAGCGACGGGCTGTCTCGTCCTGTTCATCGTCGCGCAAAGCTTCTGGCTTGCGAAATACATGAAGGAGGACGGGCAATGAGCGCATCGTTCGATTTCACGAGCGCATCGGCGGCGGACAAGATCGCGCATCTCGAAGCGCGTTTGAATGCCACGCTGCAGCCGCAGTCGGTGCATATCGACGACGACAGCGCCGCGCACGCGGGCCATGCGGGCGCGGCCGCCGGCAGCCATTACACGGTGACGATCGTCGCGGAATGCTTCGCGGGCAAGGCACGCGTGGCGCGACATCGACTGGTGTATGATGCGCTGGCCGAGGAGATGCGGCGCGGCGTGCACGCGCTCGCGATCCGGGCCTACACGCCGCAAGAGTTCGCAGAACAATTCGAATAAACCCGCGCGCGGTTCGACCCTAAGCCTTCCCTCTTAAATCTCGCCTTTGAAGGCGTCTGTTTGTTCAGTTAGGAACCTCCGATGACTTTGAAAAAAACCCGCGTCTGGGTGTTGCTGGCTGCTTTCGCGGCTGCTCCTGCGTTTGCGCAAAACATCGCCGTCGTCAACGGCACGCCGATTCCCACGTCGCGCGCCAATGCGCTCGTGAAGCAACTCGTGGCGCAAGGTCAGCAGGATTCGCCGCAGCTTCAGCAGGCGGTGCGCGAGGAACTCATCAACCGCGAAATCCTGATGCAGGAAGCCGCGCGCGAAGGCATCGCGACGCGTCCCGACGTGAAGGCGCAGGTCGCCGTCGCGCAGCAGACCGTGGTGTTGCGCGCGCTGATCGAAGATTTCGTGAAGAAGAACACGCCGACCGACGCCGAGATCAAGGCGCGCTATGACGAGCTCGTCAAGCAGAACGGCGGCGGCAAGGAACTGCATCTGCATCACATTCTCGTCGAGGACGAAGCGCAGGCGAAGGATCTGATCGCGAAGATCAAGGCCGGTGCGAGCTTCGAAGATCTCGCGAAGCAATATTCGAAGGACCCGGGATCGGGCAAGAACGGCGGCGATCTGGACTGGTCCTCGCCTTCGGCTTACGTGCCTGAATTCGGGACGGCCGCGGAGAAGCTGAAGAAGGGCGAAATGACGTCCGAGCCGGTGAAGACGCAGTTCGGCTGGCACATCATCCGTCTGGACGATGCGCGTGATGTCGCCCCGCCGCCGTTCGATCAGGTGAAGGCGCAGATCGCGCAGCAAATGCAGCAGGAAAAGCTGCAAGCGTTCGAGGAAGGCTTGCGGAACAAGGCGGTGGTGAAGTAAGCGCGCTTGCTTGTTCGTTGGTAACAAAGCCGCCCTTCGGGCGGCTTTGCCGTTTCATGGGCCGTCAACCGCCCAGCTTCGTCCTGACCACCGCGCCCGAGCGCGTCAGCTTCGCCATTTCGCGGTTCTGCACCACGCTCATGAAGCCCGCCCAGTCCGCTGCGAGCGCGGCCTTGTCGACCTTGTCGGTGTCGCCGAGCTTGTAGCGCTCGCCCTGCACGTAAGGACGTTCCCACGCGGCCCGATGCCACGCGCGTTCCGCAAGCGCAAGCAAGCGCGGATACGCCATGTACTCGAACTGCTGATCCGTACGCATCACTTCCGCCCAGGCTTGTCCCTGAATGCCTTCGATACGCGGCGCCGGTCCAGCGCTCGTCACTTCGAACGGTTTGCCGTCGCGATCGGGCATGATCTCCGCGTTCTGCGGCAGATTGTCAGGCGCGAGCGAGAACGTCTTGAAGCTGTCCGTCGCGTGCGAGCCCCAGTAATACCCGCGCTCGCGCTGATCGAAGGCATAGGGGAAGTCGAAGTACAGATAATCCGGCAGCGCGAGCACCGTCTTGTAGCCCTGACTGCCGAGCGTCTGCACGGTGTCGGACGCGCCCCAGAAGATCGTGTCCCACATCGTCACCATCACGTTCGACGTCGCGAAATCCTGCGGACCGTTCGCGTGCTTGATGCCGTCCTGCCACGCGGCCATCGTGCCGATGCCGTTCGCGCGCACGATCTGGCTGACCTGGCGCGCGAAGATCGACGGCAGTTCGTCGACGGATGCAACCTTGCCCGACGCGATCATCGCCGCGCACTGCGGCGAGCGTCCCCACGGCTTGTCCTGCAACGCGAGGTTCACGCGGCCCTTGCCGGGATCGGTGCCGTCGAGCGGCTGGAAACCGCTGCCGAGAAGGATGTTCTTCGCCTCGTCGCCGCCGAAGTGCCACACGGAAAGCGGTGCGCCCGCTTCGCGATGCATCGACGCGACTTCGCCGATCACCTTCGATGCGAAACGCTGCGCACCGTCCGAGCACGGATTCAGGAAGCTGCGGCGGTCGTAGAACTGGACGGTCGTCGTGTTCGATGTATCGGCCGGATCGAGCAGACGGTACGCGTTCGCGGCCGCCTTGTTGCCGAGCGCCGCAAGACGCTGGTAACGTGCTTCCATCGACACGACCGCGGCGCGCGCGTGGCCCGGCATGTCGATTTCCGGAATGATCTCGACGAAGCGATCCGCCGCATAACGAAGCAGCGCGACATATTCGGCGCGGCTCAGATAGCCGCCGCCCGAGCGATTGTCGGGACCGGAGCCGAGCTGCGGCAACAGGCACTGCGTTTCCGTGAGATCGTGGCAACGCTTCGCACCGATTTCGGTCAGCTCCGGCAGACCGGGGATTTCGATGCGCCAGCCTTCATCGTCGGTGAGATGCAGGTGTAGCCGGTTGAGCTTGTATGCGCTCATCTGGTCGATCAGACGGCGCAACGTGGCGGGCTGACGGAAGTTGCGCGCGACGTCGACGTGCATGCCGCGATGCGTGTATCGCGGCGCGTCTTCGATGGTCATCGCCGGCACGCTGCCGCCGCCCGCGGGCGTAAGCGAGAGCAAGGTCTGCACGCCGTAGAACAGCCCGCCCGCATCGAAGGCGTCGATCTTCACGCCGTCTTGCGCGATCGTCAGCCGATAACCGCCCGCGCGCGCGATATCGGCCGGCAATGCGCCTCCGGCGATCTGCCCGCTCACGCGCACGGCCGCGCCGGTCAGACCGAGCGTCGCCGCGCGCGACGTGAGCGCCGCCACTTGCGACGATGTCAAACCGGACGCCGACAAATCGATTCCGCCGACCTGCGTCGCGCCCTCACCCGCCGTCGAACGCAGCACCGCCGGCACCGCGCGCGCGGCGGTCTGCTGCGCCGATGGCAACGCGGCTTCGGCGCGTGCGCGTTGCACTTGCGCGGGCGTTGCGGCGAATGCCGCTGCGTCGTCCGCGATCGGCGGAATGCGATCGACGTAGCGGGTTTCATCGTCGGTATCGTTGTGCTTGAGGATGGCAGGCGCCGCATTGCCGTCCGCCACGACATACGCGCGCGGCAACAGATCGCTGTAGCGCTGATACCAGTACTCCCCGACGAACGGCACTTCGATGCGCTCGCCCGCGCCGAGCGTGAAAGCGCCCGCGCGCGGCGTCAGCGCGTAGAGATCGCCGGTGACGTGCTTCCACGCGAACGCCGGATGTTCCACCATCAAAATGCGCCGGATGCTGTGCACGTACAGCGTCCAGCCGCCTGCCGGGAGACTGCGGCTGCCGGTGTTTTCGAGAATCAGCTTGCCGCGCGCGCAACTGGCCCAGTCGGCGCCGAGATCGGCGCAGTTCGTGCCGGACTTCGCGGCATCGTTGCCGTCGATGTCCACGCGCACCATCAGGTTCTCGCCGAGCGCCGCCGCGCGCGCCGTCGGCGAGAGATTGGCCGAACCCGAATCCGAGCTGTCGCCGCACGCCGCGACGAGACACGACGACGCGATGACCGTCATCGCCAATAAATTCCGTATACCTAAATATTTTGATGGCAACTGCCTCATTTCTCCTCCGTGGTCGAACGCGCCTCGCGACGCGCCGAAGCACTATACCCGCAACTTACGCGTTGATTATTTTGGGATATTTGCCGGAAGGCAGTGTTATGGAACGGGCTCAAAAATAAAAACACCCCGAAGCGTCAGCTTCGGGGTGTTCGGTCCAGCCATGCGACGATGCGCGATTAGCCGAGGAAGCGTCGCGCGTTCTGGAACACGCGCAGCCACGGGCTGCCGTCGGTGGTCCAGTCGTCGGGCGTCCAGCTCATCTGCACGTTGCGATGCACGCGTTCCATGTGCGGCATCAGCACGGTGAAGCGGCCATCGGGCGTCGTCACGGACGTAATGCCCTGCGGCGATCCGTTCGGATTGAACGGATACTGCTCCGTCGCATTGCCGCGATGATCGACGTATCGCATCGCGACGAGCGCCTGCGCCGGATCGCCTTGCTGCGAAAAGTCAGCGAAACCTTCGCCGTGCGCGACCGCCACCGGAATGCGCGAGCCTTCCATGCCCGCGAAGAAGATCGACGGCGAATTCTGCACTTCGACGAGCGAGAAACGCGCCTCGAACTGCTCCGACTTGTTGCGCGTGAACTTCGGCCAGCTTTCCGCGCCCGGGATGATCGACGCGAGGCTCGACATCATCTGGCAGCCGTTGCAGATGCCGAGCGCGAAGGTATCCGGACGCGCGAAGAACGCCGCGAACATGTCGGCGAGCTTCGCGTTGAAGCGGATCGTCTTCGCCCAGCCCTCGCCCGCGCCGAGCACGTCGCCGTACGAGAAGCCGCCGCACGCGACCGCGCCCGCGAAATCGGCGAGCGTGGCGCGCCCTTCGAGCAGGTCGCTCATGTGCACGTCGTGTGCATCGAAGCCGGCGCGATCGAATGCGTATGCCGTTTCCAGATGCGAGTTCACGCCCTGTTCACGCAGGATCGCGACACGCGGACGCTTGCCCGTCGCGATGAACGGCGCAGCGACGTCTTCCGCCGGATCGAAGGTCAGCACCGGCGCGATGCCAGGATCGGCGGCGTCGAGCAGCGCGTCGTATTCGGCGTCGGCGCAGGCCGGGTTGTCGCGCAGACGCGCGATGCGCCAGCTCACTTCGCTCCACGCGCGATGCAACTCGACGCGCGGCGCATCGAAAATCTTCTTCGCGTCGCGATAGATTTCGACCGCGCCGCTCCGGTTCGGCTTGCCGATCACATGCGAGCACGCCGACAAACCGTGTTCGCGCAGCGCGCCGAGCACCGCGTCGCGATCCGATGCGCGCACCTGCACGACTGCGCCGAGCTCTTCCGAGAACAGCGCGCGGATCGTGCGGTCGTCGCGGCGGCCGCTCGTCTGCTTGGCCCAGTCTTTGGCGTCGCCGTAATCGGATTCGTGATCGGCGTCGAGCGTCAGCATGTCGATGTTCAGCGACACGCCCACATGCCCCGCGAACGCCATTTCGCAGACCGTCGCCCACAGGCCGCCGTCCGAGCGGTCGTGATAGGCAAGCAGCTTGCCATCGGCATTCAAAGCCTGGATCGCCGCGAAGAAGCGCTTGAGGTCTTCGGGATCGTCGACATCGGGCACTGCGTCGCCGACCTGCTGCGTGACCTGCGCGAGAATGCTGCCGCCCATGCGGTTGCGGCCACGCCCGAGATCGATCGAGATCAGCACCGTGTCGGTATCGTCGACGAGTTGCGGCGTGAGATGCCGGCGCACGTCCTCGACCGGCGCGAACGCCGAGATGATGAGCGACACCGGCGACACCACTTCGCGCGCGCCGCCGCGTGCGTCCTGCCACTTGGTGCGCATGGACAGCGAATCCTTGCCGACGGGAATGCTGATGCCGAGCGCCGGGCACAGTTCCATGCCGATCGCCTTAACGGTGTCGTAGAGCGCGGCGTCTTCGCCGGCGCTGCCGCACGCGGCCATCCAGTTCGCGGAGAGCTTCAGCTTGTTGAGCGATTCGATCGGCGCGGACGCGATGTTCGTCACCGCCTCGCCCACTGCCATGCGGCCGGACGCGGGCGCGTCGATGACGGCGAGCGGCGTGCGCTCGGCCATCGTCATCGCTTCGCCGCGAAAGCCCGCGTAATCCATCGTCGTGATCGCGCAATCGGCGACGGGCACCTGCCACGGACCGACGAACTGGTCGCGCGCGGTCGTGCCGCCGACCGAACGGTCGCCGATCGTGATGAGGAACGACTTGCTCGCGACCGTCGGATGCTTGAGCACGTCGACAGCGACTTCGGACAGCGACAGACCCGTCACGTCGACGGGCGTGAATTGCGCATTCTCACGCTTCACATCGCGATGCATCTTGGGCGGCTTGCCGAGCAGCACGTCCATCGGCATGTCGACGGGTTCCTGGCCTTCGTTGGCGTCGTCGATCAGCTTCAGCTGACGTTCGTCCGTCGCCACGCCGACGACCGCCACCGGGCAGCGTTCGCGCTCGCAAATCGCCTGGAACGCGGGCAGATCGGCGGGCGAAATCGCCAGCACGTAACGCTCTTGCGCCTCGTTCGACCAGATTTCGCGCGGCGACAGACCGCTTTCCTCGAGCTGAACCTTGCGCAACTCGAAGCGCGCGCCCTTGCCCGCGCCATCGACGAGCTCCGGGAAC
The DNA here is from genome assembly GCF_023630985.1 of Caballeronia sp. ATUFL_F1_KS39. Classification (NCBI taxonomy): domain Bacteria; kingdom Pseudomonadati; phylum Pseudomonadota; class Betaproteobacteria; order Burkholderiales; family Burkholderiaceae; genus Caballeronia; species Caballeronia sp. ATUFL_F1_KS39. Next base: position 33,518 of record NZ_JALQDZ010000006.1, on the reverse strand, counting down.
GCGTTCGAGATGCCGCCCGCGCCGACGTCGTGGATCGACAGGATCGGATTGCCCTCGCCCAACTGCCAGCACGTATTGATGACTTCCTGCGCGCGCCGCTGGATTTCCGGATTGCCGCGCTGGACCGAGTCGAAATCGAGTTCGGCGGTGTTCGCGCCCGTCGCCATCGACGATGCCGCGCCACCGCCCATGCCGATACGCATGCCCGGCCCGCCGATCTGGATCAAGAGCGTGCCGGCCGGCAGGTCGAGCTTGTGCGTGTGCTGATCCGAAATATTGCCGATGCCGCCCGCGATCATGATCGGCTTGTGATAGCCGCGCACGCGGCCCGCGACGTTCTGCTCGTAGGTGCGGAAATAGCCGCCGAGGTTCGGGCGGCCGAATTCGTTGTTGAACGCGGCAGCGCCGATCGGGCCGTCGATCATGATCTGCAGCGGCGACGCGATGCGGTCCGGGCGGCCATACGGCGCGTGCTCGTCGGACGGATTGCGTTGCGTGAGCGGCACGGCGGCGTCGCGGTCGTTTTCCCACTTTTCGCGCGCGTCGGGCAGATCGAGGTTCGACACGGTGAAGCCCGCGAGACCGGCCTTCGGACGCGCGCCGCGGCCCGTCGCGCCTTCATCGCGGATTTCGCCGCCCGAGCCCGTCGCCGCGCCCGCGAACGGGGAAATCGCGGTCGGGTGATTGTGCGTTTCGACCTTCATCAGCGTGTGGGTCAATTCCACGTTGCGCCGATACTGCTCGTCGGCGCCGCGCGGGAACCAGCGTTCCGCGACGCCGCCCTCCATGATCGCCGAATTGTCCGAATACGCGACGATCGTGCCCGCGTGATTCAGCTTTTCCGTGTTGCGGATCATCTGGAACAGCGACAAGTCCTGCTTTTCGCCGTCGATGGTCCATTCGCCATTGAAGATCTTGTGGCGGCAATGCTCGCTGTTGGCCTGCGCGAACATCATCAGTTCGACGTCGGTCGGATTGCGCTTCAGGCTCTCGAACGCGTTCACGAGATAGTCGATCTCGTCTTCCGCGAGCGCGAGGCCGAGCTCGGCGTTCGCGGCCTCGAGCGCACGGCGGCCCGTGCCGATGATGTCGACGGTCTGCAAAGGCTTCGCGGGCAGCTCGTCGAAGAGATGCAGCGCCTGGTCGCGCGATGCCGCGACGCTTTCCGTCATGCGGTCGTGCAGCGCATCCGCGACGGCCGCGCGCGCTTCGTCCGACAGCGCCTTCTTGCCGCCGAGGAAGCCGCTTTTCATGACGACCGAGAATTCGACGCCGCGCTCGATGCGACGCACTTTCTCGAGGCCGCAGTGATGCGCGATGTCGGTCGCCTTGCTCGCCCACGGCGAGACCGTGCCGAAGCGCGGCACGACCATGAACGTCTCGACATGACCGCGCTCTTTCGAGTCCGCGGACGGCGCGCCGTAGTGCATCAGCGCGGCGATGCGGCTGTTGTCATCGTCGGTGAGCGGCTCGGACGCGTTGACGAAATGCAGGAACTGGCCGCGCACGCCGACGATGTTCGCGTCGATGCGGGCGAGCGTTTCGAGAAGGCGGGTCTGACGGAAATCGGAGAGGGCCGAAGCGCCGGGGAAACACGAGAAGTGGGCCATTGTGACGGTGCGTCGATGACGTCTGTGTGCCGCTCGCGCGACGCTCGATCGCTTTTTGCAAACCGGATATTCGCAAATTCGGACTCGAGCACGCTAAACGGCGTGAGGCGAAAGGAAGACCGCGATTATAACCCGGAAGCGTCTCGAAATCGGCCGGGGCGGTCCGTCCGCGTGGCGCGCCACGGTGCAGCGGCGACGCGAAACGGATCGTCGCGCATCCCGAAATTGTCCGCGCCGGGCCGGCCATCGGGGATCGAGCGTGCCGCGGGCCACATGAGCGCCCGGCTCGCCGTCCCCCGCAAACGATTTTGGCGCTATCATGGCGCGCTTTCTTCGGGTACGGCGCGTGCCGAATCACGCCGCCAGCCTGTCGTTTCACCGTCAACGCAGCAGCCGGGCGTCCGTGCCCGAGCGTCACGCCGCACTGCAATCTCGCGCCTTCGGGCACAAAAAGTCATGGATGTCATCGTCATCGGCGGAGGAATCGCCGGCATCGCCACCGCCTGTCAATTACATGCGGCCGGTCATCGCGTGTGCGTGGTCGAGCGCCACGCGACCGTCGCGCAAGGCGCCACCTACGGCCAGGGCGGCGCGCTGCTGCCCTCGCCGCTCGATGTCTGGTTCGGGCCGACGTTCATGGCGTCGAGCCGCTCGAAGCAAAGCGGCATGGTGGTCAAGACCGGCTTCGACTCGGCCGCGCGCGATTTTCTGAAGCAGCTCGCGACGCTGCGCGATCCCGAGGCGTTCGCGGCGCAGTACGCGCATCTGCAGCCGCTCGTCGATGTGTCGCGGCGCGTGCTCGCGGACATCGAAAGCCGGCTGGAACTCGATTTCGAGCAGCGCCGCGGCGTGCTGCACGTCTTCAGGCAGCCGCGCGAGCTCGAAGACGCGCAGCCGGCCATTGATCTGCTCAGAAGTTGCGGCGTTGCGCATCAACTGCTGACGCCCGAGGAATGCGTCGCCATCGAGCCTTCCGTGCCGGATTTCCCGGAATTCGCGGGCGGCGTGCTGCTGCCCGACGAGCGCACCGCGAACTGCCCGCTCTTCACCAAGCAACTGAAGCAGGTGCTCGAAGACGGCGGCGTGCAGTTCCGCATGCATCGCGCGGTGGCGTCGCTGCGTCTGGACGATGGCCGCGCGGCCGTCCAGCTCGCCGGTCCCCACGAAGGCAAAAAGCGCAGCGCCGATGTCGAGCTCATCACGGCGGACGCCATCGTCGTCGCGGCGGGCACGGGCACGCCGGGGCTCATCGGCGGCTCCAAGTCGGCGTCGTCGCTCTTTCCGCTGCGCGTGCATACGCTCACCGCGCCCGTCGCGTACGAGGAGCGCGCGCCGCATCTGACGGTCGTCGATTCGATCAAGCGCATCACGATGACGCGCATCAACCAGCGGCTGCGCGTGGGCGGCGCGGGCGTGTTCCGGAGCGCGTCCAAGGCCGACAAGCCGCTCGACGCCTCGCTCTCGCGCCGCGCGCTCGATCTGCTCGGCCAAGGCACGCACGACTGGATTCCGGGCGCGGCGCGCGTCTCCGCTGCGCGCGCGTGGGAAGGGCTGCGCCTCGTCACCGCCGACGGCCTGCCGCTCGTCGGCGCGACGCGCCATCCGCGGCTTTTCGTGAACGCCGCGCACGGCCCGGCGGGCTGGGGCCTCGCGTGCGGGTCTGCTAAAGTGATCGCGGATCTCGTTTCCGGCGTTACGCCCGATGTTCCCGCCGATACCCTTGCCGCGCTGAGCCCCGAACGCTTCTAGCAGCGCGCTGCGACGGGCACGAATGCTGCGGACGCCGGGTTTCCAAAGCGCTTTCCCGCCCGCCGCCATGACCGCTGCCCGCTCGCCCTATTTCACTCCCAAAGACGATCCGCTCACGCTTCTGACGCTCGCCGAGCTGCGCACGCTCGAAGCGCGCGCAGCCGCCGCGCTGCCGCCGCATACGCTGATGGCGCGCGCGGGCGCGGCCGCCGCGCAATGCGTCATCGATGCGCTGGAGCACGATCCGGATTCGCGTGCGTTGCCGGTGTGGCTCGCGGCCGGCCCCGGCAACAACGGCGGCGACGCGCTCGTGATGGCCGAGCGCCTGCATCGCGCGGGCATTCCGGTGCGCGTGTGCATGCCCGTCGAAGTGAAGCCCGACGACGCGCGCTGGGCGCTCGACGCGGCGCGCGCGGCCGGCGTCTCGATCGACGACAAGCCGCCCGCCTCGTTCGACGGCGTCGGCTGGCTCGTCGACGGCATGTTCGGCATCGGTCTCACGCGGCCGCTCGAAGGCGTGTTCGCGGAAATCGCCGCGCGCATGACGCGGCGCGCGCGCGCGTCGGGGCGCGTGCTCGCGCTCGACGTCCCGAGCGGCCTGAACAGCGACACCGGCTCGCCCGTGAACGGCGGCGAAGCCGTGCGCGCAACGGACACGATCACCTTCATCGGCGCGAAGCCGGGGCATTTCACGTCGCTGGGCCGCGATCTGACGGGACGCCTTTTCGTTTCGACGCTGGAAGTCGATGCGAGCGCGGCGCCGTCGATCGTGCTCAACGCGCCCGCGCTATTCGGCGCATGCATGCCGCCACGCGACAACGCGACCCACAAAGGCACGTTCGGCTCGCTCGCGGTGGTCGGCGGCGATACCGGCATGTGCGGCGCGCCGGTTCTCGCCGCGCGCATGGCGCTCTACGGCGGCGCGGGCAAGGTGCACGTCGCGTTTCTGGGCGAAGGCTTTCCGCCTTACGATCCGCCGCATCCCGAGCTGATGCTGCATCACGTCGATGACCTCGCGCTCGACAGGATGGACGCGCTCGCCATCGGCTGCGGCATGGGCTCGAGCGAGCGCGCCAAAACGGTGCTGACCGACGCGCTGAAGCTCGATGTCCCGAAATTGCTCGATGCCGACGCGCTCAATCTCGTCGCGAAAGACGACGCGCTCGCCTCCGCCGTCGCGGCGCGCGGCGCGCAGGGCGATCCGTGCATCCTCACGCCGCATCCGCTGGAAGCCGCGCGTCTATTGCAAACCGACGCGAAAACGGTTCAGGCCGATCGCATCACGGCCGCGCGCCAGCTCGCCGCGCGCTATGCGGCCATTGCGGTGCTCAAGGGCTCCGGCACCGTGATCGCCTCGCCCGATGGCCGCGTCGCCGTCAATCCGACCGGCAACGCGGGACTCGCCACGGGCGGCACCGGCGACGTGCTCGGCGGATTGATCGGAGCATTGCTCGCGCAGAAGCTCCCTGCATACGAAGCGGCGCTCGCGGGCGTCTGGCTGCACGGCCTCGCCGCGCAGACGCTCAGCGACGGCGGCATCGGCCCGGCCGGATTGACTGCCGGAGAACTCGCGCCCGTCGTGCGAAGTCTCATCAACCGCCGCTTTTACGCGGAGCACGCGCGCAACTGACGGTTTTCGCGCGTCCCATTGCAAGGCCGCCGTGACGCTTTGCAAGCATCCGTTCATGCATCGTCGCTATACTCTTTTTTGATTCGGGCAACCGCGGCCGCTCACATCTGCTTCAGTCGCGTTCACCAGACACGACGCACAGGCAGGCGAGCCGCAATCGCACGAACGTATTCCTCTGTCACCTTCAGACTAACGGACCGCTCATGACCCAAAACTCGATGCTCAACTCGCTTCCTGCCTGGTCGGCGCTCCAGACGCATTACGATGCCATCTCCGGCGAGCGCCTGCGCGACTGGTTCGCGCCGCAGAACGACACCGCGCCGACGCGCGCCGAGCGCCTCACTTTCGCGGGCGGCGGCCTCGCCATCGACTTTTCGAAGAACCGCGTGAAGGACGAAACGCTCAAGCTGCTCGTCGAAGTCGCGCAGCAGGCGAAAGTCACCGAACGCCGCGACGCGATGTTCCGTGGCGATATCGTCAACATCACCGAACATCGCGCCGTGCTGCATACCGCGCTGCGCGCGCAGTCGCCGGATGCGCCCTTCCACGAGCAGGTGCAGAAGGAAAAGGCCAAGATGGCCGCCTTCGCCGACAAGGTTCGCGACGGCTCGTGGACGGGCTATACCGGCAAGCGCATTCGCCATGTTGTGAATATCGGCATCGGCGGATCGGATCTCGGGCCGAAGATGGTCGTGCACGCGCTGCATCATCTGGCGTCGAAGGATCTGGACACGCATTTCGTATCGAATGTCGACGGCGCGGATCTCTGGAACGTCCTTCAGCAAGTCGACGCCGAAGAAACGCTCGCGATCGTCGTCTCAAAGACCTTCACGACGCTCGAGACGATGACGAACGCGCATTCGATGCGCGACTGGTTCCTGAAGTCCGGCTGCCCCGAAGATCAGCTCGCGAAGCATTTCGTCGGCGTGTCGGCGAATCCGGCTGAAGTGGTCAAGTTCGGCATCGCGAAGGAAAACGTCTTCGAGATGTGGGACTGGGTCGGCGGACGCTACTCGCTGTGGTCGGCGGTGGGGCTGTCGATCATGCTGTCGGTGGGTCCGCAGAATTTCGACGCGCTGCTGCAAGGCGCGGCCGCGATGGACGAGCACTTCCGCACCGCGCCGCTCGACAAGAACCTGCCGGTGCTGATGGGCATGATCGGCATCTGGTATCGCAATTTCTTCGGTTCGCAGAGCGATCTCGTCGCGCCGTATTCGCAGGCGCTGCACTATCTGCCTTCGTATCTCCAGCAGCTCGAAATGGAGAGCAACGGCAAGTCGGCGCGTCTCGACGGCAAGATGGTCGATTACCCGACCGCCGCCGTGATCTGGGGCGAGCCTGGCACGAACGGCCAGCACGCGTTCTTCCAGATGCTGCATCAAGGGCCGACGATCATTCCGATCGACTTCATCGCCGTGCTGACGCCGGAGCATCCGCTCGTCGATCATCACGCGAAGCTGCTCGCCAACTGCTTCGCGCAGAGCGAGGCGCTCATGCTCGGCCGCACGCTCGAAGAAGCGAAGAAGGTCGCGGGTCCGGGCAAGGAGGAACTGGCGACGCATCTGAGCTTCCCCGGCAACCGTCCGACGACGACCATCATGCTCGACGCGCTCACGCCCCAGTCGCTCGGCGCGCTCATCGCGCTCTACGAGCACAAGGTGCTGGTGCAGGGCACGGTGTGGGACATCAACTCGTTCGATCAGTGGGGCGTGGAGCTCGGCAAGATTCTCGGCAAGGTCGTCGAGGCCGATATCACCGCCGCGAGCGCCGATCCGGCCAAGCACGATTCGTCGACATCCGCGTTGATCGCGCGTGCGCGTGAGGCTTTGAAGCGCTGAAGCGCGCGTTGAAGAAGGTGGCCCGCGGCGCTTCGGCGTCGCGGGTTTTTTTATACGCCGATGCCGTTGACGAGCCGCCCCGCTTCGATCGTCACCGTCGCGTCGCAGCGCTCGGCGAGTTCGGCGTCGTGCGTGACGAGCACGAGCGTCGCGCCGTTGCGGCGGTTCATCTCGAACATCAGGTCGATGATCGCGTAGCCCGTGGCGGCATCGAGGCTACCCGTGGGTTCGTCGGCGAAGAGCACGGCCGGATGCGTGACGAAGGCACGCGCGAGCGCGACGCGCTGCTGTTCGCCGCCGGAAAGCAGCTTCGGATAGTGGCCCGTGCGCTGCGCGAGACCGACCTGATCGAGAAGCGAGCGGGCGCGCGCCGCGATCTCGCCGTGAGGCATCTCGGCGCGCAGTTCGAGCGGCAGCATCACGTTTTCGAGCGCGGTCAGATGCGGCATCAACTGGAACGACTGAAACACGAAGCCGACCGCGCCGCTTCTGAGCGCGGCCCGTTCGTCTTCGTTCAGGTTCGACAGCTCCTTGCCGAGCAGACGAACCGAGCCCTCGCTCGCGCTGTCCAATCCGGCGAGCAGGCCGAGCAATGTCGACTTGCCCGAGCCCGATGCACCGACGATCGCGACGCTGCTGCCCTTCGCGATCGACAGATCGATCTGATCGAGAATCGTGAGCTCGCCCGTTGCGTCCTTCACTCGCTTGCTTAACCCCCGAACTTCGATGACCGGCTCGATATTGTTTTGCATGGAAACTCTGAAAATTAACTTGCGCGGCCTCGTGCCGGCGATCCTGTTGATGGCGGCATGTTCGGCGACAGCGCATGCCGCCGATGCGCAAGCCGCAGCGCAACCGAAGCCCGCGATCGTCGTGCTGGGCGACAGCCTGTCGGCCGAATACGGCCTGCCGCGCGACACCGGCTGGGTCAACCTCTTGCGCGACAAGCTTGCGAAGGAGCGTTTCGATTATAGCGTCGCCAATTCGAGCATCAGCGGGGACACCACGAGCGGCGGGCGCGCACGATTGACCGCGGTGCTTTCTCGCCTGAAGCCCGCGGTCGTGATCGTCGAACTCGGCGCGAACGATGCGCTGCGCGGCGTGCCGCTCGCGACGACGGAGACGAATCTGCGCAGCATCGTCGATGCCTCGCAGGCCGCGCATGCGAAGGTTTTACTCATCGGCATGTACGTCCCGCCCAATTACGGCCCGGACTATACGCAAAAGTTCCACGCCGTCTATGAGCGCATCGCGAAGGACAAGAACGTGCCGCTCGTGCCGTTCCTGCTTGCCGGCATCGCTGACAGACCCGCCATGTTCCAGGCGGACCAGATTCATCCGACGGTGCAGGCCCAGCCTTTGCTGTTGGAAAACGTCTGGCCAACCTTGAAACCCTTGCTGGGCGCCAGTGCGTCGCATTAGGACGACGCCGGCCGCGACAGCTCTTGCAGAACCAACGCGGAACACGGCCACGATTCAGATATCTGAGACTTTCGCGTAACTCTTATAACCCGCTCGTCTCGTGAGCGACTCTACAAGGAGGTCACGTGAAACTTATCCCTCTCCTCGGCCTGGCCGTCGCGCTCTCGGCTTGTGCCGCACAGCCGCCCGCCAACGTGCAACAAGTCGGCATGAGCAAGCAGGCGCCCAATGTCGTCGCGCAGTGCATCGCGCAAAAGTGGGCCGAAAAGTCACAGCAGCAGGTCGTGTCGCAGAACACGCTCGCCAACAATCAGGGCGTCGACGTCTATGTGCCCGGCCAGCAGCCGCCGAATGGCGCCGCCGCGGTGGTGCAGCCAGCGCGCTCGGGCTCCGGTACGTGGGTCGGTTTCCGCGCCTCGGGCGCTGCCGGCAGTCAGGCAACCGGCGATATTCAGGCTTGCCTGTAAGCATCCTGCTGCCGTCTCGTAGCGGCGTAGCAAAGCAAAAAAGCCCCGCTTTCTTTCGGAAGCGGGGCTTTTCGATGATGTCAGCGCCGATCAGTTCGACGACGGTGCCGGCGCCTGGCTCAGCTTGACCTTCGAGCGAGCCTTCAGCGAGTTGAGGTACGCCTCCATGTCGGCCTGCGCGTAGACCTGCGCGACTTGCTGCTGTGCGCCGGCGAGACGATCGGCGGCGACCGGCGCGGCCTTCTCGATGCCGTTCACACGATAAATCGCGTAGCCTTCCGCACCGAGATCGACGCCGACATACGACGGCAGCTTCGATCCATCCGCCTTGAAGATCGCGCTCAACGCGACGGGCGGCAAGCCTTGCGCGTCATTGCGCGAGACGGTGATCGGCGACGTGAAGCCGTCGGTCGACTTCGACTTCTGCAGATCCGCGAGCTTCGCCTCGCCTTCCTTCTTCGCCATCGCCGCAGCCATTTCCGCGACGACCTTCTTGCGCACGTCGTCCTTCACGACGTCGAACGCGGGAACGGTCGAGGCCTTGTAGTCGGTGACGCGCGCGGCGATCAGCGTGTTGTTGCCGACGTCGATTGCCTGCGTGTTGTTGCGGTCCTTCACGGCATCCGGCGCGAACACGGCCGCGAGGAACTTCGGATTGTTGAGCGGATTGTCTTGCGGCAATTGCGGATTCGGCTTCGGACCGACCGTTGCGCTCTGCACCGTCAGCTTGTACTTGTCCGCGGCCGGCTGCAGCGACTTGGCCTTCTCGTAGACGAGATCGGTGAAGCCTTGCGCGTCGTCGGCGAAACCCTTCGTGCCCTGTTGAGCCGCGTAATCCTTCGCGATCGAGTCCTTCACTTCGTCGAACGGCTTCGTGACGGAAGGCTTCACGTCGGTCGCCTGAATGATGTGATAGCCAAAATCCGACTCGACGATATTGCTGACTTCGCCCTTCTTCAGGCCGAATGCGGCGTCGTCGAAAGCCTTGCCGCCCGCGATCTGACCGCGCGCGAAGTAGCCGAGATCGCCGCCCTTGCCTGCAGAGCCGGGATCGTCGGAGTTCTTCTGCGCGATTTGCGCGAACTGATCCGGATGCGCCTTGACTTGCGCGAGCAGGTCTTCGGCCTTCTGCTTGGCCTTCGCCTTGTCGGCCGCGCTCGCGTCCTTCGGTGCGTTCACGAGAATGTGGCTCGCGCGCACTTGCGCTTCGGTGCGATAGCGCTGGATGTTGTCGTCGTAGTACTTCTTGAGATCGGCGTCGCTCGGCTTCGATGCGGCCGCGATCGTCGACGGCGACAGCAGCAGATACTGGATCGTGGCGGTTTCGGGCGTCGCGAAATCGTTGCGATGCGCTTCGTAGTAGGCGGTGAGTTGCGCGTCGGTCGGCTGGACCTTCGCGGTGTAATCGGCCGCGCGCAGCGACAGACCCTGCACCGAGCGCTTCTGTTCCGCGAGTTCGGTCAGGCTTTGCGCGAGCGACTTCGACGTGAACGCCGTGCCTTGAATGCTGCCCGGAATCTGTCCGGTCGCGATCGTGTAGCGCATGCGCTCGTCGTACTGCGCGGGCGTCATGCCCTGCATCGCGAGCAGTTGCTTGTAGCGATCGAGGTCGATGCTGCCGTCGGGCTTCTTGAGCGACGAGATCACCGGATCGTTCAGCAGCGCCCGGCGCACGGCGTCGTCGGAGGCGGTCAGATGCAGACGCTGCGTTTCGTCGGCCATCGCGCGTTGCTGCACGAGACTATCGACCATCGCGGCGCGCGCTTCGGGCGTGTCGAACATCTTGGCGTCGAATTGGGAACCGAGCATCGAGCGGGCGCGGTCCACCTGCTGGCGGAAAGCGCTGTCGAATTCGGCGCGCGTGATCTTGTGGCCATTCACGCTGGCGACGTAGGAACTTTCGTCGAAATAGTTGCTGAAGCCCTGAATCCCGACCATGCCCAGACCGGGCACGATGATCAGGATCAGCAGAGCCATCATCAGGCGCTGGTGATTACGGAAGAAGTCGAGCATGCGTAGCGCTGCGTGGTTATAACAAAACGCTCGATATTACAACAGTGGACGAGGAAAAGGCGAAAGGCGGGCGGGATTTGCACCGCCCGATGTGAAATTCTCGCGTCCCCTTTTCGTAACGGGCGATGTTTCAGTTGAAAGTTTGCGTCCAGCGAGCATTCAATGGCGCGAAGCAATGATTAGCATTCTTAACGAGCACGCGCCAAAAGAAAAATCCCGCAAGCCGCGAAGCTTACGGGATTTCTTGTCGTATCTGGCGGAGCGGACGGGACTCGAACCCGCGACCCCCGGCGTGACAGGCCGGTATTCTAACCGACTGAACTACCGCTCCGGGTAGCGCGCAATGAACTGTGACCTGGTGGGTGCTGAGAGGCTCGAACTCCCGACCTACGCCTTGTAAGGGCGCCGCTCTACCAACTGAGCTAAGCACCCGGTCCGCAATTCACTCGGTTTGCGCTGCTGCTGGATTCAGACTTCGTTTTGCGAAGGTCAGTATCCAGCGAGTCCGCTAGTTTAGCGCATCCTTCAGCGCTTTGCCAGGGCGAAATTTCGGCACTTTCGCGGCCTTGATCTTGATCTCATCGCCCGTGCGCGGATTGCGCCCCGTGCGCGCGGTGCGCTTGCCGACGGCAAACGTGCCGAAGCCAACGAGCGTCACGGTGCCGCCCTTCTTCAGCGTCGCGCTCACGCCGCCGATGACCGCATCGAGCGCGCGGCCGGCGGCGGCCTTGGAGATATCGGCTTGCTGCGCGATATGGTCGATCAATTCCGTCTTGTTCATTGTGATCCCCGAATCAGTATTGGCACGTTTTAATCGATGTGGTCCGGCATCGAAGCGGATGGCATCTCGATAAGATTGGATGCGGCGCTCATTTAACTTAGCCGAAAGACACGTGTCAACCGGGGTTGAGCCTTATTCGGCGCGGCCTTCGGGCGTTTTAGAAGTTCTCTTCGAAAAGCCGCGCGCTAAAAGAAAACCCGCGGGTGGTTGCCCGCGGGTTTTTAGCCTCGCTCACGCAACACGGCGTTAAAACCGTGCCGCGACAAGCGTTCAGTGCTTCACGACTTCGCCCGTTGCTGGCGTGTCCTTCTGCTGTTCGGCTGCGACGGGCGTTGCCTTCGCTTCGTCTTCGGGCAACGACTCCGGCGCACGTTCGAGCGCCAGTTCCAGCACCCGATCGATCCAGCGAACCGGCACGATCTCGATGGCGTTCTTCACGTTGTCGGGGATGTCGGCCAGATCCTTCGTGTTTTCTTCAGGAATCAGCACGAGCTTGATGCCGCCGCGATGCGCTGCCAGCAGCTTCTCCTTCAATCCGCCGATCGGCAGCACTTCGCCGCGCAGCGTGATTTCGCCCGTCATCGCGACATCCGCGCGAACCGGAATGCCGGTCAGCACCGACACCAGCGCCGTGGTCATCGCGATACCGGCGGACGGACCGTCCTTCGGCGTCGCGCCTTCCGGCACGTGGATGTGGATGTCCTTCTTCTCGAACGACTCATCCGTGATGCCAAGCCGGCGCGAACGTGAACGCACGACCGAGCGCGCCGCTTCGACGGATTCCTTCATCACGTCGCCGAGCGAACCCGTACGGATCACGCCGCCCTTGCCGGGCATCACCGCTGCTTCGATCGTCAGCAGATCGCCGCCCACTTCCGTCCACGCAAGACCCGTCACCTGACCGATCTGGTTTTCCTTCGCGGCCAGACCGAAGTCGTACTTGCGCACGCCGAGGAAGGTGTCGAGGTTGGAGCCGTCGACCTTCACGGCGCCTTCCGCCTTCTTGAGCAGCAGCATCTTCACGACCTTGCGGCAGATCTTCGATACTTCACGCTCGAGCGAACGCACGCCCGCTTCACGCGTGTAGTAGCGAATGATGTCGCGGATCGCTTGCTCCGTGACGTCGATCTCGCCGTCCTTCAGGCCGTTGTTGCGCTTCTGCTTCGGCAACAGGTAACGCGTCGCGATGCTGACCTTCTCGTCTTCCGTGTAACCCGACAGGCGGATGACTTCCATCCGGTCGAGCAGCGGCGGCGGAATGTTCAGCGAGTTCGACGTCGCCACGAACATCACGTCGGACAGGTCGAAGTCCACTTCGATGTAGTGGTCCGCGAACGTATGGTTCTGTTCCGGATCGAGCACTTCGAGCAGCGCGGATGCCGGATCGCCGCGGAAATCCATGCCCATCTTGTCGACTTCGTCGAGCAGGAAAAGCGGATTGCGCACGCCGACCTTCGTGAGGCTCTGCAAAATCTTGCCGGGCATCGAACCGATATACGTGCGACGGTGGCCGCGAATTTCGGATTCGTCATGCACGCCGCCGAGCGCCATACGCACGAACTTGCGGTTCGTCGCGCGAGCGATGGACTGCCCGAGCGAGGTCTTGCCGACGCCCGGAGGCCCGACCAGGCACAGAATCGGTGCCTTCACCTTCTCGACGCGTTGTTGCACCGCGAGGTACTCGAGAATGCGTTCCTTGACCTTTTCGAGACCGAAATGGTCTTCGTCGAGCACGCGCTCGGCATTCGAAAGGTCGTTGTTGACCTTGCTCTTCTTGCGCCATGGCAAGCCGATCAGCGTGTCGATGTAGTTGCGCACGACAGTCGCTTCCGCGGACATCGGCGACATCAGCTTGAGCTTTTTCAGCTCGGCGTCGGCCTTCTTCTTGGCTTCCTTCGGCATGCGCGCGGCGGCGATGCGCTTCTCGAGCTCTTCGAGATCCGCGCCCTCTTCACCTTCGCCCAATTCCTTCTGGATCGCCTTGACCTGCTCGTTCAGGTAGTACTCGCGCTGGCTCTTTTCCATCTGGCGCTTCACGCGGCCACGGATGCGCTTCTCGACCTGAAGAATGTCGATTTCGGCTTCGAGCTGGGCGAGCAGATGCTCCAGACGCTCGATCACAGGGAACATCTCGAGGATGTGCTGCTTTTGATCCAGCTTGAGCGGCAGATGCGCGGCGATAGTGTCGGCAAGACGACCCGCCTCGTCGATGCCCGACAGCGACGTCAGGATCTCCGGCGGAATCTTCTTGTTGAGCTTCACGTACTGATCGAACTGCGACACGATCGCGCGGCGCAGCGCTTCGGTTTCGGCGCTGTCGGCGTGATCCGGCTCGAGCGGCATCACATCGCAGGAAAATTGCGTTTCCTGCTCTTCGATCGACAGCGTTTTCGCGCGCTGCAGGCCTTCGACGAGCACTTTCACCGTGCCGTCGGGCAGTTTCAGCATTTGCAGGATGTTGGCGACACACCCTACTTCGTACATGTCCTTTTCGGTCGGCTCGTCCTTCGCCGCCGTTTTCTGGGCGACGAGCATGATGTGCTTGCCGCCTTCCATCGCGGCTTCGAGTGCCTTGATCGACTTGGGCCGCCCTACGAAGAGCGGAATCACCATATGCGGGAAAACGACTACGTCGCGCAGCGGGAGCAGCGGCAGCGTAATGCGTTCCTGCGGGAGGAGTTGGGTTCCTGACATTTCATTTCCCCATTAGTGGAATCAGTTCAGTCGTAAATAAGGCCGGTCAGAGCTATTGCAAGCCTTTATCGGAAGGGAAAAGTCGTTAGTCAAAGATCGCGTCAGTAACGTCCACAAGATAAACCGACAAAAATAAAAGGCCGTTCACGTCGCCATGAACGGCCTTTCGCCGACACACAGCCTGCTTCAGTTCGATCCTGCTACTTTCGGTGCGTCTTCGTAGATGAGCAGCGGCTTGCCGTCTCCGTCGATCGTGTTGTCGTCGACGATCACCTTCGAAACGCCCTTCATGGTCGGCAGTTCGTACATTACGTCGAGCAACGCCTGTTCCAGAATCGAACGCAGCCCGCGCGCGCCGGTCTTGCGGCGAATGGCCTTCTGCGCGATGGCCTGAAGCGCCGCCGGACGGATTTCCAGTTCGACGCGCTCCATTGCGAAGAGCTTGTGATACTGCTTCACGAGCGCGTTCTTCGGCTCGATCAGGATCTTCACCAGCGCGGCTTCATCTAGCTTGCCGAGCGTCGCCACGACGGGCAGACGGCCGATCAGCTCCGGAATCAGGCCGAACTTGATCAGGTCTTCCGGCTCGACTTCGCGCAGCACTTCGCCCGCGTCGCGATCCTGCTTGCTCTTCACGCTCGCGCCGAAACCGATGCCGGTCTTCTCGGTGCGATCCGTGATGACCTTTTCCAGTCCGTCGAACGCGCCGCCGCAGACGAACAGGATGTTGGTCGTATCGACCTGGATGAAATCCTGATTCGGATGCTTGCGTCCGCCTTGCGGCGGCACCGACGCCATCGTGCCTTCGATCAGCTTCAGCAACGCCTGCTGCACGCCCTCGCCCGACACGTCGCGCGTAATGGACGGGTTGTCCGACTTGCGGCTGATCTTGTCGATCTCGTCGATGTACACGATTCCGCGCTGCGCCTTGTCGACTTCGTAATTGCAATTCTGCAGCAGCTTCTGAATGATGTTCTCGACGTCCTCGCCGACATAGCCGGCTTCGGTCAGCGTCGTTGCATCGGCGATCACGAACGGCACATTCAGCATGCGCGCCAATGTCTGCGCGAGCAGCGTCTTGCCCGAGCCGGTCGGCCCGATCAAGAGAATGTTGCTCTTCGACAGCTCGATGTCGTCCTTCTTGTCGAGATGCTTGAGCCGCTTGTAATGGTTGTACACGGCCACCGCGAGAATTTTCTTCGCGCGTTCCTGGCCGATCACGTACTGATTGAGGATATCGCTGATTTCCTGCGGGCTCGGCAGGTCGGACTTGGTCAGCCCGGCCTCCTCCGCCGCACCGGCTGCCTCGTCGCGAATGATCTCGTTGCACAGGTCGATGCATTCATCGCAGATGAACACCGACGGCCCAGCGATGAGCTTCTTCACCTCATGCTGGCTCTTGCCGCAGAACGAGCAATACAGCAGCTTTTCGCTACTGGAACCTTTTTTGTCCGCCATAAATGTGTAAGCCTCCGGACACTCTTGTTACATGATACGCGCTTCGATTCCGCGACGCAGATTCGCACCCGCGAGGACCGCCGGAGCGCGTTTTGGCGTGGCGCCCAATGCGCGACTTCGCACGCTTCGCCGGCTTCGTCTCCGAGCGCCGGCGCGGCGCCGCTCCGGACGCCTCAGGGACGCTTGTGAAGCACCTGGTCGACGAGGCCGTAAGCCTGCGCATCGTCGCCCGACATGAAGTTGTCGCGATCCGTGTCGCGCGCGATGCGCTCCACCGGCTGACCCGTGTGATGCGACAGCAACTGATTCAAACGTTCCTTCAGATACAGGATTTCCCGTGCCTGGATCTCGATGTCCGACGCCTGGCCGCGTGCGCCGCCGAGCGGCTGGTGGATCATCACGCGCGCGTTCGGCAGCGCGACGCGCTTGCCTTTCGCGCCGGCCGCCAGCAGGAATGCGCCCATGCTTGCGGCGAGGCCCATGCACAGCGTCGAAACGTCCGGCTTCACGAACTGCATGGTGTCGTAAATCGCCATGCCGGCCGAGACCGAGCCGCCAGGACTGTTGATGTACAGGCTGATGTCCTTGTCCGGGTTCTCGCTTTCGAGGAACAACAACTGTGCGACGACGAGATTCGCCGACTGGTCGTTCACTTCACCGACGAGAAACACCACGCGCTCCTTGAGGAGACGCGAGTAAATGTCATAGGCACGCTCGCCGCGGCCGCTCGTTTCCACGACCATCGGAACGAGGCCGAGCGCCTGGGCTTCGAAATCCCGCGGTGCGTGGGACGCCAACGTGTCGAGCAATTCAGCGCGAAAGGTCATGCAATTTCCTTGTTCGGAATAAGGGTACTGAACGACAAAGGAACATCCACTAGAACGGCATGCAAACGCCCAACTTTAATGCAAAAAAGGCGTGCGAGCCGTCAGTCCGACGACTCCGCACGCCCCTTGCCTAACGCGTCAGGCTTGCGCCGTTGCGCTGGCCAGTTCCTCGAAGCTGACTTCCTTGTCGGTCACCTTGGCCTTGCCCAGGACGAAATCGACGACGTTGCTTTCGACGACGTACGCTTCCATCTCGGCGAGGCGCTGCTGGTTCGAATAATACCAGCGGACGACTTCCTTCGGGTCTTCGTAGCTCTTGGCGAATTCGTCCACTTCAGCGCGGATCTGCTCGGGCTTCGCCTGCAGTTCGTTGGCCTTCACGAGTTCGGCCAGCACGAGGCCCAGCTTCACGCGACGCTCGGCCTGCTCGGCGAACATTTCGGCCGGGATCGGCGCGTCGGCTGCATTCGGCACGCCGCGTTGTTGCAGGTCCTGGCGAGCCATTTCGACGAGGCGCTGCTGATCCTGTTCGATCAGCGCCTTCGGCACGTCGAGTTCGGAGATCTTCAGGAGCGCGTCCATGACCTGATTCTTCACGATCTGCTGCGTGCGGCGCTTCGCTTCACGCTCCAGATTGTCCTTGATCTCGGCGCGCATCTTCGTGAGGTCGCCGTCTTCGATGCCGAGCGACTTCGCGAAATCGGCGTTGATTTCCGGCAGATGCGGCCATTCGATCTTCTTCACGGCGATCGTGAATTGCGCCGTCTTGCCCGCCACGTCCTTGCCATGGTAGTCATCCGGGAACTTGAGGTCGAACGTGCGCTCTTCGCCGACCTTCAGGCCCGTCGCGGCTTGCTCGAACTCGGGCAGCATGCGGCCTTCGCCCAGCACGAATGCGAAGTCCTGTGCGCTACCGCCTTCGAACGCGACATCGTCGATCTTGCCGACGAAATCCAGCGTTACGCGGTCGCCTTCCTTGGCTGCCGTGTCCGCGCCGCCGTCGCCGTGCTCGCCGGCTTCGCCGCGGGCGTGGAAATGCACGCGCTGCTTGCGCAGGATGTCCAGCGTGCGATCGACTTCGGCTTCGGAGATGGTCGTGACCGTGCGTTCGATTTCAGCGGTCGCCACGTCGCCGAGGCGCACTTCGGGATAGACCTCGAAGGTCGCGTCGAAGGCGTAGGCGTCCGTTGCGGCTTCCGACTTCGGCGCGAAGCTCGGCTGGCCCGCGACACGCAGGTTCTCGGCGCGCGTGACATCGAAGAATTCCTTGCCGACCTTGTCGCTCAGCACTTCGGCTTCGACCTGGCCGCCATACTGTTGCGTCACCATCTTGAGCGGCACCTTGCCCGGGCGGAAACCCGGCATGCGCACATTCTTGGCCAACTGGCGGATGCGCGAATCCACTTCCTTCTGCACCGTGTCCTTCGGCAGGGAAATCGTCACGCGGCGTTCGAGCTTGCCGAGGTTCTCAACTACGTTAGCCATGGCTGAAATCGTCCTAGAGTAAATCGTAAATTCGGTGTTCGGTTCTTCCGCGGTTCTAAAGGCGCGGGTCCGGATGCGGCCTCTGCCTGAGCCGGCCGAAATCGACGCCTGGCGCCGGAAGACGCCCAGAATAAGCGTCTCGCGGGAGTGCCGGAACGTCGCCCGACACGGTGTCAGTCAACAGAGCCAAGCATTTTAGCAAACTATTCCGCGCGGTCCGCCCGACGATCCTGCAAACACTGCGTTTCGGTCCGATTTGACTCGAAAAGTGCCAGTTTTCGACGCTCATTTCGGCGTAAATCCGCGTTTTGCCGACCGGCTCTCCCGCGCAGAATTCCCGCTATCGGCACGCCGCTATTTTGCGTCGCGCGCCGCGCTGATAAGCTTGCCGGCGCATGATTCGAGCGGCGAAGCGCTCCGGCGCGCAATCCATTGCCGCAAGGCATGAAGCGCATGCGACATTCGCATAGATGGAGCCTCGCCGCGGCTTTTCAATCCTTGCTTCCACATCAGAACATTCGAGACACCATGCCTAACGCCACGTCCGCTGCTCCCGTAGTTGTCATCGCTCCCGATTCGTTCAAGGGCTCGCTCTCCGCGGAAGGCGTCGCGAACGCCGTCGCGGAAGGCATCAGGCGCGCGCGGCCGGACGCCGATATCCGTATCCGTCCGATGGCCGACGGCGGCGAAGGCACGCTCGACGCGATGCTCTCGGCAGGCGGCGAGCGGCGCATGCTCAACGTGCGGGGCGCGGCCGCCGCACGCCGCGACGCCGCCACGGGCCTGCTCGACGACGGCAGCGCGATTATCGAGACGGCGGAAGTCGTGGGCATCACGGATGCGGACGGCATGGCCGTGCCCGTCACCGAGCGCAGCACGCTCGGCATGGGCGAGGCGATCCGCGCGCTGCTGGATTCCGGCGCGCGCAGATTCTATGTGGCGCTCGGCGGCAGCAGCACCAACGACGGCGGCGCGGGCCTGCTCGTCGGCCTCGGGCTGAAACTCTTCGACGCAGACGGCAAGGAGCTCCATCCGGTGCCATCGGCGCTCGGGCGAGTCGCGCGCATCGACGCTTCCGGGCTCGATCCGCGCGTGAAGGACGCGGAGTTCGTCGGCATGTCCGATGTCGACAATCCGCTCACCGGCGATCACGGCGCGACGGCGGTCTTCGGGCCGCAGAAAGGCGTGACGCCGGAGCAAGTGCCCACCATCGACGCCGCCCTCGCCCATTTCGCCGATCTGCTCGAACCCGCGATGGGCGTCGCGAAACGCAGCGAACCCGGCGCGGGCGCGGCGGGCGGGCTCGGGTTCGCGCTGCACATGCTCGGCGCGCGTTTCGAGACCGGCGCGGAGGTGGTGGCGCGCGAAATCGGGCTCGACGCCGCGCTCGAAGGCGCGAACTGGCTCATCACGGGCGAAGGCCGTTCAGACGTGCAGACGCTGCATGGCAAGGCGCCGTTCATCGCCTGCAAGCACGCGCGCGATCACGGCGTGCCGGCGTCGTTGCTGTCGGGCGCCGTCGATTCGGCCGCGCTGCCGCGGCTCTCCGAATTTTTCAGCGGCTGCTTCTCGCCGGCGCCCGGCCCGATCACGCTCGAAACGGCGATCCGCGATGCGGCGCGGCTGCTCGCCAACGAAGCCGAGCAGCTCACGCGCCTCAGATTCGGTTCCAAATAAGTCCGAACGAGGCGCGCGGGTTCGTCAGGCAGCCGCGCGCTTGGCCCCGAACGCAAGCCGGTCGAAGCACCAGACGGCGAGCATGGTCGCGCCCATCAAAGGGAAAATCACGCCGAGCAACGTCAGGCTGCCGCGCCAGGCGCGCATCGGCGGGCGCTTCGTGGGCCGCGCCGGCGCGCCGAGTTCGCGCGCGGGCCGGCGTTTCATCCACATGATGAAGCCCGTCACGGACAACGCCGCGAGCCCGAGCGATATCGCCGAGCAGACGATCTGGTTCAGAAGCCCGAAGTAGCGCCCCATATGCAGCGACGTGCCGTACGAGATCACTTTCGCCACGCCGCCGTAGCTTGCGTAATCGATGTCGGACAGCACGCGGCCGCTGTATTGATCGATGTGCAGCGTGCGTTCGGCGCGCGGATCGGCGGGGAAATACGAGACCGTGTAGACGCCCGTCGGCTTGGACGGAAGCGCGATGCCGTAGTCATCCGCGACACCGATTTTCGCGGCGAGCGCGACCACGTCGTCGATCGACACGCGCGCAGCCGAAGCCGACGCATTCGCGCCTTCCGGCACCGTTGTCGCGCCGACGGCCCACGGCGTCTGATGCAGCGGCAGATCGTCCATCTTCATCTGCATGCCGTGCATCGCGTGTTCGTTGTTCGAGGTCGCTGGGGCCGTCGAATGCACATGCGCCTCGCCCCACGCGCCCTTCGGATATCCGAGCGATGCGGTCGTCGCAAGCGCCTTGAATTGCTTGCCCCACGATCCCGACCACGGCAATCCCGAGAGAACGAAAAAGAGCGCGCCGACCGCGAGCCACACGCCGCCGACCGCATGCAGATCGCGCCACCACGCGCGCCCTTGCAGCGATAGCCGGGGCAGCCACACGCCGCCCTGTCTCGCGTTCGACCGGCTGGGCCACCACAGCGCGACACCCGTGCCGATCATCACGAGCGTCCAGCATCCGGCGAGTTCCATCAGCAGCTCGCCGGTCTTGCCGAGCATCAGGCCGCGATGCAGGTTGCGCACTTGCTTCATCAATCGATGTTCGACGGAAAGCGTGCCGAGCACGGTGCCGTCGTACGGGTTCACGTAGACGCTTTCGCTTTCGCCCGATGGCAGGCGAAAGACGAATTCGGCGCTGCGCGTGCGATCGGTTTCGATTTGCGCGAGCGTCGGTACGGCGCCGCGCGGTTCGCTCGCGGCAGCCTTGGCGAGCAGGATATCGCGGGACAGTTGCGGGGCGTGCGTGTCCGCGACGATCATCCGGTCGCGATACAGCAGCGGCTCGATCTGCGGCTGAAAACAGTAGATCGTGCCGGTGATCGCGAGCACGATGAGGAGCGGCATCACGAAGAGTGCCGCATAGAAATGCCAGCGCCACAGCGTGCGGCGATGCGCGATGACTTCCGCGCTCGGCGTCGCTGGCGCCGCGTTCAGGTCGGGTGCAAGCATGGCGAATCTCGTTGAGTATTTTTGCGATGAGCGCGCATCTGAAGTACCGTCAGTGCCGTGACGATATTCCCGACGAGCGGTCGTACGTTCATCGCGCTCATGTGCGCGACGAACATCGATGCGGTCAGACGAAGGAAGGCTTCAGGAAAGGACGGGCGGCGCGCGCGGGCTCGCGGCGTTGAAGGATTTCGAGGTGACGTCTTCGACGTTCGCGACGGCAGGCACGCGCGTGACGCGTTCGATCAGCGCGACGTCATGCACGACGCCCGTGACGATCGGCAGATTCTGCGCGAGCAGTCCGCAGTAGGAGCAGGCGTCGACATGACTCGCGGCGTCGTGATGGCCGGCGTGCGAGTCCGTTGCAGTCGCATCGACCGTGCAAAGCACCGCTTGCGGATTGGCGGCCTGGCGCGCGGCGAGCGTCTGACTGATGACCGGCGCGACGATGGCAAGCCACATGGCGGCGATGCCGAGCCATGCGACGAAGCGATTGCGCGCGTTGCGGTTCATGAGCGGGAATGTCGATGCCGAAGCGGAAGTGTGACGAGATTGTAGGCAGCCGATCTGCGAGCCGCAATCTTCGGGCGCGTATGGCCGGAATCGACGGCCATGCCGACGATTCTCGCGCCTCGCTTAAGCTCAGGACCGTCGACGCATTTTCGCAGACATCGCCAGATGAATGCGTTAGAATCTCGGGCTTGGCACAGTGGACCGGTGCCGGACACGGCGGCATCGCCGGGCGCGGGTCATCATCCGCAAGAGCCCAGAGCGCCTGCCGTGCTGCGAGGATGGCGAAATTGGTAGACGCACCAGGTTTAGGTCCTGACGCCCGCAAGGGTGTGCGGGTTCGAGTCCCGCTCCTCGCACCACACGAAAACCCCTTTCATCGGCAAAGGGGTTTTTTGTTTTTGCGGCCGGCTGATGCTGCCGCCGCTGCGCAGCGAAGCCGCGCCTCGCCGGATAAAATGAACGCCGCGCGGCCAACCGCACGACCAGAACCGACCCCGCCTCCCCTCGAACTCCCACAAGCTCCGTTCGTGAATTTCGACGATTACTGCCAGCAAAAAGCCGCGCCTGAAGGTTCGGGCACGTACTACGCGCTGCGCCGCGCGCCGGCTGCGAGCCAGCCGCTTCTGACCGCGCTCTATGCGCTTTATCGCGAGCTCGAAGAGACCGTGAAGGAGACGAGCGATCCGACCATCGGCCGCACCAAGCACGCATGGTGGCAAAGCGAACTCGGGCGGCTCGATGGCGGCGAGCCCACGCATCCGGTCACGAAAGCGTTGCAGGCGCACGCGGGCGATGCCGCGCATCCGGTTCTCGACGATGCCGGACGCGCATCGCTTGCCGCGATCGTCGACGGCTTCGGCATGGATCTCGATCAGGCGCGCTACCTCGACTGGCCCGGCTTGCGGCGTTACCTCGATCAGACGGGCGGCGCATTCGCGACGGCCGTTGCACGCGCGAGCGCGCGCAATCCGCAGCAGGCCGCGTCGTGGGCCGCGCCGCTCGGATCCGCGTTGCTGCTGGCCGAGCGCGTTCAGGACATCGGCGGCGATGCGCGCAATGGCCGCATCTATATTCCCATCGACGAGTTGCAGCGATTCAACGTGACGGCCGCGGACATCATCAATCGCAAGTACGGCGATACGTTCACGGACCTCATGCGCTTTCAGACCAGCCGCGCCCGCCAGGCGCTAGACGACGCGCTGGCCGCGATTCCCGCTTCGGAGCGCGCGACGCAACGCGTGCTGCGCGCGCAGGCAGCGCTGTCCTTCGCGCTTTTCGACGAGATCGAACGGGAGAACTTTCGGGTGCTGCATCAACGCATCGCACTCACGCCGATCCGCAAGCTGTGGATCACATGGAAGACGCGTTAGACGCGAAGGATCGGCAATGGCGCGAAGCGCGCGCCGAGAATCGATGACGAATCGATCTGCCCGCATGCGTCGAGCACCGTGGCATAGAGCGTTCTGAAGTCGACGCCGACGGACAAGCCGCCGTCCGCATCGAGTCGATCGAGTCGCGGTGGCATGCCGAAGAGTCCGCCGCGCACGCCTCCGCCCATCATGAAATGCGCCGCGGCCGCGCCGTGGTCGGTGCCGCCCGCGGCGTTCTCGCGCGCGGCGCGTCCGAACTCCGAGCGCGTCATCACGAGCGTGCGGCTCCATGCGCCGGACGCGATCAGCGACGCCCGCAGCGACGCGAGCCGCTCTGCCAGCGTGGCCAGCAGCGCCGCATGCCGATGCGACTGACGCTCGTGCGTGTCGAAGCCGTGCAAGGTGATGTGCGTCACCTTCAGGTTCACGCGATCGAGCCAGCCGTCGGCGCGATATTCATCGGCATGCGATGCCGTGTCCCAGATCTGTCGCGAGCGGAAATGCGAGCGATTGGGCGCGTCATAGCCGACGCCCTGCACGATCGCCATTTCGTTGGCGCGCCACGCGCTCATCAACGGCGACAGCGACGGATGCAAGGCGGTGCGTTCATCGAGCATCAATGCGCGGTCTTTCGATATCGCGAGTTTCGGCCGCAACACGCGATAGCGCGCATCGGCGATCGGGATGACTGTGTTGAGCGCATCGTTGCCGCCGTCGAGGTCGACGATCACGAGGGAGCGAATCGAAGCAGAGGAAGTGTCGGAATGTGCGATGGCGCACGCATCGCCGATGCTGCCGAGACCTCCCGCGAACGCACCGGCAATCGAGAGAAATTCACGTCGGTCCATCGCGGGCACGCGCCGCTTACCGCTTGTAGAGATCGCGCACCGCTTCTTCGATATGCTGCCGCAAGAGACGGCGCTCGTCGGCGGTCATCACGGTGTGGCGCGGCGGGCGCGCGGGCGGCGCCTGATCTACTTGCTGAATGGGTTGCATGGCCGCGGTCTTCGGATCGTGGCTCGACGACCCCGAACCTTTGCCCACGCGCTGCTGCGCGCGAATCATTCTGCCATCGAAACGATTCGGGGAACTCGCGATGCCGCGATCGAAGCCTGCCGGTTGTGCATAGGCGTGAGGCGTGCTCAGTACTGCGTAGAGCGCACTGGCAAGAAGTGTCTTTCTGAGAATGCGCTCGTTGCGCACGGGTCCGCGCTGCCGCGCTCCCTTCATGTTGTTCCCTTCGTTGCTCGACAACCGGACAGCCTCAGTCTTTTCGCGCACGTCTCGAAGCGGCTTGGTCGTGCCGCGCGACGCACTGGTCTAATGGAGTATCTACCGAATGGCGGGCTTAGGTAAAGCAGTGTACGCAGCAAACCCCTAGGCCGTGCCACAGGCCCCGTAAATTTTGTAACGAACTGTTACACTCGCTTTTGTTACAAACTCGGCGTTTGAACAAACGCGCTAAGATGCCGCCATGGAAACCAAGAACCCTTCAAAAATTCTCGTCGTCGACGACGATCCGCGCCTGCGCGATCTGTTGCGCCGATACCTCGGTGAACAGGGCTTCAACGTGTACGTTGCGGAAAACGCCCCGTCGATGAACAAGTTGTGGGTGCGCGAGCGTTTCGATCTGCTCGTCCTCGATCTGATGCTTCCCGGCGAAGACGGTCTTTCCATCTGCCGGCGTCTGCGCGGCAGCAACGATCGCACGCCGATCATCATGCTCACCGCGAAGGGTGAAGATGTCGATCGCATCGTCGGCCTCGAAATGGGCGCGGACGACTATCTGCCGAAGCCTTTCAATCCGCGCGAACTCGTCGCGCGCATTCATGCGGTGCTGCGGCGTCAGACGCCGTCCGAATTGCCGGGCGCGCCGTCCGAAACCACCGAAGTGTTCGAGTTCGGCGAATTTGCACTGAATCTCGCGACGCGCACGCTCACGAAGAACGGCCAGGAAATCCCGCTGACCACCGGCGAATTTTCGGTACTCAAAGTGTTCGCGCGCCATCCGCGCCAGCCGCTTTCGCGCGAAAAGCTGATGGAGCTCGCACGCGGCCGTGAGTACGAAGTGTTCGACCGCAGCCTCGACGTGCAGATATCGCGTCTGCGCAAGCTGATCGAGCCCGATCCCAGCAGTCCGCGTTTCATCCAGACCGTGTGGGGCCTCGGCTACGTGTTCATTCCCGACGGCGCAGCCTGATCGATCCTAAGCGAGTTTCGTCACGCTCTCGCCCCTTCACCGAGCCGAACCCGACAGACTCATGCGAATCGACAGGCGGCTACTGGCGCTCGCGTTCGGCGGCCTGTTCTGGCGAACCTTCGCGCTGATCGCGCTGCTCATCGCAGTCAGTCTCACGGCGTGGTTCCAGAGCTTTCGCGTCATCGAGCGCGAGCCGCGTGCGCAGCGCGTGGCGCTTCAGCTCGTCGCCGTGGTCAAGCTCACGCGCACCGCCCTGCTCTATTCCGACCCCGATCTGCGCCGCGCGCTGCTTCAGGATCTGGAGAGCAACGAAGGCGTGCGCGTGTATCCGCGCGAGACCACCGACAAATACAAACTCCAGCCCGATGAATCGCTCAACCGGCTGATCGAACGTGACGTGCGCGGGCGGCTCGGCAACGAGACGATCATCGCGCAGTCGGTGAACGACATTCCGGGCGTATGGATCAGCTTCAAGATCGACGACGACGATTACTGGGTCGCCCTCGATCGCGATCAGCTCGACACCGTCACCGGCCTGCAATGGGCCGGCTGGGGCGTGTTCGCGCTCGCGCTGTCGCTGTTCGGCGCGGCGTTCATCACAAGTCTCGTGAATCGGCCATTCGCGCGTCTCGCGCTCGCCGCGCGCAAGGTCGGTTCGGGGCAATCGCCCGAACCCTTGCCCGAACGCGGCATGGGCGTTGCTGCGGAAACCAATCGAAGCTTCAACCAGATGGTGCAGGATCTCGAGCAGCTCGAGGCCGACCGTGCGCTGATGCTCGCGGGCATCTCGCACGATCTGCGCACGCCGCTTGCGCGCCTGCGGCTGGAGACGGAGATGAGCCCGTCGGACGAAGCGACCAAGCTCGCGATGATCGACGACATCGAGCAGATGGACATGATCATCGGGCGCTTTCTCGACTATGCGCGGCCGATGCAGCGCATGCCCGAGGCCGTCGACCTGTCGATGATCGCGAGCGAACTCGCCGCCCGCTTCCAGGCCGACGACGGCGTCGTCATGCGGACGGATCTCGCCCAGGGCGCGGTGATCGAAGGCGATCCGACGGATGCGCGCCGCGTGGTCGGCAACCTGCTGGAAAACGCGCGCAAGTACGGCCGCAGCGAACACGACGACATCGCCCGCATCACGCTGCAGACGCGCGTCGCGCACGGCAGGGTCGAGCTCTCCGTGATGGACGAGGGCCGCGGCATCCCCGACGATCAGGTCGCGCTCATCACGCGTCCGTTCTATCGCGTCGATACGGCGCGCACGCAGGCGAACGGCACCGGTCTCGGCATGGCGATCGTGCAGCGCCTCGTCACGCGACAGCGCGGCACGCTGCGTCTGCGCAACCGCACGCCTTTGCCCGGCTTCGAAGTCACCATCGACTTCCCGCCGATGAAAGGCGGCGTGCGCTTCGAAGGCTAGAGCGCGCCCGTTTCGGAAGCCGGAAACGGCCGAAGCACTCTTTTAATTCTGGTTAAGATGAAGCGGTTCAACGCTCGGCGCGGCCTGGCATGAACGTGTCACGCGAGCGTTACGGCGATACGGTAGTTTGGCTGGAGTTTGTCCTTTCAACGATTTCACAGGAGTTTTCCGCATGAAGACCGTTGGCGATAAAGTCGAAGCATTCACTGTCACCGCTGCGAAGCCGGGTTTCAACCATCACGAAGAGAACGGCCAGTCGGCGTTCGAGGAAATCACCGAGCAGTCTTTCCCCGGCAAGTGGAAGATCATCTATTTCTATCCGAAAGATTTCACGTTTGTCTGCCCGACGGAGATCGTCGAATTCGCGAAGCTGGCGGCCGATTTCGAGGACCGCGACGCGGTTCTGCTCGGCGGCAGCGTAGACAACGAGTTCGTCAAGCTGGCATGGCGCCGCGAGCACAAAGACCTGAACAAGCTGAACCATTACTCGTTCGGCGACGTGAAAGGCGAACTGATCGATCAACTCGGCGTGCGCGACAAGGAAGCAGGCGTGGCGTTGCGCGCGACGTTCATCGTCGATCCGGACAACGTCATTCAGCACGTCTCGGTCAATAACCTGAACGTCGGCCGCAGCCCGGAAGAAATCTTGCGCATCCTCGACGGCTTGCAAACGGACGAACTCTGCCCGTGCAACCGTGCCGTCGGCGGCGCGACGCTGTAAGCGTTTCCGGATGCCGCAAAGCCCGCCATCGAGCCGAGTGTATTCGGCCGATCGGCGGGCTTTTTAATGCCATCGAACAGGAGAAAACAATGGAATTTCTGTCTGCGATCAAGGAACTGGTGCCCGACTACGCGAAGGACATTCGCCTTAACGTCGACGGCACGATCGCGCGTTCATCGCTCGAAGGCAGCGATGCGGCTGGCGTCGCGCTCGCCGCCGCGTTTGCCGCGAAAGCGACGAAGCTCGTCGCCATCATTCGCAACTCGGGCGCGCTGTCGCCCGAAGAGACGAACGCCGTGCTCACCGCGGCCGCGCTGATGGGCATGAACAACGTCTGGTATCCGTACCTGGAAATGGCCGACAACGCCGATCTCAAGACGCAGCCCGCGAACTTGCGCATGAACGCGTATGCGTCGCACGGCGGCGTCGACAAGCGGCGCTTCGAGATGTACGCGCTCGCGGCGTCGATCGTCGGCAAGTGCCATTTCTGCGTGAAATCGCACTACGAGAATCTCGTGGCCGAAGGCATGTCGACGACGCAACTGCGCGACGTCGGCCGCATCGCCGCGGTGATCAACGCCGTCGCGCTGACGATCGAAGCCGAAGGGAAATAGCGCTTCCCGCCGCGCTTTAGCCGTCGATTGACGTCCGGCGCAAAAGCACCGCGGCCTGCGCTTCGATGCCTTCCTTGCGCCCGAGATAGCCGAGCTTCTCGTTCGTCTTGGCCTTGACGTTCACGCGATCGATTGAAAGATCGAGATCGGCGGCGATGTTTTCGCGCATGGCATCGATATGGGAGCTGAGTTTCGGCGCCTGCGCGATGATCGTGCTGTCGACGTTCGCGATCGCGAAACCCGCCTCCGACACGCGCCGGAACGCCTCGCGCAGCAGCACGCGGCTGTCCGCGCCGGCGAATTCGGTCGCCGTGTCCGGGAAATGCCTGCCGATGTCGCCGAGCGACGCCGCGCCGAACAGCGCATCGGTGATCGCGTGCAGCAGCACGTCGGCGTCCGAGTGGCCGAGCAGACCGCGCTCGTAGGGAATCGTCACGCCGCCGATGATGAGCGGGCGGCCTTCGACGAGCTGGTGGACGTCGTACCCTTGTCCGATTCTGAAATCCATCGATCCAAACCTTTGTTGAGTGTGAGTCAGGCGCCGGCCGAAAGCATCGCGCCCGCGAGCGCGAAATCCTCCGGATACGTCACCTTGAAGTTGCGCAGACTGCCCTGAACCAGTTTCGGCGAATGACCGAGCCATTCGATTGCGCTCGCTTCGTCCGTCAGGTCGTGGCCGTCGTGACGCGCACGCTCGATCGCTTCGCGCAGCATGCCGAGCCGGAACATTTGCGGCGTCTGCGCCTGCCAGAGCCCGTCGCGCGATTCGGTGCGCGCGACGCGCACGTCGTCCGTGGGGACATCGGGCATGTTCGGTGCGACGCGTTTCAGCGTGTCCGCGACCGGCAGCGCGAGAATGCCGCCGACCGCATCGTCGCGCAGTTCCGCGACAAGCTTGCGAATCAGCTCCGGCGTGATGCCGGGGCGCGCGGCGTCGTGCACGAGGACCCAGTCGTCTTCGCGCGCGCCGAATTTCGCGAGCGCGACGAGCCCGTTGTACACCGACGCTTGCCGCGAGGCGCCGCCGCAGCGCTCGACCGCGAAGCGCAATCCGGCGAAGCGGCGCGCGTCGAAGTGGTTGTCGTCCGGTGCGAGCACGACGAGCGTCTGCGAGAATTCGGAGCACGCGTCGAACGCCGCGAGCGTGTACGCGAGCATTGGGCGGCCCGCGATCGTCTGGTATTGCTTCGGCATCGGCGCGCCGGAGCGGCTGCCGGTGCCGGCGCAGGGAATCAGTGAGAACAGGCGCGAAGTCACGGGCGAATAGTCGAGCAGATGAGGTGAACAAGTCAAAGTTGAAGCCCGGATTTTATAATAGGTCTTTCGCGACCACGTCCCGCGCACGCCGGTTCGACTCTCCGAACCCGCGTTTGCCGGACGGCTCCATGCACACCTTATGCCTTCCAAAGCCGTCAACGCGCAGTCCAGTTCTCCCATCGCGCTCGTGAAACCGGGTCAGCGCTTCGTCTTCGATGGCGCTTCCGGCTCGTCCGATGCGCTCGCCATCGCGCGCTACTACGCCGCGTATCGCGAGAGCGTGCCGCTCCTGACGGTCGTCACCGCGAGCGCAGTCGATGCGCAGCGTCTCGCCGCCGAAATCCCCTACTTCGCGCCCGATGCGCGCGTGCGCCTTCTGCCCGACTGGGAGACGCTGCCGTACGACACGTTTTCGCCGCACCAGGATCTCGTCTCGGAACGTCTCGCGACGCTGCACGATCTCGGCGAAGGCCGCTGCGACATCCTCATCGTCCCGGCGACGACCGCGCTCTATCGCATGCCGCCCGCGTCGTTTCTCGCGGCTTACACGTTCTCGTTCACGCAGGGCGAGCGGCTCGACGAAGCGAAGCTCAAGGCGCAATTGACGCTCGCGGGTTACGAGCACGTGAGCCAGGTCGTGCGGCCGGGCGAGTATTGCGTGCGCGGCTCGCTCATCGATCTCTATCCGATGGGCTCGGCGCTGCCGTATCGCATCGATCTGTTCGACGACCAGGTGGACTCCATCCGCGCGTTCGATCCGGACACGCAGCGCAGCCTTTATCCGGTGCGCGACGTGCGCCTGCTGCCGGGCCGCGAGTTCCCGTTCGACGAAGCCGCGCGCACCGCCTTTCGCAGCCGCTGGCGAGAGGTCTTCGAGGGCGATCCGAGCCGCTCGCAGATTTACAAGGACATGGGCAATGGCGTGCCCTCGGCGGGCATCGAATACTATCTGCCGCTCTTCTTCGATGAAACCGCGACGCTCTTTCATTACTTGCCGCAAGGCTCGCAGCTCGCGTTTGTCGGCGATATGGACGCCGCGATCAAGCGCTTCACGCACGACACGAAGCAGCGCTACGACTTCCTTTCGCACGATCGCGAGCGGCCCTTGCTCGAACCGCGCCGGCTCTTTCTGACAGACGACGACTTCTTTACGTTCGCGAAGCCCTTCGCGCAGTTGAAGTTTCCCGCGACGCCCGAAGGCGGCTGGGCCGTGCCGCTGCCGGGCCTCGCGATCGACCGTCACGCCGACGAGCCTTTGCTCGCGCTGCGTCACTATCTGGAGCAGACGGACAATCGCGTGATGCTCGTCGCGGAATCGGCGGGACGTCGCGAGACGATCCAGCAATTGCTCGCCGACAACGGCCTGCGCGGCGAATTGCGCGACACGTTCCACGAATGGCTGACCGCCGACGGCAAGTTCACGCTCGGCATCGCGCCGCTCGCCAACGGTTTCGCGCTGCCGTTGGAGAAGCTGTCGATCGTCACCGAGACGGAGCTTTACGGACCGCTCGCGCGCCGCGCCGGACGGCGTCGTCAGGAGCAGGCGAGCAACGTCGATTCGATGGTGCGCGATCTCGCCGAGCTGAAGGTCGGCGATCCCGTCGTGCATGCGCAGCATGGCATCGGCCGATACATGGGCCTCGTGTCGATGGACCTCGGCGAAGGTGAAACCGAATTCCTGCATCTCGAATATCAGAACGAGGCGAAGCTGTATGTGCCGGTCGCGCAATTGCATGTGATCTCGCGCTACAGCGGCGCGGACCCGGAAAGCGCGCCGCTGCATACGCTCGGCTCCGGCCAGTGGGAAAAAGCCAAACGCAAGGCCGCGCAGCAGATTCGCGATACGGCCGCCGAGCTGCTCAACCTCTACGCGCGCCGCGCGGCGCGCGAAGGTTATGCGTTCAAGCTCGAGCCGCGCGACTACACCAAGTTCGCGGAGAGCTTCGGCTTCGAGGAAACGCCCGATCAGGCGGCGGCGATCGCATCCGTCATCGGCGACATGACGAGCGGCAAACCGATGGACCGTCTCGTGTGCGGCGACGTCGGCTTCGGCAAAACGGAAGTCGCGCTGCGCGCCGCGTTCATCGCGGTGATGGCGGGCAAGCAGGTCGCGATTCTTTCGCCGACGACGCTGCTTGCGGAACAGCACACGCAGACCTTCACCGACCGTTTCGCCGACTGGCCGGTGCGCATCGCGGAACTGTCGCGCTTCAAGACCGGCAAGGAAGTTTCGACGGCCGTGCAGCAGATCAACGAAGGCTCGGTCGATATCGTCATTGGCACACACAAGCTCTTGTCGAGCGATGTGAAGTTCAAGCGGCTCGGGCTCGTGATCATCGACGAGGAGCATCGCTTCGGCGTGCGGCAGAAGGAGGCGCTCAAGGCATTGCGCGCCGAGGTCGACGTGCTCACGCTCACCGCGACGCCGATTCCGCGCACGCTCGGCATGGCGCTCGAAGGCCTGCGTGATTTCTCGGTGATCGCGACCGCGCCGCAGAAGCGGCTCGCGATCAAGACCTTCGTGCGGCGCGAGGAAGACGGCGTGATCCGCGAGGCGATGCTGCGCGAACTGAAGCGCGGCGGCCAGGTTTACTTCCTGCACAACGAAGTCGAGACGATCGAGAATCGGCGCGCGATGCTCGAAGCGCTGGTGCCCGAGGCGCGCATCGCGGTTGCGCACGGACAGATGCACGAGCGCGAGCTCGAACGCGTGATGCGCGATTTCGTCGGCCAGCGCGCGAACGTGCTGTTGTGCACGACGATCATCGAGACCGGCATCGACGTGCCGAGCGCGAACACGATCCTCATGCATCGTGCGGACAAGTTCGGTCTTGCGCAGTTGCATCAGTTGCGCGGACGTGTCGGGCGTTCGCATCACCAGGCGTATGCGTATTTGCTGGTGCACGATCCGCAATCGCTGACGAAGCAGGCGCAGCGGCGGCTCGAAGCCATTCAGCAGATGGAGGAACTCGGCTCGGGTTTTTATCTCGCGATGCACGACCTGGAGATTCGCGGTACGGGCGAAGTGCTTGGCGACAAGCAATCGGGCGAGATTCACGAGATCGGCTTCCAGCTTTACACCGACATGCTGAACGACGCCGTGCGTGCGCTGCGCGAAGGCCGCGAGCCGGATCTGAACGCCCCGCTTGCGGCAACGACCGAGATCAATCTGCACGCGCCCGCGATTCTGCCCGCCGATTACTGCGCCGATGTGCAGGAGCGTTTGTCGTTGTACAAGCGGCTCGCGAACTGCGAATCGAGCGATGCGATCGATGGCATTCTCGAAGAGCTCGTCGATCGTTTTGGGAAGCTGCCGCCGCAGGCGCATGCGCTCGTGGAGACGCATCGGCTGCGTCTTGCTGCGAAACCGCTCGGCATCTCGAAGATCGACGCGGGCGAGCAGTCGATCTCGCTGCAGTTCGTTCCGAATCCGCCCGTCGATGGCATGAAGATCATCGAGATGGTGCAGAAGCATAAGCACATCAAGCTCGCGGGTCAGGACAAGTTGCGCATCGAGTCGCGGAGTCCCGATCTCTCGGTGCGGATCTCTACTGTCAAGGAGACGTTGCGGGCGTTGGGGGGGCCGGTTCGGAAACCGGCCGCTGTTGTTCGGTGACTTTTTTGTTTTCGCCGGATTCCGATTTGCTTTCGGTCTGTCAGCGTTGCCTCCTGTGCGGGGTGGGGCTCACTTTGCTTACTGTAGTCGCCGGATCCCGGTTTCGTGTCGGTCTATTAACGTTGCCCCTGTGCGGGGCGGCACTCACTTTCTTTGCTGCTGCAAAGAAAGTAAGCAAAGAAAGCAGCTTTTCAGGCCCGCGGTCACACGCAATTTGGGTAGTTCTCTCGTCCCAGGCGGCACTCGCCTAAAGAGTGCCCTCAAATACCTAATCGGGCTTGGCTCGCGCACGGTCTGCCGCCCGAAGGTGTTCAGAACGTTGGTTCAGCACGAAAGAGCTTCGGCACAGCGCTACGCGCTGCCGCCGGGTCTGCAAGGGAAACCATAGGTTTGCATGTGCGGTGCGAGAGAGAATTTAGTAGCAAAGCACACGCAGACCCGCTTGACCGGTCGGCCGCGAAGCGGGCTGGAGCTGTTTGGTGCTGAACCAGTTTGTTGTGTGGTGCGATGTGGCGGACCGTGCGCGAGCCAAGCCCGATGGGGCCTATGAGGGCACTCTTTAGGCAGCCCACGATGGACGAGAGGACTACCCAAATTGCGTGTGACCGCGGGCGTATCGGAAGCTGCTTTCTTTGGTTACTTGTATATTGAATCTGGCGTCCGGAAGCTGATCTCTCCCGTTCGCTCGAAGCGGTAGC
>NZ_JALQDZ010000005.1:0-423926 GCF_023630985.1 Caballeronia sp. ATUFL_F1_KS39 | reverse complement strand
TGATGCGCGACGGCACAACTTGGAATCCCCCAAAACCATGATCCTTACCAACTCAACCCTTGACGCTCAATACAGTTGCTTTCTTTGCAGCAGCAAAGAAAGTGACTGCCGCCCCGCACAGGGGCAGTGCTAATAGACCACTAAGAAAACGGGATCCAGCGACAACCCCAAAGCGCCAAAGCTCAAAAGCCCCAAAACTCAAAAACCAAAAAGCCCCCTACGGCCAGCATCATTCTTTTGGGCTATGATCAAACCCTACCCGCAGGAGCAAAAATATGTCACAGATCGCTGACACGGCGAATCTCGAAGCTCAATCCAGAACCGAAACGCCCATTTCCCTGCCGTGGATCGAACGGCTCGTATCCATCGATACCGTAAGCCGCAATCCGAATCTCGGCCTGATCGAAACGGTACGCGACGAACTGCGAAAAGCGGGCATCGAAGCGACCATCACCAACGATCCGCGCGGCCAGTGGGCGAATCTCTTCGCCACGGTCCCGGCGCACGACGGCCAAACCGACGGCGGCATCGTGCTGTCGGGTCACACCGATGTCGTTCCGGTCGACGGTCAGGACTGGCAGAGCGATCCGTTCAAGCCCGAAGTGCGCGACGGCCTGCTCTACGGCCGCGGCTCGTGTGACATGAAAGGCTTCATCGGCGCCGCGCTCGCCATGCTGCCGAAGATGCAGGCGACCAAGCTCGCGAAACCCATCCACTTCGCGCTTTCCTACGACGAAGAAGTCGGCTGCGCCGGCGCGCCGCTGATGATCGCCGACCTGAAAAAGCGCGGCCTCAAACCCGATGGCTGCATCGTCGGCGAACCGACATCGATGCGCCCGATCATCGCGCACAAAGGCATCAACACCTATCACTGCTGCGTGCGCGGCTTCGCGGCGCATTCGTCGCTGACGCCGAAGGGCCTGAACGCGATCGAGTACGCAGCGCGGCTCATCTGCCACATCCGCGATCTCGTCGACGAGTTTCGCGCGCAAGGTCCGTTCGACGAACTCTACGACGTGCCCTTCA
The DNA here is from genome assembly GCF_023630985.1 of Caballeronia sp. ATUFL_F1_KS39. Taxonomy (NCBI): domain Bacteria; kingdom Pseudomonadati; phylum Pseudomonadota; class Betaproteobacteria; order Burkholderiales; family Burkholderiaceae; genus Caballeronia; species Caballeronia sp. ATUFL_F1_KS39. The sequence goes on along the minus strand of NZ_JALQDZ010000005.1, from coordinate 422,900 downwards.
CCACCGGTCAGACGAGCACGATAAAAGGCGGCAACGCGATCAACACCGTGCCCGCCGAATGCAACTTCGAGTTCGAATTCCGCAATTTGCCGACGATCGATCCCGATAAGATCTTCAAACGCATCCAGTCGTACGCGCATGACACGCTGCTGCCGAAGATGCTGAAGGAACACGGCAACGCGGCGATCGAATTCACGAAGCTCGCGTCCGCGCCCGGCCTCGACGCCACCGAGCAGGCCGCGATCACGCAACTCGTGCGCGCGCTCACGCAAAATCAGGACAAGCACAAGGTCGCCTACGGCACCGAAGCGGGCTTGTTCGCGAACGCGGGCGTGCCGAGCATCGTCTGCGGGCCGGGCAACATCGAACAGGCGCACAAGGCGAACGAGTATGTGTCGCTCGAACAGCTCGTCCAGTGCGAGGCGTTCCTGGGCAAGTTCATCCACAGCATGTCCGTCGAAGCACAGCCCCGTTGACCTCTCCAGATCGACAACACGTCATGTCCACTGCCATGCAGCATTCCGACAATACGATCGACGGCACACCGATTCCGACGCTCGACGAAATCGCCGAGCAGCATATGGCGCTCACGCCGTGGGTGACGCGCACCCCGACCTTCGAGCGCCACGACTTTCCGACGCTCGAAGGCACGCCGGTCACGTTCAAGTTCGAACTCTTGCAGGCAAGCGGCACGTTCAAGGCGCGCGGCGCGTTTTCGAATATCCTCGCGCTCACCGACAGCGAGCGTTCGGCGGGCGTCACGTGCGTATCGGCGGGCAATCACGCGGTGGCGGTCGCGTACGCGGCGCAGCGCATGGAAGTGGGCGCGAAGGTCGTCATCATCAAGAGCGCGAGCCCGGCGCGCGTGGCGCTGTGCCGGCGCTACGGCGCGGAAGTCGTGTTCGCGGAGAACGTCGCCGAGGCGTTCGATGTCGTGCGGCGCGTCGAAGCGGAAGAAGGACGCGTGTTCATCCATCCGTTCAACGGCTATCGCACGGTGCTCGGCACGGCGACGCTCGGCTACGAGTGGACGTCGCAGGCGCCCGATCTCGACGCCGTGATCCTGCCGATCGGCGGCGGCGGCCTGGCCGCGGGCGTATCGACGGCGATGCGCCTCGCAAATCCGTCGCTGCATGTCTTCGGCGTGGAACCGGAAGGCTCGGATGCGATGAAACGCAGCTTCGAGGCGAATCACACGGTCAAGATGGGCGCGATGCACGGCATCGCCGATTCTTTGATGGCGCCGCATACCGAGCAGTACAGCTACGAGCTATGTCGGCGGCATATCGACGAGATCGTCACCGTGTCAGACAACGAGCTGCGTCACGGCATGCTGCAGTTGTTCGGTGAACTCAAACTGGCGGTCGAGCCGGCATGCGCCGCCGCCACCGCCGCCCTGCTCGGACCGTTGCGCGAGCGGCTGGAAGGCAAGCGTGTCGGCGTGCTGCTGTGCGGCACCAATACCGACCCGACGACCTTCGCGAAGCATCTAGCGCTCGCGCGGGAAGCGTCGGGCGACTGAAGCTTTCGCAAGCAGGCGTTTGCATGTCTTTTCTCGGGGCGCATCGTGCGCCCCGAACTCGTTTTGCGCAAACTTCACGCTGAGATTTTCTCAAAGCGTATTAATGAAAAAAATAATTGATCTTTGTGCATATCTTTGTCATTCCGGCGGCAAAGCTTGTCTGCGCACGTGCGCGCTGATAGTGTCGCCAACCAAATGCAGTCGGAAGATCTGTTTCTAAACCTGAGCACTGTTTAATCTTTTTCAATCGCCATTAGCGCCCGTTTCAAAGTTCGCGGAGCTGATTCGGCACGAACAAGAACTCTCTCCGGCAAGTACAGGCAGCAACGATCCATCGTTGCGGGAACACGCACACCTACGAATAGCGATTAAATTCAATTAATGTCTACCGCGATATTTACAAAGCGGATAGATAGACGGATCCATTTATTACGGCGCTTTTGGACGCACCAATTTTTCAAACAATGAGCAAAATAAATCGAATCCCAGAAACGGGAATAATGCAATGCGTTTTATCTGAATTCGGCACGCGTCGCGGACTTACCGCGCGCCGATCAGTTCTGGCGCTGATGCTGGCGGCCTCATCGGCCTGCATTCCCGTTGCTCATGCAACCGAAAGCGCGCTCGGCCGGCCTGTCGCGGGCATGAGCGTCGGCCCGAGCGCGGGCATCGTGCCGCCCGAGCCGATGACCATCGTGAACTTCGAGAACATCTATCTCGACGGCTCGATCGGCGCGAACCGCTCCGTGCCGATCGCCGGCACGGCGACTGCCGGCGTCGACGCGAAGATCGACTTCACGCTCGCTACCCTGATGCGCTCGTGGGGCAGCACGGGCGGATGGAGTTTCGCGTCCGCCATCACGCTGCCCTACGTCTGGACCGACGTGAAAGCAGGCGCGTCCGTCGGACGCCTGAACGGCGCGCGCAGCGACAGCGCCGCGAACTTGTTTGACCTCTACTTCACGCCGATCGTCGCGGGATACCACTTCTCGCGCACCGATCACATCGCGCTCAGCTTCAACGTCTGGGCGCCGACCGGCCGTTACGACCCGAACGCGCTCGCCAACACGAGCCTGAACAACTGGACCTTCGTGCCTCAAGTGGCGTACACGAAGCTCGTTCCGCAGTACGGCCTGGAATTCGACGCCGTCGCGGGACTGCAGTTCTACACGCGCAATCAAGCCACCGATTATCAAAACGCCCCGCTCTTCACGCTCGATCTAATGGGCCTGAAGAAATTCGCCAATGGCGTCGGCGTAGGCCTCGTGATGGGCACCGTTCAGCAGCTCGGCAAGGACTCCGGCCCAGTCGCCGATCGGCTCGACGGCTTCGTCGGACATGACTTCTCGCTCGGTCCCATCGTCACTTACGACACCAAGGTGGGCGGCAAACATCCCGTTTCGGCGAGCTTGCGCTGGGTGCCGAGCATCGCGAGCACGAACCGGCTCAAGAGCACCAACAGTTTCATGGCAAGCGCGACGCTGGCGTTCTGATGCCTGCCCGCATCGCGATATGAATTCAACCCGAAGAAGGAGCAACGCATGAAAAAAACCTCTATCAGCACGATAACCGCGCTGCTGTTCGCTGCGGGCACCGCGCACGCGCTGGAAGCGAAGCAGCCGCCGCGCAACCCGTTCCTCGCCGCCGAGAAATATTCGATCACGCACTTCGATTCGTCGCAGAGCGATGCGTTTCCGTATGCGGTCAAGCCCGGCTTCTTCAACGTCGATATCAGCAAGGCGCCGCGCGTCGTCGCCGGTCCGGTGAACATCATGACGCTCGCGTCGACGTCGCCGAACTACATGTGGGGCGTGTCCAGCGAAGGCGTGACGTATATCGACGTGTCGAACGGCGGCTTCAAGGAAGTCGCACGCGCCCCGGCGCCCGGCAACAAGGTCATTCCGGCCGCGCTGCACGACAAGGTGCTCGGCGAGCGCTACACGAACATCAAGCACGCCGAAGACGCAGTGTTCAAGACCTACGGCCTCGACTGGACGCGCGTCGTCAACGGCGTGTACTCGGTGGTGGACAAGGATAATCATGTCTACTACAACGATTCGGACGGCAACATCAGCATGTTCGGTCTCGTGGACGAAAAGAATCCGGCCGCCGGCATCAAGGTCATTAAGACGATCGACATGAAACCGATCGTCGGCAAGGCGCATCTCGTCGGCACGGGTGTCACGTACGACGGCAAGTTCGTCGTGGCATCGAACGTGTCGATCAGCGTGTTCGACCGTTCGCTCGAAGGCCAGCCGCAGACGATCCGCTTTGCGCCGGGCGAATTCGTGAGCAACTCGTTCGCGATCGATCAGAAAGGCGGCATCTACATTGCGTCGAATCGCGTGATGCATAAGGTCGTTTGGACCGGCACGAAGCTCTCGGAAGACGAAGCAGACGGCGCATGGAAGGCCGAATACGAGCACGGCGATCAGCCGCCCGCAGTCAAGTTCGGCGACGGCACCGGCTCCACGCCCACGCTCATGGGCTTCGGCGACGACCAGGACAAGCTCGTGGTCATCACGGACGGCGCGAACCGCATGCACCTCGTCGCGTTCTGGCGCGACCAGATGCCTGCGGGCTGGAAGCAGATTCCGGGTACGAAGTCGCCGCGCATCGCCGGTCAGATCGGCATCACGGCCGGACTCAAGCATCCGCCGAAGTTCGTTCAGAGCGAACAGTCGGTGGTCGTGAACGGCTACGGCGCGTTCGTCGTCAACAACGTTGCCGAGAAGGGCCATCCGGACAAGCTCGTCGACGTGCTGTCGCTCGGTCCGGTCAACAAGCCGGCCTCGGGTGCCGAGCGTCTCGAATGGGATCCGAAGAAGCACGCATGGCGCTCGGTCTGGACGCGTGACGACGTCGTTTCCATCAGCATGGTGCCGAGCACGAGTTCGGCGTCGAACATGGTGTTCGTGAACGGCTACTATCCGAAGACGGGTTGGGAAATCACCGGCATGGACTGGAACACCGGCAAGACCGTGCATCGCGTGTCGTTCGGGCAGAGCAATCTGGGCAACGGCGCTTACGCCATCATCCAGTACCTGTCCAACGGAGACCTGCTCATGAATAGCATCGGCGGTCCGACGCGCGTCGTTCTGAAGGACGCAGCAGCGAAGTAAGCGGCGCGTCTTGATGCAAGAAGGGCCATCGCGACTGAACATCGCGATGGCCCTTCGGCGTTTACAGCGTCGTGCCGGACGCGCTTTTTGCGTCCGGCCACTTGACGTCACATCACCGTTGCGAGCTTTCTCCGTTCGCTGCGCAGCATGAAGACGTTCGCCGCGATCACGCCGACCGTCACGAGCGCGATGAACAAAGTCGCGAGCGCGTTCATCTCCGGATTCAAGCCAAGACGCACGCGCGAGAACACGACGAGCGGCAATGTCGTCGAACCGGGACCGGACAGGAACGCCGACAGCACGAGATCGTCGATCGAAAGCGTGAACGACAGCAGCCAACCGGCGACGAGCGCCTGCGAGATCAGCGGCAGCGTGATCGAGAAGAACACGCGCAGCGGCGTCGCGCCGAGATCGAGCGCGGCCTCCTCCAGCGAAGGATTCAGCTCCCGCACCCGCGATTCCACGATGATCGCCACATACGAGATGCACAACATGACGTGTCCGATCCAGATCGTGAAGAATCCGCGATCCGGCCATCCGATGAGCTTCGCCATTTCGACGAACAAGAGCAGCAGCGAAATGCCCTGAATGACTTCGGGAATCACGAGCGGCGCGTTGATCATGCCCGCGTAGAGCGTGAAGCCCTTGAAGCGCCCCATGCGCGCGAGCACGAAGCCCGCCCACGTGCCGATGACGACCGACGCGCACGCCGTGAAAAACGCGATGCGCAACGACAGCCACGCCGCGTTGATCAGTTCGTCGTCGGTGACGAGCGCGCGATACCACTTGAGCGACGGCTCGGTCCAGACGGTGACGAGCGGCGAATCGTTGAACGAATAGACGATGAGACTCAGGATCGGTATATAGAGGAACGCGAACCCCAGTCCGAGCGCGGTGATTTGCAACGGACGGCTGACCTTGATCATCGCTTTTCCTCCAGTTGCTTCGCCTGGAAGTGCTGGAAAAGCGCCATCGGCACGAGCAGCAAGAGGACCATCGCGCAAGTGACGGCGGAAGCCATCGGCCAGTCGGCGTTGTTGAAGAACTCGTTCCACATGACGCGGCCGATCATCAGCGTGTCCGCGCCGCCGAGCAGTTCGGGAATCACGTACTCGCCCACCGCCGGAATGAACACGAGCAGGCAGCCCGCGATGATGCCGTTCTTCGACAGCGGCAACGTGATCTGCACGAACGCCTTCCACGGCTTCGCGCCGAGATCGTAGGCCGCTTCGAGCAAAGTCAGATCCATCTTCACGAGATGCGCGTAAAGCGGCATCACGAGAAACGGCAAATACGAATACACCATGCCGATATATACCGCGATGTTCGTGTGATACAGCTCGATCGGCGAATGCAGCAGGCCGATCGAAATCAGGAAGTTATTGAGCAGGCCGTTGTTCTTCAGAATGCCGATCCACGCGTACACGCGAATGAGGAACGACGTCCAGAACGGCAGCATCACGGCCATCATCAGGATGTTGCGCGTGGCCGGATTCGAACGGGCGATGTAATACGCCATCGGATAGCCGATCAGGAGGCACAGCACCGTCGATACCGCCGCGACCAGCAGCGAGTTCATGTAGGTCGCGAAGTACAGGCTGTCCTTGACAAGGAACGCGTAGTGCGCGAAGTCGAGCGCGATATGCATCACGCCCTCTTCCATCGTCACGAGATCCGTGTACGGCGGAATGCCGAGCTGGCTGTCGGCGAAGCTGATCTTCACGACGAGCAGGAACGGCACGAAGAACAGCAGCAGGAGCCACAGATAAGGACCGCCGATGACGAGCGTGCGTCCGGAAACGCCGATGCGCTTGAGCCAGTTCGTCATCATGCGGTCAGCACCACACCCGCCGACGCGCTCCAGCGCACGTAGACTTCGTCGTCGAACGTGGGCGAATCGATCTCGCCGATCGCGAGGCTCGACAGGTTCGCGACCACGACCTTGCCGGAATCGAGCGTCACGTGATAGAGCGTGTAGCCGCCCATGTACGCGATGTTCGTCACCTTGCCGCGGCCCCAGTTGTAGGTGCCTTCGGGCGGCTTGCGCGTGAGCGCGATGCGTTCGGGACGCACGGATATCGTCACCGGCATGCCGAGCGGCCCGGTGATGCCGTGGCTCACATAGAGCCGCACCGGAAGGTCCGGCGATTCGACGAAGATGTGATCCGGCTCGTCCTCGACGACATTGCCGTCGAAGAGATTGGTCGAGCCGATGAACTGCGCGGAGAAGCGGCTATTCGGATACTCATAGACTTCGTGCGGCGTGCCGAGCTGCACGATCTGCCCTTCGCTCATCACGGCGATGCGATTGGCCATCGTCATCGCTTCTTCCTGATCGTGCGTCACCATGATGCAGGTGACGCCCACCGTATCGAGAATATTGACGAGCTCGATCTGCGTGCGCTGGCGAATCTGTTTGTCGAGCGCGGACATCGGCTCGTCGAGCAGAAGCAGCTTAGGTCGCTTGACGAGGCTGCGCGCGAGCGCGACGCGCTGCTGCTGACCACCCGACAACTGGTGCGGCTTGCGCTTGGCGAACTTCGCCATCTGCACGAGTTCGAGCGCGTTGTGGACGCGGTCCTTCAGCTCGCCGCCCTTTACGCCTTCCTGCTTCAGCCCGAACGCGACGTTCGATTCCACGCTCATGTGGGGAAAGAGCGCGTAGGACTGGAACATCATGTTGACCGGCCGGTTGTACGGCGGCATCTTCGCGAGGTCTTCCCCGTCGATCAGAATCTGCCCTTCGGTCACCGATTCGAGTCCGGCGAGCATGCGCAAAAGAGTCGACTTGCCGCAGCCCGAGCTGCCCAGCAGCGCGAACAGCTCGCCCTTCTTCACCGACAGGTTGACGCCCCGCACGGCCGTCGTCTCGCCGAACTTCTTCACGACATCGACGATCTGCACGAAGCTGTCGTCCGTGCTCGAGACGGATGGGAAACTGCCCGGCTCGCGCCGGCCGGAATTAGGCGCTGCCTTCAACGCGCTCGACTGCTCACTCATGATTGCCTGTTCGACTCCTTGCTTCCATGCGTCTTTCGTGACTCGCCCCGCCACGCGATGCGATCACGAACAAAGCCCCCGGAGGTCCGGGGGCTTCGTCGTTTCAAAAGAATAACCGGCTTATCGGATTCATCGGCCGGACTTGAATTCCGTCCAGAGCCGCGTCTGCAGGCGCTGGATTTCCGGCGGCAGCGGCTTCAGCAGGAACAGCGTCTTGATGACATCCTGCGGCGGAAACACGGCCGGATCGTTCGCGACGTCCTTGTCCACGTACTTGCGCGCTTCGAGATTTGCGCTCGGGTAGTACACGGCGTTGGTGATCGCGGCGTGAACCTGCGGCGTCTCGATGTAGTTGATCCACTCGTGCGCCGCGTCCTTGTTCTTGGCGTCCTTCGGAATCGCCATCACGTCGAACCACACGGGCGCGCCGCCCTTCGGAATGTAGTACTCGATCTTGAACGGCTTCTTCGCATCGACGGCGCGATGCTTCGCGATCACGACGTCGCCCGACCAGCCGTAGGTGAAGCAGATATCGCCGCCGACCATGTCGTTGATGTAGCCCGACGAGTTGAACTGCGTGATGTACGGACGGATTTTCTTCATCATCGCGAGCGCTTCGCGATAATCGGCCGGGTTCGTGCTCATCGGATCCTTGCCGATGTAATGCAGCGCGGCCGCGAACATCTGGTCCGGCGCGTCGAGCACCGAGACGCCGCACGCCTTCAGCTTCGAGATGTTCTCGGGCTTGAAAAGGATGTCCCAGTTGTTCAGTTCGGCGTTCGCGCCGAGGATCTGCTTCGCCTTGTCGACGTTGTAGCCGAGGCCCGTCGTGCCGTACGCCCAGGGCACCGTGTATTTATTGCCCGGATCCGCGCCCTCGACGAGCTTCATCAGGTCGGGATCGAGATATTTGAGGTTCGGCAGCTTCGACTTGTCGAGCGGCGCGAAGATGTTCGCGGCGATCTGCTTGCCGGCGTAATTGCTGGTCGGCACGACGATGTCATAGCCGGAACGGCCGGTCAGGAGCTTGGCCTGCAGGGTGTCGTCGCTGTCGTAGTTGTCGTACTTCACCTTGATGCCGGTCTGCTTGGTGAAGTTGGGAATCGTGTCCTTCGCGATATAGTCCGACCAGTTGTACACGTTCAACTGCGTGTCTTTCGCGAAGGCCGCGAGCGGAGTCAGCATCGCGGCGCATGCCAGGGCGCCCGCCAGCTTGGCCGTGCGGCTCGCCAGTTTCTCGTTCATTTCGATTCTCCCTTGTTCCGACTTGTCACGACGTCGTGCCGCCCGGACCCGGCGCATTTTCGCATCGCCGAGCGACCCGCGACTCCCCTAAAACCCCGAAAACTACCATTAAACGCGGACGCGACAAAAAATAATCCGCCGCTTGTCGCGCAAAATGTACACGCCCTTGCGCCACGCGGCGACGGTCTTGCCGCGCGGGGCTCTGCCCGGCTTAGCGCCGCGCGCCGACAGCCGGAAAGAGCGCGCATTTTAGCCCCTAATCCGCTGCCGCGGCACGTGATAAACCCACACTCGTCAAAGTGACACGCAGGCGTAAGCCCGATGCAATGTCATTATTCGTGGTCGGTCGCCTGCGTCCCCTTGCGCCCGCCGTTTTGCGAGTCGTTTCTTCGTCGTTTCGTTGACTCGCACGAGCGCGGCCGACACGGGACAAGCCTGACGAATAGCCAGCGGAACAGTTGTTGCGAGCCAATTCGACGTGCGCCGCGAAAAGCGGCGTCTTCTGAACCGGCAACGCGCACCGTTGCAACGCTATCCGAGGCCGCCTCCCGCATGAATACCACTCCCTCCGCGCTCGCCCGGCCGTCAGCCGCGAAATCCGACGCGCAGTCGCCCGTGGCGACCCGTGAAGATCGGGAGCGCGCGCCGCGCCCGCGCAGACACTGGTATTCGTTCGCCGGCGCGGGCGCGCTCGTCGCTGTCGGCTACATGGATCCCGGCAACTGGGCGACGGCGCTCGCGAGCGGCGCGCGCTACGGTTACTCGCTGCTTTTCGTCGTCCTGCTCGCGAGCCTGATGGGGATGCTGCTGCAATGGGTCGCGTCGCGCGTGGGCGTCGTGACCGGGCGCGACCTCGCGCAACTGTGCCGCGAACGCTACAGCCGCCGTACGACGCTCGTTCTGTGGATCGCGTGCGAAATCGCGATCATCGCGTGCGACGTCGCGGAAGTCGTCGGCAGTGCGGTTGCGCTGCAAATGCTCTTCGGCCTCTCGCTCACGGCCGGCGTGCTGGTTTCGGCGGTCGGAACCTTCGCGATGCTCGCGCTGCAAAACCGCGGCAAGCGTTCCCTGCAGCGGGCGGTATCGACGCTCATCTTTCTCGTGAGTTTGTGCTTCGTCATCGAACTCGCGCTGGCGCATCCGGTCTGGGGCGATGCGCTGCGCGGGCTCGCGCCGTCGCGCGAACTCGTCCGCGATGCCGGCATGCTCTGGCTCGCCGCCGGCGTGCTCGGCGCGACCGTGATGCCGCACAACCTTTATCTGCACTCCGCGCTCGTCAAGGAGCACGCGAGCGCGCGCGACGACGCGACCATCGGGCGCGCGCTTCGTGGCGTGAACATCGATACGTTCGGCTCGCTCGGGCTTGCGTTCATCGTCAACGCGTCGTTACTGATCGTCGCGGCCGCCGTCTTCCACGCGAACGGCCACACCGGTGTGAACGATCTCGCCGACGCCCACCGTCTCATTGCGCCGCTCGTCGGCACCCATTGGGCGGGCGTCGTGTTCGCCGCCGCGCTGCTCGCGTGCGGCCTGAACGCGACGGTCACGGGCACGCTCGCCGGCCAGGCGGTGATGGAAGGCTTCCTGCGCCTCAAGATGGCGCGCTGGGCGCGGGCGCTCCTGACGCGCGGGCTCGCGATCGGTCCGGCGCTCGTCGCGGTCGGAAGTTTCGGCCAGCATGGTTCGAACGCGCTCCTCGTCGCGACGCAAGTCGTCTTGAGCCTGCAATTGCCGCTCGCCGTGATTCCACTCGTGCGCTTCGCCTCCGATGCCGCGCTGATGGGCCGCTGGCGCGTCGCGCGCGTGCCGCTGGCGCTGGCGTGGATGTGCGCGGGCGTGATCGTCGCGCTGAACGGCGCGATGCTCTGGCAGGCGGTGTTTTCGGCCTGACGCACCGGTTTCGATGCCATTTCGTCTGGAATGTCGGGATCGCGGCGCGGCTCGCGCTGTCAGACTGTCCTGATGCCCGCCCCGCCCCAACAGGACACGAACTACATGGCCCACGGCCCACGATCGATTTCGCTGAAAAATTCCCGCCGCTCTGCCGGCCGCGCACGCATGTTCGCGCTTCTTCTTGCCGGCCTTTGCACAAGCGGCGCTACGCGCGCGACCGTCGCCGTGCTGCAACCCGCGCGCGAAGCCGCCGCCTCGCAACCGCTCGAACTGACGCTCCTCTATACCGACGATGACGCGAAACCCCTGACCGTCGATGTCCCGAAGCAACTGACCATGAATCTGACCAATGGCGATTTGCCGCCGGCGCCGCTCACGCTCGAGCGCGATCCGACAGTGCCGGACCGTCTGCGCCTTGCGCCCGGCCAGTATCGCCGCGTGCGTTTTTCGGCGCCGTGGCCCGATTCGGCGCGCGGTGCGGTGAAGATCGATCCGGTCGGCTTCGATGCTTCGCCGATGCTCGTGACGCTCAATCGCAGCGATACGCAGACCGAGGTCGCCGCCGCGGAGAAGGCCGAATCGCAAGCGACGACACCCGGCCAACTCGCCGTCGCGACGGCCGCGGCGAATACCGCCGTCCAACCGGCGTCCAGCACGGACACGTTGCTCTCGGGCCGCTTCTCGACGTTCGAGCCGATCTATTTCGCGGATGGCAAAAACGGCGACAATCTCGCGAAATTCCAGTTCAGCTTCAAATATCGCCTGCATCTGCCTGACGATCCCCGCTCGCGCGGCTTCCTCGACAACCTCTATTTCGGCTACACGCAGACGGCCATATGGAATCTCTCGGCCGAATCGGTGCCGTTTCGCGACATCAGCTTTCAGCCGCAACTGTTCTATTACGTGGAGGACACCGGCTGGAAAAGCGCGCTCTTCACGCGCATGGGCGTCGCGGCGGGCATCGGGCATGAATCGAACGGCAAGAGCGGCGACGAATCGCGCTCGATCAACATCGCGTTCGTGCGCCCGACATGGGATTTCGGCGATCTGAACGGCAATCACCTGACGCTCTCGCCGAAGTTCTATTACTACCTGTCGAAGGCGGGCAACGAGGACATCGCGGATTATCGCGGCTACGTCGATTTCCTCGTGAAATACGGCAGCCCGGACGGCTGGCAACTCGCGACGACATTACGCAAAGGCACGAAGCACTGGTACGGCAGCGTGGAATCGCAGTTGACCTATCCGCTCGCGAAGCTGATCGGCAGCGCGTGGGGCGGCTATCTGTTCGTGAGCTACTTCAACGGGTACGGCGAGGACATCCTCGATTACAACCAGCGGCATCACTGGATCGCGCGGATAGGCTACAGTATCGCGCGTTGAGTTTTTTTACGATTTTGAATGCCGCGTTGCCGCCCCTTTTTGTTCGGCGCCGATGCGGTCACGAGCTAGCCCAATGTCTTCGAATCTTCACGATCTGCCTGATAGCCCCTGCATCGGCGTGTGCTCCACGCTCTTCGACGACGTCTGCAAAGGCTGCGGCCGCACGGCCGGCGAAGTGTCCAACTGGGTGTTTCTGAACGACGACGAAAAACGCGCGATCTGGGAGCGCATTACGCGCGAAGGAACGGCGATGCGGTTTCGCAACGACAGGCTTTGACCGGCATGTAAAAACGGCCCGCTCTTTCGAGGCGGGCCGCTTGTTTCAGCGCGAGCGCGAAGCCGGTGATTACTGAATCCCCTGGCTCGCCAGAAAATCTTCGTAATTCCCGCCGAAGTCGCGCAGCGTGCCATCCGTCTTCACTTCGATGATGCGATTCGCCAGCCCGCTCACGAACTCGCGGTCGTGCGACACGAAGATCAGCGTGCCTTCGAACTTCTCCAGCGCGATCTGCAGCGACTCGATCGACTCCATGTCCATGTGGTTGGTCGGCTCGTCCATCAGCAGAACGTTGTGGCGGCCGAGCATCAGCTTGCCCCAGATCATGCGGCCCTTTTCGCCGCCCGACAGCACCTTCACGTTCTTCTTGATATCGTCCGCGTTGAAGAGCAGACGGCCGAGCGTGCCGCGCATCATCTGCTCGTCGTCGCCCTCCTTGCGATACTGGTCGATCCACTCGGTCAGCGTCTCGTCCTTCGGAAACTCTTCGTACGTGTCCTGCGGCATATAGCCGACGTTGGCGTTTTCCGCCCACTTCACCGTGCCGTGATCGAGTTCGAGCGCGCCCTTGAGCGACTTGAGCAGCGTGGTCTTACCCGCGCCGTTCTCGCCGATGATCGCGATACGCTCGCCCGGCTGCACCGAGAGCGAAAAGTTCTGGAAGATCGTGCGGTCGTACTTCTTCGTGATTTCCTCCGCGACCACCGCGATGTTGTGCAGCTTCTTCTCGTACTCGAAGCGGATGAACGGATTCTGACGCGACGACGGCTTGAATTCCTCGATCTTGATCTTGTCGATCATCTTCAGACGGCTGGTCGCCTGACGCGCCTTCGACTTGTTCGCCGAGAAGCGGCGCACGAAGTCCTGCAGGTCGGCCACGCGCTCCTTCGCCTTCTGGTTCGCGGCCTGCTGACGCTCGCGCGCCTGCGTCGACGCCAGCATGTAGTCGTCGTAATTGCCCGGCCAGACCTTCAACGTGCCGTAGTCCATGTCCGCCATGTGCGTGCAGACCTGGTTCAGAAAGTGCCGATCGTGGGAGATGATGATCATCGTCGAGTTGTACTGGTTCAGCACGTCTTCCAGCCAACGGATCGAGTTGATGTCGAGGTTGTTGGTCGGCTCGTCGAGCAGCAGCACGTCGGGCTTCGAGAACAGCGCCTGCGCGAGCAGCACGCGCAGCTTCCAGCCCGGCGCGACGTTGCTCATCGGGCCATTGTGATCGTTGATGTTGATGCCGATGCCGAGCAGCAGTTCGCCCGCGCGCGCTTCGGCCGTGTAGCCGTCGTATTCGGCGAACTTGGCTTCGAGGTCGGCGGCGCGCATGTAGTCGTCGTCGGTGGCGTCGGGGTTGGCGTAGATCGCGTCGCGCTCGGTCATCGCGGCCCACATTTCGGTGTGGCCCATCATGACGACGTCGAGTACGCGCATGTCTTCGTACGCGAACTGGTCCTGGCGCAATTTACCGAGACGCACGTTCGGCTCCAGCATGACGTTGCCCGATGACGGCTCGAGATCGCCGCCCAGGATCTTCATGAAGGTCGACTTGCCGCAGCCGTTGGCGCCGATCAAGCCATAGCGGTTGCCTTCGCCGAACTTGACCGAGATGTTCTCGAAGAGGGGCTTGGGCCCGAATTGCATGGTGATATTGGCGGTAGACAGCACGGCGCGTCCTTTTGAATGGGGTACGACGAAAAACCTGAGATTTTAACAGCTTTTGGCGGGCTTTTGCCCGCGAGCGGCGATTCTGCCAAGCTGGCTCGGGCGGCGGATTTCGTGCCGCATCATGAAAAACGGGGCGCGGCCGTGCAGCCGCGCCCCGTTCATCCCGATGACGATCCTGTTACGTGCGCTCGGCGATGAACGCCTTCACGACGCCAGCATCGGCAGGAACGATATCGAACCTTTGTGGCAGTTTTTCAAGTCCGACGAACGCAGCCGGCCGCTCGGGCTCGCGATTGAGCGCCTCGCGGATCGTCTCGCCGAATTTGATCGGCTGCGCGGTTTCGAGGACGATCATCGGCACGCCGGGCTTCAGATTTTCGCGCGCGACCTTCACGCCGTCGGCGGTGTGCGTGTCGATCATCGTGTGATAGCGCTCGAATACGTCGCGGATCGTCTTCACGCGGTCGTCGTGGCCACTCTTGCCCGACACGAATCCGAATTCCTTCACGCGCGCGAAATCGCCGCTCACCGCGAGGTCGAAGCCGCCCTTCTCTTCGACGTCGCGGAACAGTTGCAGCACGCGCGCCGGATCGCGTCCGAGCAGGTCGTACACGAAACGCTCGAAGTTCGACGCCTTCGAGATATCCATGCTCGGGCTCGTCGTGTGATACGTCTCCGCCGCGCCGCGCACGCGATACACGCCGGTCTTGAAGAACTCGTCGAGCACGTCGTTTTCGTTGGTCGCGACGACGAGTTGATCGATCGGCAGGCCCATCATGCGCGCGATGTGCCCCGCGCACACATTGCCGAAATTGCCCGAGGGCACCGTGAACGACACGCGTTCGTCGTTGCTCTTCGTCGCGGCGAAATAGCCTTTGAAGTAGTACACGACCTGCGCGACGACGCGCGCCCAGTTGATCGAATTGACCGTGCCGATCTTGTGCTTCGCCTTGTACGCGTGATCGTTCGACACGGCCTTGACGATGTCCTGGCAATTATCGAAGTTGCCTTCGACCGCCAGATTGAAGATGTTCGGATCCTGCAGCGAGAACATCTGCGCGGTCTGGAACGCGCTCATCTTCTTGTGCGGCGAGAGCATGAACACGCGCACGCCGGTCTTGCCGCGCATCGCGTATTCGGCGGCGCTGCCGGTGTCGCCCGAGGTCGCACCGAGGATGTTCAATTCATCGCCGTGCTTGGCCAGTGCGTACTCGAACAGATTGCCGAGCAGTTGCATCGCCATGTCCTTGAAGGCGAGCGTCGGGCCGTTCGAGAGTTCCAGCAGCGACAGCGTCGTGCCGTTTTCCTCGCCGAGCGTCTTCAAAGGCGTGATCTGAACCGCGCTCTCTTCGTGGCGCACGTTGCTGTACACCTGCGCGGTGTACGTCTTGCGCGTAAGCGAGCGCAGGTCGTCGGCAGGAATGTCGTCGCTGAACTTCGACAGCACTTCGAATGCGAGATCCGCGTACGACAGCGTGCGCCAGCGCGCGAGTTCGTCGGCGCTGACTTTCGGATACTCCGCCGGCAGATACAGGCCGCCGTCTTTGGCGAGGCCGCCCAGCAGAATGTCGGAGAACGTGTGGCGTTCGTCGGTGCCGGCGCCGCGCGTCGAAATGTAGTTCATCGTGCTTGCCTTTAGTTGAGCGCTTCCATGCGCAGCTTCGTCACCTTGGAGACGACCGTGGACAGCGCCTCGATCTGCGCGATCGCCGCGTTCACGTTCTTTTCGAGCGTCTCGTGCGTGATGAGGATGATGTCGGTCTCGCCCTTGTTCGCGCCGTCGACTTCTTCCGATTCCTTCTGCAGCAGCGCGTCGATGGAGATGCCCTTGTCCGCGAGAATGCGCGTGATGTTCGCGAGCACGCCCGTCACGTCCGCGACGCGCAGGCGCAAGTAGTAGCCGCTCGTCACTTCGTCGATCGGCAGGATTGGCGTGTTCGACAGGCTGTCCGGCTGGAACGCCAGATGCGGCACGCGATGCTCGGGATCGGCCGTATGCAGGCGCGTCACGTCGACGAGATCGGCGACCACGGCGGACGCCGTCGGCTCCGCGCCCGCGCCCTTGCCGTAGTAGAGCGTCGTGCCGACCGCGTCGCCGTGCACGACGACCGCGTTCATCGCGCCTTCCACATTGGCGAGCAGGCGCTTGGCCGGAACGAGCGTCGGATGCGTGCGCAGCTCGATGCCCTTCTCCGAGCGCCGCGCGATGCCGAGCAGCTTGATGCGATAGCCGAGATCTTCCGCGTAGCGAATGTCGATCGCGGCCAGTTTGCTGATGCCTTCCACATACGCGCGATCGAACTGCACCGGCACGCCGAACGCGATTGCGCTCATGATCGTGACCTTGTGCGCGGCATCGACGCCTTCGATGTCGAAAGTCGGATCGGCTTCGGCGTAACCCAGTTCCTGCGCGGCCTTCAATGCGGTCGCGAAGTCGAGCCCGCGGTCACGCATTTCCGAAAGAATGTAGTTCGTCGTGCCGTTGATGATGCCCGCGATGTACTCGATGCGGTTCGCCGTCAGCCCTTCGCGCAGCGCCTTGATGATCGGAATGCCGCCCGCCACCGCGGCCTCGAACGCGACCATCACGCCCTTCGCGCGCGCGGCCTCGAAAATTTCCGTGCCGTGCACCGCGAGCAGCGCCTTGTTGGCCGTCACGACATGCTTGCCGTTCGCGATCGCGCGCAGCACCAGTTCGCGCGCGAAGCCCGTGCCGCCGATCATTTCGCACACGATGGCGATGGAAGGATCGTCGACGACAGCGTTGAAGTCGTCCGTCACCGCGATGCCTTCCTGCTTCGCCGCTTCGGCCTTCGCCGGCGTACGCACGGCGACGCGCGAAATTTCGATGCCGCGTCCCGCGCGTCGTTTGATTTCTTCCTGGTTACGGCGCAGCACCGTGAAGGTGCCGCTGCCGACCGTGCCGAAGCCCAAGAGTCCTACTTTGATCGGTTCCATGCAGCGCGAGTCTTTAAAAGAGAGATTAAGCGGAATGTCGTTTGCGATAGCCGTCGAGGAAGCGCGCGATGCGGTTGATCGAATCCGCGAGATCGTCGACGTTCGGCAGGAAAACCACGCGGAAGTGATCCGGCGTCGGCCAGTTGAAGCCGGTGCCTTGCACGAGCAGCACGCGCTCCTCGAGCAGCAGATCCGTGATGAACTGCTGGTCGTCCTGGATCGGATACATCTTCGGATCGAGCTTCGGGAACATGTAGAGCGCGGCTTGCGGCTTCACGCACGTGACGCCCGGAATCGCCGTGAGCATGTCGTACGCGAGTTCGCGCTGCTTGAAGAGGCGCCCGCTCGGGACGATCAGGTCGTTGATGCTCTGATAGCCGCCGAGCGCCGTCTGGATCGCATACTGGCCGGGTACGTTCGGGCACAGGCGCATCGACGCGAGAATGCCGAGGCCTTCGAGATAATCCTTCGCGCGGCGGCGGTTCTCTTCGATCAGCCCGGAGATCGCCATCCAACCCGCGCGATACCCGCACGAGCGGTAACTTTTCGAAAGGCTGTTGAACGTGACCGTGACGACGTCTTCGGAGAGCGCGGCCATCGACGTGTGCGTCTTGCCGTCGTAGACGATCTTGTCGTAGACCTCGTCCGCGAAAATGATGAGGCCGTGCTCGCGCGCGATCGCGATCAGATCGCGCAGCAGTTCGTCGGAGTACAGCGCGCCTGTGGGGTTGTTCGGGTTGATGACGACGAGCGCCTTCGTGTTCGGCGTGATTTTCGCGCGGATGTCGTCGAGATCGGGCATCCAGCCGTTGCTCTCGTCGCACATGTAGTGGCGCGGCGTGCCCGACGACAGGCTCACCGCGGCCGTCCACAGCGGATAGTCCGGCGCCGGAAGGAGCACTTCGTCGCCGTCGTTGAGAAGCGCCTGCATCGCCATGACGATCAGTTCCGACGCGCCATTGCCGATGTAGATATCGTCCAGTTCGACGCCCGTCACACCCTTTTGCTGCGTGTAATGCATGATCGCCTTGCGCGCGGCGAACACGCCCTTCGAATCCGAATAGCCCGACGAACCCGGCAGATTGCGGATCATGTCCTGAATGATCTCGTCCGGCGCCTCGAAGCCGAACGGCGCCAGATTGCCGATATTCAGCTTGATGATGCGATGGCCTTCTTCTTCGAGGCGCTTCGCGTGTTCGAGCACGGGCCCGCGAATGTCGTAGCAGACGTTTTGCAGCTTGTTGGATTTGAGAATCGGTTTCACGGCTGGCGCTCTGGGTCTGATGTGAATGCGGACGGGTTCTGGTGATGTCGGTCGCGTGCGGCTCGGAATTCGGGGCAGCCAGCCTCGCGCGCGGCGGACGGGCGTTGCAATAAATACCGAGGTGAAAGCCGATGGCGGCTCGCCCGGACGGCCCGCTTTTCCCGAGCGCCGAACGATGCATTTTAGACGCCGCGCCAGGTAAGGCATGGGCGATGCGGACCGGATTGCGTGTCGAAGGCGGCTTGTGGCGGCACGCGAGCGCAACGGGTGACGCACGAGCGAGCCCGGCAGCCAAAAAGTTATAATTTACTGATTATGGCCCAGTTCCGCAATGCACCAATCGAATGCGCCGGAACCGGCGCAAACGGCGCTGCGCGCGCCCGCCGGGCCTCTCTCCTTTTCCTTGCCGGATCATTGTTTTGAAACTGCACCAGGATTCCACCAGCGCGCTCAATACCATCACGAGCTACGGAGACGGTTTCGTGGCGATCAATCTCGAAAGGCACGAAGGCAGCGTGATCGTCATGCCGCAGACGCCCGTCGCGGCGTGGCCGGTGTCGTCGTTCGATGCGCTCAAGCCCGAGGATTTCGATGCGCTCGTCGAGGCCGCGCCGGAAGTCGTCATTTTCGGCAGCGGGTCGCGGCTGCGCTTTCCGCATCCGCGCCTCACCGCGCAACTGGCGAAACACCGCATCGGCGTCGAAACGATGGATTTCGGCGCGGCCTGCCGCACCTACAACATACTGATGTCCGAAGGCCGGCGCGTGGCCGCCGCACTGCTGATCGAAGCCTGAGGGGATCGCTAAGGCGGCGCTAAGGAAGCGTTGGCAGACTCCCGCCGCCCGTCCGATATCGGCAGCAGCCGTCGCTTGCCAGTCGTCAATTTTGACGGATGCCGGTCGGCCGTGCGCTACACTCCCGCCCGGCATCGTCGTTACGCCGGGCGTTTCGACGTCGGACAAGTGCGCAGCGCGCGCTCGAACGTGCGAACTCGCATCGACAATGCGTGCCTGAGCATGCACGAGTTGCATCCTCGCGCGGCGCGCATTCATCGCTCAATTCGTTTCATTAGCGCCGCGCATCGCGGCATCGGACAGGTCGACTTCATGAACGATACGCCTACCCGGCTACCGCTCACGCGTCTTTCGCTCATTCTTCTGGTACTCGCACTCGCGATCATCTGGTTCGCGCCGCTCGGGTATCGTCATCTCGTGCCCAGCGACGAAGGCCGTTACGCCGAAATGGCGCGCGAGATGTTCGTGACCGGCGACTGGATCACGCCGCGCTACAACGGCTACAAGTATTTCGAAAAGCCGCCCCTGCAAACTTGGGCGAATGCCCTCACCTTTGCGTGGTTCGGCATCGGCGAATGGCAGGCGCGCCTTTATACGGCGCTCACGGGCTTTCTGGGCGTGCTGCTCGTCGGCTATACCGGCACGCGCGTATTCAACGCGATGACGGGCTTCGCCGCCGCGGTCATCCTCGCGACGTGCCCGTACTGGAACCTGATGGGCCACTTCAACGCGCTCGACATGGGCCTGTCGTTCTGGATGGAGCTGACCCTCTGCGCGCTCCT
This sequence comes from Caballeronia sp. ATUFL_F1_KS39, assembly GCF_023630985.1. NCBI lineage: Bacteria > Pseudomonadati > Pseudomonadota > Betaproteobacteria > Burkholderiales > Burkholderiaceae > Caballeronia > Caballeronia sp. ATUFL_F1_KS39. The sequence continues at coordinate 402,998 of NZ_JALQDZ010000005.1, read as the reverse complement.
GCTCGCCCAGCGCCCCGGACTGCCGACCCGCGAAGTGCGTCTCTGGATGTGGCTCTGCTGGGCCGGCATGGGCGCCGCGGTGCTGTCGAAGGGTCTCGTCGGCCTGATCCTGCCGGGCGCCGTGCTCGTTCTGTATTCACTCGTGTCGCGCGACTGGGCGCTCTGGAAGCGGCTCTATATCGGCAGTGGGCTGATCGTGTTCCTGATCGTGACCGGCCCGTGGTTCGCGCTCGTGCAGATGAAGAACCCGGAGTTCTTCGACTTCTTCTTCATCGTCCAGCAGTTCAAGCGCTATCTGACGCCCGAGCAGAACCGCCCCGGCGCGTTCTATTACTTCGTGCCGGTTCTGATCGTGGGTTTTCTGCCGTGGCTGTCGATCGCCTTTCAGAGTGTGCGCCACGGCTTGAAGACGCCACGCCAGCCCAACGGCTTCGCGCCGGTCACGATGCTGCTGATCTGGTCCGCGTTCATTTTCCTGTTCTTCAGCGCGTCGCATTCGAAGCTCATTTCGTACGTGCTGCCGATCGCGCCGGCGCTCGCGCTCGTCATCGGGCTGTATTTGCCCTCGCTGACGAAATCGCAGTACCGCATGCATCTGATCGGCTATGCGGTATTTCTGATCGCCGCGGCCTTCGGAGCGATTTTCCTCGGCCGCGCGGGCAGCGCCAACACGCCTAACGCGCTTTATCGCGAGTTCCAGATCTGGGTGTACGCGGGCCTCGCCGTCGCTTTCGTCGTGACGATATTCGCGTTATGGCTGAACCGGCGCAGCGTGCTCGCGGGCGCGACGGGACTAGGCGCGGCCTGGCTGCTGCTGGGCACGATCGCGGGCTCCGGTCACGATGTCTTCGGCACGCAGAGTTCCGGCGTGCGGCTCGTGCCGGCCGTGAAGGCCGCGATGGCCAAGCTCCCGCCCGACACGCCGTTTTACTCGATCGCGAAGCTCGACCACACGATGCCCTTCTACCTCGGCCACACGATGATCATGGTCGGCGAAGCCGACGAGCTGACCTTCGGCGTCCAGACCGAGCCGCAAAAATGGGTGCCGAGCGTCGACGAATGGGTCAGGCTGTGGGATTCGGAGCGCTACGCGTTCGCGCTGATGCCGCCCGCACGCTACGACGAGCTCATGGCACGCCACGTGCCCATGCAGGTGATCGCCCGCGACGAGCGCCGCGTGATCGTGGAGAAACCGCAGCCGTGAGCGCGCGTTTTCCTCCCGGTCGCGATGCTGCGCTGCACGATCGTTCGGCATTTCGCGATGAACCGAGTATCCTTGTTCCGCATTTGAAAAACGCGCGATGAACCCGATCTCCTTTATTTGCATCGTCATCGGCGTATCGTTGAACGCATGCGCCCAGCTCCTGCTCAAAGCCGGCGTGAACGCGGTGGGCCATTTCGACATGACGCCCGCCAACATTCTGCCGGTCGGCATCAAGATCGCGACGCAGTGGCCGATCATCGGCGGGCTTGCCTGTTATGTGCTGAGCGTCGTCGTGTGGATCGTCGGGCTGTCGCGCGTGGACGTGTCGATCGCCTATCCGATGCTCTCGCTCGGCTACGTCGTCAACGCGTTCGCCGCGTGGTACCTGTTCGGCGAAGTGCTGTCGATGCAGCGGCTCATCGGCATCGGCATCATTCTGGTCGGCGTCGTGGTGCTCGCGCGCGGCTAGTTGCCGGACCGAAGCGTCCGCCGGATCAATTCATTTTTTAAACGCATAGTCCATGACTCAAACAACGCGGCCGTTCCTGCCCTTCGTGAAGCCCGATATCGACGAAGAAACCATTCAGGGCGTCGTCGACGTGCTGCGCTCGGGCTGGATCACGACCGGCCCGCAGAATCAGCAGTTCGAGGCGGAGTTGTCGGCGTACGTGGGCGGCCGCCCGGTGCGCGCCTTCAACTCGGGCACCTGCACGATGGAAATCGGCTTGCGCATCGCGGGCGTCGGCCCCGGCGACGAAGTCATCACCACGCCGATGACCTGGGTGTCGACCGCGAACGTGATCCTCGAAGTCGGCGCGACGCCGGTGTTCGTCGATATCGATCCGGTCACGCGCAACATCGACCTGAATCTGCTCGAACGCGCAATCACGCCGCGCACCAAGGCGCTGATGCCCGTCTATCTGGCCGGCCTGCCCGTCGACATGGACAAGCTCTACGAGATCGCGCGCGCCCACAAGCTGCGCGTGATCGAAGACGCCGCGCAGGCGTTCGGTTCGACGTGGAAAGGCCAGCGCATCGGCGCGATCGGCGACATCGTGTCGTTCAGCTTCCACGCGAACAAGAATGTGACGTCGATCGAAGGCGGCGCGCTAGTAATGAATAACGAGGACGAAGCGGAACTCGCGCGCAAGTACCGTCTGCAAGGCATTACGCGCACGGGCTTCGACGGCATGGATTGCGACGTGCTCGGCGGCAAGTACAACCTGACGGACGTGGCGGCGCGCGTCGGCCTCGGCTCGTTGAGGCGCGTCGAGAGCCTCACGCAGCAGCGCCGCGAACTGGCGCGCCTCTATTTCGAAGCCTTCAAAGGCGGCGCGGCGGTCGAGCTCGGCATGGGTCTGCCGGTCGAGAACTTCACGGACCACAACTGGCACATGTTCCAGATCGCGCTGCCGCTCGAGAGGCTCAAGCTCACGCGCGCGGAATTCATGGCGCAACTGAAGGAGCGCAACGTCGGAAGCGGCGTGCATTACCCGGCGCTGCACTTGTTCACGCTGTATCGCGCGCGTGGCTACAAGGAAGGCATGTACCCGCATTCGGAGCATTACGGCGCGTCGAACGTGACGCTGCCGCTCTTCCCGGGCATGACCGCCGACGACGTGACGCATGTCGTCCGGTCCATCGACGAAATCTGCGAGCAGTTCGGACACAACGGGTAACACGGACCATCAAGGACAATCAGCGCAACATGAGTCATTTCGATTTTCCGGCGACGTCCCCCGAGCTTTCGGTGATCATCCCGGTGTACAACGAAGCGGACGGCCTCGCCGCGCTTTTCCAGCGCCTCTATCCGGCGCTCGATGCGCTCGGCACGTCGTACGAGGTGATCTTCATCAACGACGGCAGCCGCGACAAGTCGGCCGCGCTGCTCGCGCAGCAGTTCCACGTGCGGCCCGACACGACGCGCGTCATTCTGCTCAACGGCAATTACGGCCAGCACATGGCGATCCTCGCGGGCTTCGAACAGTCGCGCGGCGAGATCGTCGTCACGCTCGATGCCGACCTGCAGAATCCGCCCGAGGAAATCGGCAAGCTCGTCGCGAAGATGCGCGAGGGCTACGATTACGTCGGCACGATTCGCCAGCAGCGGCAGGACAGCCTGTGGCGCAAGAAGGCGTCGCGCGCGATGAACCGCCTGCGCGAGCGCATCACGAAGATCAAGATGACGGACCAGGGCTGCATGCTGCGCGCGTACAGCCGCCATATCATTGATACGATCAATCGCTGCGGCGAGATCAACACGTTCATTCCGGCGCTCGCGTACACCTTCGCGCAAAACCCGATCGAAGTCGATGTCGCACACGAGGAGCGGTTCGCGGGCGAGTCGAAGTATTCGCTCTATAGCCTCATCCGCCTGAACTTCGATCTCGTTACCGGCTTTTCGGTCGTGCCGCTGCAATGGCTGTCGTTCATCGGCGTGATTCTGTCGGTCGGCTCGGCGGGCCTGTTCCTGCTGCTGTTGATTCGCCGCTTCATGTTCGGCGCGGAAGTCCAGGGTGTGTTCACCCTCTTCGCCATCACGTTCTTCATGCTCGGCGTCATCATCTTCGCGCTCGGGCTGCTCGGCGAGTACATCGGGCGCATCTATCAGCAGGTGCGCGCGCGGCCGCGCTATCTCGTGCAGACGATTCTCGAACAGCGCGACGGCGTATCGGTCGCCGCCAAGCCGTTGCAGGACGCCGTGCAGCAAGTGGTCGCCGTCACGCGCGAGGAAGACGACCGATGAAGCCGCGCGCAGTCGTCTTCGCGTATCACAACGTCGGCGTGCGCTGTCTGCAGGTGCTGCTCGCGCGCGGCGTCGATGTTGCGCTCGTCGTCACGCACGAAGACAGCGCAAGCGAGAACATCTGGTTCGGCAGCGTCGCGCAGGTCGCGGCGGAACACGGCATCGACACGATCACGCCTGCCGATCCAAAGTCGCCCGAGCTTTTCGGCGCGGTGGAGAAAATCGCGCCGGACTTCGTGTTCTCGTTCTACTACCGGCACATGCTGCCCGTCTCGCTGCTTTCGCTCGCAAAGCGCGGCGCGTACAACATGCACGGCTCGCTTCTGCCCAAGTATCGCGGCCGCGTGCCGACGAACTGGGCCGTCATCAACGGCGAAACCGAGGCCGGCGCGACGCTGCATGAAATGCTCGCGAAACCCGATGCAGGCGCGATCCTCGCGCAAACGCCGGTGCCCATCCTGCCCGACGACACAGCAGCGCAAGTCTTCGACAAGACCGTCGTTGCCGCCGAACAGACGCTCTGGCGCGTGCTGCCCGCCTTGCTCGCCGGCGAAGCGCCGCATCTGCCGAACGATCTCGCGGCGGGCAGCTATTACGGCGGACGCAAGCCGGAAGATGGCCGCATCGACTGGTCGCAGCCGGCGCAGCGTGTCTACAACCTGATTCGCGCGGTCGCACCGCCGTATCCGGGCGCGTTCACGGATATCGGCGCCGATCGTTTCATCGTCGCGCGGGCGCGGCTCGTGCCCGAAACGGGCGCGCCGGGCGTTTCACCCGAAAGACTCCGTGAGCTGCGGGGTTTGCCCCCGGGCCTGACCGTGGCGGATAATGCGCTGTTTGGCGTCTGCGGCGATGGCCGCGTCATCGCCATCCACGAATTGCGTCACCGGCCCCTGAACGCCGACGCGCAACCGTCGGGCGAAGAACGCACCGTCGATCCTTCCGAATTCGGCCGAATCATTCAATCCTCTCGTCATTCATGAAAAAAGTTCTGATCCTGGGTGTCAATGGCTTCATCGGCCATCACCTGTCCAAGCGCATCCTCGAAACCACCGACTGGGAAGTCTTCGGGATGGACATGCAAACCGATCGCCTGGGCGACCTCGCGAATCACGAGCGGATGCATTTCTTCGAGGGCGACATCACGATCAACAAGGAGTGGGTCGAGTATCACGTGAAGAAGTGCGACGTGATCCTGCCGCTCGTCGCGATCGCCACGCCCGCCACGTACGTGAAGCAGCCGCTGCGCGTGTTCGAGCTCGACTTCGAGGCGAATCTGCCGATCGTGCGTTCGGCCGTGAAGTACGGCAAGCATCTGGTGTTTCCGTCGACGTCCGAGGTGTACGGCATGTGCACCGACGAGCAGTTCGATCCGGAAAACTCCGTGCTTTCCTACGGCCCGATCAACAAGCCGCGCTGGATCTACGCGTGCTCCAAGCAACTCATGGACCGCGTGATCTGGGGCTACGGCATGGAGGGTCTCAACTTCACCCTCTTCCGTCCGTTCAACTGGATCGGCCCGGGCCTCGACTCGATCTACACGCCGAAGGAAGGTTCGTCGCGCGTCGTGACGCAGTTCCTCGGGCATATCGTGCGCGGCGAGAACATCAGTCTCGTCGACGGCGGCGCGCAAAAACGCGCGTTCACCGACATCGACGACGGCATCGGCGCGCTGATGAAGATCATCGAAAACAAGGGCGGCGTGGCGTCGGGCAAGATCTACAACATCGGCAATCCGACGAACAACTTCTCGGTCCGCGAACTCGCGAACAAGATGCTCGCGCTCGCAAACGAATTCCCCGAGTACTCGGACAGCGCGAAGCAGGTGCAACTGGTCGAGACGTCGTCGGGCGCGTACTACGGCAACGGCTATCAGGACGTGCAGAACCGCGTGCCGAAGATCGACAACACGATGCAGGAACTCGGCTGGGCGCCGCAAGCGTCGATGGACGACGCGCTGCGCAAGATCTTCGAAGCGTACCGCGGCCACGTGGGCGAGGCCCGCAAGCTGGTGGAACAGGCGTAAGGCGCGCGCGTGGCTCGCATCGTTCTGAAAATCGACGTCGATACGCTGCGCGGCACGCGCGAAGGCGTGCCGAACCTCGGGCGGCTCCTCGACAAGTACAGCGCCCGCGCGACGTTCCTCTTCAGTCTCGGCCCGGATCATACCGGCTGGGCGCTGCGGCGGGTCTTCCGGCCCGGCTTTCTGAAGAAGGTGTCGCGCACGTCGGTGGTCGAGCATTACGGCCTGAAGACGCTCATGTACGGCGTGCTGCTGCCGGGGCCGGATATCGGCCGCGAAGCGGTGTCGGAAATGCGTGCGATCCACGAGGCCGGCTTCGAATGCGGCATCCATACGTGGGATCACGTCTACTGGCAGGACAACGTGCGCGGGCGTGATCGCGACTGGACCGTCGCGCAGATGCAGCAGAGCCACGCGCGCTTCATCGAGATTTTCGGCGGACCGCCCGTCACGCACGGCGCCGCCGGCTGGCAGATGAACGGCTACGCGTTCGAGCAGATCGACGCGTGGGGCATGCGCTACGCATCCGACGGGCGCGGCCACACGCCGTATATTCCCGTGCTCGACGGCCGCACGCTGAATCACATCCAGATGCCGACCACGCTGCCGACGCTCGACGAAGTGCTCGGCGTCGACGGCGTCGACGAAAGCAATGTCGCGGCGCACGTGCTGCGTCATACGGCGAACAATCCGCACGATCAGGTGTTCACGCTGCACGCCGAACTCGAAGGCCAGAAGCTCGCGCCGGTGTTCGAGCAACTGCTCGCCGGCTGGCGCGCGCAGGGACACAGCTTTGCCACGATGGGCGATTACCATGCGGCGCTGGACCGCGCGTCGCTGCCCACGTACCCTGTGACGTGGGGCGAGATTCCGGGCCGCGCGGGCGAACTGATCGTCCAGCCGGGCTGAAGCGGCGCGTGGCCGCTTTTTCCCCGCCTCGCTTTTCTCACCGATAAACCAGAACAACCGGAGAAACCTACGTGTCAGTTGCAGTCGACCAGCCCGTTCCCGACTTCACCGCACCCGCGACGGGTGGCGAGTTCACCCTGTCCTCCTTGCGCGGCAGAAAGGTCGTGCTCTTCTTTTATCCGAAGGACAACACGCCCGGCTGCACCACCGAAAGCCTGCAATTTCGCGACCACTACGATCAGTTCAAGGCGGCCGGCGCGGAAGTGATCGGCATCTCGCGCGACAGCGTGAAATCGCACGACAACTTCAAGGCGAAGCTCGAGCTGCCTTACACGCTGGTTTCGGACGCTGACGAAGCGATCTGCACGCTCTTCGATGTCATCAAGATGAAGAAGATGTATGGCAAGGAAGTGCGCGGCGTGGAGCGCTCGACCTTCCTCGTCGACGCAAACGGCGTGCTGCGACGCGAGTTTCGCGGTGTCAAGGTGCCGGGCCACGTAGAGGCGATCGTCGAGGCTGTACAAGCGATTTGAGGCACGTTATATTGGTTCGCAATGAGCGCCTGCCTTCCCCATTTCCTTCGTTCCAGTGCAAGCCGCCGTGTGCCTGTGGGTACGGTGGGCATGGACCCGGGCTATGTGGATCCGGCAAGGGAAAGGCGCTCTGAAGCTGAAGTCAGCCGCTGGTTCCGGTAGTCGGAACGGCGGCTTTTTCATTTGGCGTCGCACGAAAGCCACGCTTCATCGGCTCGGGCGCGGCGTGTTGCACGCAACCTCCAAGGAGCAGATCGAAACTTAGGCGAACCGGCGATTTCGACAACGAAGCGCGCCTCCGGGCGCAAACTGCAGGATTCGTATCGCTTCGAGGGCGTACGAGCAGGATGCGACAGGCGGCGCACGATACACGACCCGATTCCTTTCGAGGGAACATCATGCCTTTGCCTACCGCCCCGGCCAAGCTCGGCCATCTCCTTCCGGCTGAAGAATACAAGGCCAAAGCCCGGCCTTCGAAGCAGTCGAAAAAACAAGCCGCGGCGAGCGATGACGACGCCTATGGCGCGGTCGAGACCGTCGCCGCCGAGCGTCCCGCCACGAACGCCGCGCACACGCTGCGCTCGATCGCGAACGAAGTGCTGACCCAGATTCCGGCCGAGCCGCACGTCGAAGCCGTCGTGCCGCCGCCCGCACCGGGCACCGTCCCTACGCGCGGCCGAAAATCGAAGCAGACCGCCGCGCTCCTGCAGCCGACGCCCGGCGCCCGCGCCACGCCGGATGCAGTCGAAGCGCGCACGGAGCGCGCCGAAACGCCCGTCGCGACCGAAGCACCTGTCTCGGCCACGGCGCGCGATACGCGCGCGCAGAACAAACGTCGCAAGGGCACGGCTGCCGAAGCCGAATTACGCAAGCTCTTCGTGCTCGACACCAACGTGCTGATGCACGACCCGAGTTCGCTCTTCCGCTTCGAGGAACACGACGTCTATCTGCCGATGATGACGTTGGAAGAACTCGACAACCACAAGAAGGGCATGTCGGAAGTGGCGCGCAACGCGCGTCAGGTGAGCCGGACGCTCGATGCGCTCGTCGCGCACGCGGGCAACGCCAGCAAGATGGCCGAAGGGCTTCCGCTCGCTGCGCAAGGCAATCGCGACGCGCTCGGCCGCCTCTACTTCCAGACGACGCTCACGGACATCGAGCCGGTCGAAGGCCTGCCCGTCGGCAAGGCGGACAACCAGATTCTCGGCGTCGTGCGCGCGCTGCAGAAGGAGCGGCCGGATCGCCAGGTCGTGCTGGTGTCGAAAGACATCAACATGCGCATCAAGGCGCACGCGCTCGGTCTGCCTGCCGAAGACTACTTCAACGATCAGGTTCTCGAAGACAAGGATCTGCTCTACTCCGGCGTGCGCGCACTGCCGCAGGACTTCTGGACCAAGCACGCGAAGGGCATGGAGAGCTGGCAGGACACCAAGACCGGCACCACGTATTACCGCGTGACCGGGCCGCTGTGCCCTTCGATGCTCGTCAACGAGTTCGTCTATCTCGAGCCGCAGAACGGCGAGCCGTCGTTCCATGCGGTCGTGCGCGAGCTCAACGGCAAGACCGCGCTCCTGCAGACGCTGCGCGACTACGGTCATCACAAGAACAACGTGTGGGGCATCACTGCGCGCAACCGCGAGCAGAACTTCGCGCTGAATCTGCTGATGAACCCGGAAGTCGATTTCGTCACGCTGCTGGGTCAGGCCGGCACCGGCAAGACGCTGATGGCGCTCGCCGCGGGCCTTGCGCAAGTGCTCGACGACAAGCGCTACAACGAGATCATCGTGACGCGTGCGACGGTTCCGGTCGGCGAGGACATCGGCTTTCTGCCCGGCACCGAGGAAGAGAAGATGCAGCCGTGGATGGGCGCATTCGACGACAACCTCGAAGTCCTCCAGAAGACCGATGACGCCGCCGGCGAATGGGGCCGCGCCGCGACGCAGGAGCTCATCCGTTCGCGTCTGAAGGTGAAGAGCATGAACTTCATGCGCGGACGCACGTTCGTCGACAAGTACGTGATCATCGACGAGGCGCAGAATCTCACGCCGAAGCAGATGAAAACGCTCGTCACGCGCGCGGGCCCCGGCACGAAGATCGTGTGCCTCGGCAACATCGCGCAGATCGACACGCCGTACCTGACCGAAGGCAGTTCGGGTCTCACGTATGTCGTCGATCGCTTCAAAGGCTGGACGCACAGCGGTCACGTGACCCTCGCGCGCGGCGAGCGTTCGCGCCTCGCCGATTACGCGTCCGACATTCTGTAAGCGCGCGGCTTTCAACGCGATGAAACGGCCCGGCGGAGCGATCCTGCCGGGCCGTTTCCTTTCGTCCTAACGTTCCGCACTTGCAACACTTACGGCACAGACTTCATGTAAATCCTCAAGACATCTTGCCGCACGGCCGTGCGGCGGATTAGTATCGGCACACTGTCCTTCCTGGCGGGTTGCCGCTCGCCTTTTGCAATGCGTCGAATCTGCCTGCCGCTACTTGTTACCGTCATGCTCGCCGCGTGTGGATCCGCGCCGCAGCAGACGGCACGCAAGCCTGCGGCCAGCACGAGCGCCAACCGCACTTATAGTCCGCCGCCCGGTTTTCCGAAGTTCGTCGATCACAGTGTCGGGCGCGAGGAAATCTCCATTCAGGCGATGTCGCTCGTCGGCGTGCCGTATCGCTGGGGCGGCAACACGCCCGATGCGGGCTTCGATTGCAGCGGGCTCGTGCGGTATGTCGTCGACCGCGCAGCGTCCGTGAATCTGCCGCGTACGACCGCCGACATGAGTTCGCGCGGCGAATCGGTCGAACCCGACGAGATCGCGCCGGGCGATCTGATCTTCTTCAACACGACCGGACGGCCGCATTCGCACGTGGGCATCTATGTCGGCAAGCTGCGCTTCGTGAATGCGCCATCGACGGGCGGCACGGTGCGCCTCGACTATCTGACGAACCCGTACTGGGCGAAACGATTCGACGGCATTCGCCGCGTCGCGCCGCCGAAGACCGCGCCTACCCCGTTCGATGCGCCGACTTACATCGCGTCGCCTGCGCCCGTGCAAGCGCCTGCTCCGTCATCCGCCGACGCTTTCGAGCCACCGCCCTCGACGCTCAACGCGGCGCAACGCCAGGCTCGCGCCGCTAGCGCTACGACGCCTGGCGTCGCGACGATCAACGCTTCATCGGATCCGATTCAGGCCGCCGCCGACGCCTTCGAACCGCCGCCCCCGACATCGACCGCCGCGCGTCAGCAGGCGCGCTCCGCACAAGCCGCTGCCGATCCCTACGATTCCGCCGAGCCGCCCGTGCGCGTGATGCGCGCCTCCACCGGCTCGCTCGCCGCACCCCGCCCCGCACAGAACGACGATCCCATCGCCCGCTTCGCCACCGGCACGAACTGACGCGCGCTGCGCGTCTCTGCTATCGTGTTCCGATCATTCGTCGACGGAGCGCAACACCATGGACCTGGGACTCGCGGGCAAGGTTGTCCTGATTACGGGCGGCAGCAAGGGGATCGGATTTGCATGCGCCAGAGCGTTCGCGAGCGAAGGCGCGAAGGTCGCGATTGTTTCGCGCGACGCTGCGAATCTGGCCCGCGCCCGGGAGCAACTCGCGAGCGACGGGTATCACGTGCATCTCGCGCGCGCCGACCTGCACGAGGCCCACAGCGCCGAGGATGTCGTCGAGGAAGCGAGCACGGCGCTCGGGCCGATCGACATTCTTATCAACAGCGCCGGCGCCGCGCGCCGCTACGATCCGGACACGCTCGACGCCGCGGCCTACAGAGCGGCGATGGACGCCAAATACTTCTCCTATGTCTATCCGCAGCAGGTCGTTCTCAAGCGCATGGCGGAGCGCCTGCGTAACGATCCGAAAGCCGAGCCTGGCGCGATCGTCAACATCGTGGGAATGGGCGGCAAGATCGCGACGGACATCCACATCGCAGGCGGCGCGGCCAATGCGGCGCTGATGCTCAACACCGTCGGGCTCGCGCATCACTACGCGAAGCTCGGCATCCGCATCAACGCGATCAATCCGGGCGCGACGCTCACGGAACGCGTCGAGGAAGCGCTCGATCTGGAGGCGAAGCGGCAAGGCGTGACGCGCGATCAGGTGCTCGCCGACAGTCAGGCGAAAGTGCCGCTCGGACGCTATGCGAAGCCGGAGGAAATCGCCGACGTTGCGCTCTTTCTGGCGAGCCGCCGCGCGAGTTACGTGTCGGGCGCAATCATTCCGATGGACGGAGTGTCGTCGCCGATCATCTGACGCGCTGCGGGCCCGATGAGAGCCCGCAGGCGGAACGAATCAAAGGAAGCGGTGGCCGATCCACCAGCCGGCCGCCGCGAGCGCGGCGGACGCGGGAATGGTCAGAATCCACGCCCACACGATATTGCCCGCGACGCCCCAACGCACGGCGCTGAATTTCTGCGTCGCGCCGACGCCGACGATCGCGCCGGTGATCGTATGGGTCGTCGAAACGGGAATGCCGAGGAACGACGCGACGAAGAGCGTGATCGCCCCGCCCGTCTCCGCGCAGAATCCGCCGACCGGCTTCAGCTTCGTGATCTTCTGACCCATGGTCCGCACGATGCGCCAGCCGCCGAAGAGCGTGCCGAGACCCATCGACAGGTAGCACAGGCCGATTACCCAGACGGGCGGCGCTTCGGCTGTTGCGGAGGCGTAGCCGGTCGCGATCAGCAACATCCAGATGATGCCGATGGTTTTTTGCGCATCGTTGCCACCATGGCCGAGCGAATACAGGCCAGCCGAAACGAGCTGCATGCGGCGGAAACGCCGGTCGACCTTCGAAGGCGGCGTGCGGAAATACAGCCACGACACGAGTAGCATGAAGAACGAGCCGAGCACGAAGCCGAGCAGCGGCGAGATGAAGATGAATGCGACGGTCTTGAGCAGCCCGTCCCAGTTGAGCGACCCCCAGCCGGATTTGGCGAGCGCCGCGCCGACGAGGCCGCCGATCAGTGCGTGCGACGAACTCGATGGAATGCCGTAGATCCAGGTGACGATGTTCCAGCCTATCGCGCCGACGAGCGCGCCGAAAATGACGTAATGATCGACGATTTCGGGATCGATCGTGCCCTTTCCGACGGTTGCGGCGACCTTGAGGTGAAAGATGAAATACGCGATGACGTTGAACGCCGCGGCGAAGGCGACCGCCTGCTGCGGCTTCAATACGCCGGTCGAAACGACCGTGGCGATGGAGTTGGCGGCGTCGTGAAAGCCGTTCATGAAGTCGAACGCGAGTGCGACTATGACGAGCAAGGCGACTGCCCAGATGGCGAGTTGAATCGAATGCATCGGTTGGTGTTGTTTTTACCGGCGCTCGAAGACGGCGCGGGATTGTGTCGTCGTTGCCCGCGTTGCGTGATGCGCCGCGGGCTCGGGCGGCATGATCAGGCGTTTTCCAGCACGATGCCTTCGATGATGTTCGCGACGTCTTCGCACTTGTCGGTAATCGTCTCGAGCAGTTCGTAGATCGCCTTCAGCTTGATGAGCGTCTTGACGTCGTCTTCCTCGCGGAAGAGCTTCGACATCGCCGAGCGCAACACGCGGTCCGCGTCCGACTCGAGCCGGTCGATTTCCTCGCAGATCTTCAGGATTTCGCTCGCGCGCTTCATGTCCGCCAGCAATTCGACGGCCTGCTGCACGCGCGTGACCGTGCTCGTGCAGATATGCGCGAGCTGGCTCGCCTCCGACGTCACGAAACGCACGTCGTACAGGGAAATAGCGGTGGCCACGTCCTCCATCAGGTCGAGGATGTCGTCCATCGTCGTGATGAGCTTGTGGATTTCGTCGCGGTCGAGCGGCGTGATGAACGTCTTGTGCAACAGGTCGATGGTTTCGTGCGTGAGCTTGTCGGCGCGCTTCTCGTTCGCCTGCACGTTCTGCTTGTGAACCTCGGCTTCGTCGAGGTTGTCGATCAGCAGTTCAAGCTCGCGGCTCGCGTCGACCATGCACTTCGCATGCGCGTTGAAAATCTCGAAAAATTTGCCCTCGGTGGGCATGAAACGACCGAACATGAAAATCCCGATAAATGGGTCAATCTGAGTCAGACATCAAACTGACATATTGTACCTGTGTGCACTACCCGACGCACCGCGCGCATCTGACGCGCGGCCGCTATTGCCCCGGACTTGACAGCGGTTGCGGTAACTGGCCTATTCGCCGCCGTAGAAGTTTTGTGCGCCCGCGAAGTTGTCGAACTTCGTGTATTGGCCGTGGAAGGTCAGGCGAACCGGCCCGATCGGACCGTTACGCTGCTTGCCGATGATGATTTCCGCCGTGCCCTTGTCGGGGCTGTCGGGATTGTAGACTTCGTCACGATAGATGAAGAGGATCACGTCCGCGTCCTGTTCGATAGCGCCCGATTCGCGCAGGTCCGACATGATCGGCCGCTTGTTCGGACGCTGCTCGAGACCGCGATTCAGCTGCGACAGCGCGATGACCGGCACGTCGAGTTCCTTCGCGAGGCTCTTCAGCGAACGCGATATCTCGGAGATTTCGGTCGCGCGGTTTTCGCCGCCGCCCGAGCCGGACATGAGCTGCAAGTAATCGACGATGATGAGGCCGAGCTTGCCGCACTGCCGCGACAAACGCCGCGCGCGCGAGCGCAGTTCCATCGGATTCAGGCCGCCGGTTTCGTCGATGAAAAGTTGCGCCTCGCTCATTTTCTGGACGGCGTGCGTGAGCTTCGGCCAGTCTTCGTCGGTGAGACGCCCGGTGCGCATGCGATGCTGGTCCAGCCGGCCGACCGAGCCGAGCATACGCATGGTGAGCTGCGTGCCGGGCATTTCCATCGAGAACACGGCGACGGGCAAGCCGTATTCCACGGCCACGTATTCGCCGATATTCATCGAAAAGGCCGTCTTACCCATCGACGGGCGGCCCGCCACGATGATCAGCTCGCCGCCGTGCATGCCCGACGTCATGCGGTCGAGGTCGACGAAGCCTGTCGGCGTGCCGGTCACATCGCTTGGATTGGCTGTGTGATAGAGCGTGTCGATGCGCTCGACGACTTGCGTCAAGAGCGGTCCGATCTCCAGAAAACCCTGCGTGCCGCGCGCGCCCTCTTCGGCGATCGAGAACACGCGCGCTTCGGCTTCGTCGAGAATCTGGCGGACTTCCTTGCCTTGCGGATTGAACGCATCGGCGGAGATTTCATCGGCGACGGAAACCAGACGGCGCAGCACCGCACGATCGCGCACGATCTCCGCGTAACGGCGGATATTCGCCGCGCTCGGCGTGTTCTGCGCGAGCGCGTTCAGATACGCGAGCCCGCCCACTTCCTCGGCCTTGCCGGCCATCGTGAGCGCTTCGTAGACGGTGATGACGTCCGCCGGACGCGTCGAAGCAATCAGCTTGCCGATATGCTCATAAATGATGCGATGGTCGTAGCGATAGAAATCGCCCTGATGCATCACATCGGCGATGCGGTCCCATGCGGCGTTGTCCAGCAGCAGGCCGCCGATCACGGATTGCTCGGCTTCGATCGAGTGCGGCGGGACCTTCAGCGCGTCGAGTTGCGGGTCTTTGGACGGTGCGTTCATGGGGTGGAATTATCGATGAATTCAGCGCGTAGGAACAACGCTCAGACAAATAAAAAAGGCAGGAACCTCGACGGTTCCTGCCTTTCTTTCGTGCGTTGCGAGACGCGAGGCCTCGCCTGAAACTTACGCGTGCTCGCCGAGCACCGACACGTTGACGTCGACGAGGACGTCCGTGTGCAGCGCCACTTGAACCGGATGGTCGCCGACCATCTTGATCGGGCCTTGCGGCAGACGCACTTGCGCCTTTTCCACTTCCGCGAAGCCTTGCTTCTTCAGCGCGTCAGCGATGTCCGCATTCGTGACCGAACCGAACAGACGGCCGTCGACGCCAGCCTTCTGGGCGATCTGAACCGTGAAGCCGTTCAGCTTTTCGCCCTGAGCTTGTGCGGCTGCCAGCTTTTCAGCGGCGACCTTTTCGAGGTCCGCGCGGCGAACTTCGAATTCGGCGATTGCGTCCTTGGTCGCGCGGCGTGCCTTCTTGCCGGGGATCAGGAAGTTACGTGCGTAGCCGTCCTTGACCTTGACGATATCGCCGAGGTTGCCCAGGTTGACGACCTTTTCCAAAAGAATGATTTGCATTTTTGGCTTTCCTTAGTGCGTCGTCTGATTTAGGCCTTGTGCAGGTCGGTGTACGGCAGGAGCGCGAGGAAACGCGCGCGCTTGATTGCCGTGTCGAGCTGGCGCTGATAGTGCGCCTTCGTGCCAGTCAGACGAGCCGGCGTGATCTTGCCGTTTTCGCCGATGAAGTCCTTCAGCGTTTCCGTGTCCTTGTAGTCGATGTACTCGACACCGGCTGCCGTGAAACGGCAGAACTTCTTGCGCTTGAAGAGCGGGTTTTGTTGCTGACGACGCTTGTCGAATTTCTTACCAGTCGGGCGGGGCATGATTAGTCCTTTCCAATGTCCTGCAATTCTGTGATGTGAAACACCAAGGTTCGCGCGTTACGGCTTCTCTTCGCCAGAAAGCCCGTGAAGCGTGTTTCGACGCCCATCGGACAGCTTTCCAGTTTGCCGCTCGCTTCGCCGGCCGCGACCGCCTGCAGAGTCAGTTCGACTTTCCGGGCGATGCCCGCCTCGACGACTTCTGCCGCGTGTTGCAACGTGCAGCTTGCGATCGGGATGCCGGCGGGCGTGTACCGCACCGGTTCGCGTTCCACGACGCTCGCTGTCAGTTGCAGCCGGTTCACTTAAACCTTGGTGGCTGTGGCGAAAGATTCGCCTTAAGCCTGCGCTTCGGACGGCTGGCTGGCCGCCTTCTTGGCTTCTTCGCGCTGCACTTCCTTCATCATCGGCGACGGGCTGGTTTCAGCCTTCTTCATCTTGACGATAAGGTGACGCAGAACGGCGTCGTTGAACTTGAATGCGTGCTCCAGCTCTTCGAGCGTAGCCTGATCGCATTCGATGTTCATGCAGACGTAGTGAGCCTTCGCGAGTTTCTCGATCATGTAGGCCAGTTGGCGACGGCCCCAGTCCTCGATGCGGTGGATCTGACCACCGTGCGACGTGATCGTGCTCTTGTAGCGCTCGATCATCGCGGGCACCTGCTCGCTTTGATCGGGGTGCACGATAAAGACGATTTCGTAATGACGCATATTCACTCCTTGTGCTGACTTTTGGATGAAAGCCACCCGGGCGTCGGACCGGTGCGGCAAGTGAGAAGCCAAAGATTATAGCTTTTCGTGCGCGCTCGCGCAAATGCAAATTCGAACGCCTTTTCAAGCAGTTAGCGGCCGCGCGCGTGCTCGCGCTGCGGTTCGCCGGGAAGCGTCAGCCGACGGCTCCAATATCCGGGTTGCGCGTAGATTTCCTTAAGATAATCAATAAAGTAGCGCACGCGCGCAGGCACGTAGCGCTGCTGCGGATAGACCGCGAGGATGTCGTAATCGGGAAGTTCGAAGTCGTCGAGCACGGTTTCGAGTTCGCCCGATTCCAGTTGCCGCTGAATTTCCCACGTCGAGCGCCAGCCGAGCCCGAGCCCTTCCGAAGCCCAGCGATGCAGCAATTCGCCGTCGTTGCAGTCGAGGTTGCCGGTCACGCGCACGGTCACGACCTTGCCATTGCGGCGGAAATACCAGCCGCGGTTCTGCCCGCCCTGCAGATTGAACGCGAGGCAATTGTGATTCGGCAGGTCTTCGAGCGTTTTCGGCCGGCCGTGCTTCTTGAAGTACGCGGGCGTGCCGCAGACGACGCGCCGGTTGCTCGCCAGCTTCACCGCGACGAAATTCGGATCGACCGCGCCGCCGATGCGAATCGACAGGTCATAGCCCTCGCGCACCAGATCGACGACGCGATCGGTCAGATTGAACGACATCTGCAATTCCGGTTTGTCGCGCAGGAACGGCGGCGCGTGCGGCGCGACGTGCATGCGCCCGAAGGCCGCCGGCGCCGACACGATCAGATGCCCGCCCACCGCGCGCCGTCCCGCCGCCAGTTCGTTCTCAGCCTGATCCCAGTCCGCGAGCAGGTTCTTGCAGCGGTCGAGGAACGCCGCGCCCTCTTCGCTCACGACGAGCCGTCGCGTCGAGCGATACATCAGCTTCACGCCGAGGCGCTTTTCGAGCGCGTCGATGCGCCGTCCCAGAATCACGGGCGACACGCCCTCTTCCAGCGCCGCCGCCGCGAGACTGCCCGCCTCGGCCACGCGCACGAACGTCTCTATCTGCTTGAAGCGGTCCATCTGCGTCTCCCGCCGATGCCTCATCACTCGGGCATTCGATACTTTTTGTTTGGAAAAAAGCGACTGACGCTGATCTTATCAAAACTTTTTCACAGACTTAAAGTGCAACGGAACCCTGCTTGAATGCAGACAGCGATTTCGGATAGAGACCCCAGGAAGGAGACAACCATGCCCAAAATGAGAGCCGTCGACGCAGCCGTCCTCGTGCTGGAAAAGGAAGGAATCGATACCGCGTTCGGTGTGCCGGGCGCGGCCATCAACCCGTTTTACTCCGCGATGAAAAAGTCGGGCGGCATCAGCCACGTGCTGGCGCGTCACGTCGAAGGCGCATCGCACATGGCCGAAGGTTATACCCGCGCGGCGCCGGGCAACATCGGCGTGTGCATCGGCACGTCGGGCCCGGCGGGCACGGACATGATCACCGGCCTCTACTCCGCCCAGGCCGATTCGATTCCGATTCTCGCGATCACCGGCCAGGCGCCGCGCGCGCGTTTGTACAAGGAAGATTTCCAGGCCGTCGATATCGAATCGATCGCCAAGCCCGTCACGAAGTGGGCTGTCACCGTGCGCGAGCCGGCGCTCGTGCCGCGCGTGTTCCAGCAGGCTTTCCATCTGATGCGCTCGGGCCGTCCGGGTCCGGTGCTCGTCGATTTGCCGATCGACGTGCAGCTCGCCGAAATCGAATTCGACATCGACACGTACGAGCCGCTGCCGGTCTACAAGCCGAAAGCGACGCGCGCGCAGATCGAAAAAGCGCTGACGATGCTCAACGACGCCGAAAAGCCGTTGATCGTCTCGGGCGGCGGCGTGCTGAACGCGGCGGCGGAAGATCTGCTCGTGCAGTTCGCGGAAACGCTCGGCGTGCCGGTCATTCCGACGCTCATGTCGTGGGGCGCGATTCCCGACGATCATCCGCTGATGGCCGGCATGGTCGGCTTGCAGACGTCGCACCGCTACGGCAACGCGACGATGCTCGCCTCCGATTTCGTGCTCGGCATCGGCAATCGCTGGGCGAATCGCCACACGGGCAGCGTCGAGGTTTACACCAAGGGCCGTAAGTTCGTGCACGTGGATATCGAGCCGACGCAGATCGGCCGCGTGTTTGGACCGGATCTCGGCATCGTCTCGGATGCGAAGGCGGCGCTCGAACTGTTCGTCGAAGTGGCGAAGGAATGGAAGGCCGCGGGCAAGCTGAAGGACCGCGGCGCGTGGGTCGCGGACTGCCAGCAGCGCAAGCGCACGATGCAGCGCAAGACGCACTTCGACAATGTGCCGATGAAGCCGCAGCGCGTCTACGAAGAGATGAACCTCGCGTTCGACCGCGACACCTGCTTCGTCACGACGATCGGTCTGTCGCAGATCGCCGGCGCGCAGTTCCTGCACGTGTTCAAGGCGCGCAACTGGATCAACTGCGGCCAGGCCGGCCCGCTCGGCTGGACGATCCCGGCCGCGCTCGGCGTGCGTGCCGCGGACCCGCAACGCAAGATCGTCGCGCTCTCGGGCGACTACGATTTCCAGTTCATGATCGAAGAGCTCGCCGTCGGCGCGCAATTCAAGCTGCCGTACGTGCACGTCGTCGTGAACAACTCGTATCTCGGCCTGATCCGTCAGGCGCAGCGCGGCTTCGACATGGACTACTGCGTGCAGCTCGCGTTCGACAACATCAACGCACCTGAGCTCGAAGGCTATGGGGTCGATCACGTCGCGGTCGCCGAGGGTCTCGGCTGCAAGGCGCTGCGCGTGTTCAAGCCGGAAGACATCGCGGGCGCGCTGAAGCAGGCGCAAGCGTTGGCGGTGGAGCATCAGGTGCCGGTCGTCGTCGAGATGATTCTCGAACGCGTGACCAACATCGCGATGGGCACCGAGATCGACGCGATCAACGAGTTCGAAGAGCTCGCCGAAACGAAGGCGGATGCACCGACCGCCGTTACGCCGCTCGACTAAAGCATCGCCGCCGCGCGTTCATGCAGGAACGCGCGGCGTGCATCCACTGACCGACCATCAGGAAAGAACAATGCCGAAATTTGCCGCGAATTTGACCATGCTGTTCAACGAAGTCCCGTTTCTCGACCGCTTCGCCGCGGCCGCGAACGCGGGTTTCAAAGCGGTCGAGTTCCTGTTCCCCTATGCCTTCTCGATCAGCGACATCCAGACGCGCCTGAAGGACAACGACCTGCAGATCGTGCTGCACAACCTGCCTGCCGGCAACTGGGAAGCGGGCGAGCGCGGCATCGCGTGTCTGCCGGATCGTGTCGCGGAATTCCGCGACGGCGTGCCGCGCGCGATCGAATACGCGAAGGCGCTGAACGTGCCGCAACTGAACTGTCTCGTCGGGATTCCGACGGCGGGCGTATCGGCGGATCAGGCGCGCGCGACCATCGTCGAAAACTTGCGCTTCGCAGCGGAAGCGCTCAAGAAGGAAGGCATCCGCTTGCTCGTCGAGCCGTGCAACGCGTACGACATTCCGGGCTTCGCGCTGAATCGCTCGAAGGAAGGACTGGACGTGATCCAGGCCGTCGGCTCGGACAATCTGTTCTTGCAGTACGACATCTATCACATGCAGCGGATGGAAGGCGAACTCGCCGCGACGATCACGAAGAACCTGCCGAAGATCGCGCATATCCAGCTCGCCGATAACCCCGGCCGCAACGAACCCGGCACGGGCGAGATCAACTACCCGTTCCTGTTCGGGCTGCTCGACGAGATCGGCTATCAAGGCTGGATCGGCTGCGAGTACAAGCCGCTCAACGGCACGGAAGCGGGCCTCGGCTGGCTGCAGAACATCGGCGGCGTGAAGCAGCACGCGACCGCTTAAACCAGACACATAGGAGGAGCTAGAAGTATGGCAACGATCGGTTTCATCGGCCTCGGCATCATGGGCGCGCACATGGCGCGCAATCTCATCAAGGGCGGCCACAAGCTCGTCGTGAACGGCAAGTTTCCGGTGCCGG
Source organism: Caballeronia sp. ATUFL_F1_KS39 (assembly GCF_023630985.1). Classification (NCBI taxonomy): domain Bacteria; kingdom Pseudomonadati; phylum Pseudomonadota; class Betaproteobacteria; order Burkholderiales; family Burkholderiaceae; genus Caballeronia; species Caballeronia sp. ATUFL_F1_KS39. Next base: position 382,400 of record NZ_JALQDZ010000005.1, on the reverse strand, counting down.
ACGATATCCGCGCGCAGACGCAGGTCGTCGCGGACTCGACCGAAGTCGCACAGGCGAGCGAAATCGTCATCACGATGGTGCCCGACACGCCCGATGTCGCCGCCGTGCTGTTCGCCGATGACGGCGTCGCGAAGGGTCTGACGAAGGGCAAGCTCGTGATCGACATGAGCTCGATCGCCCCGCTCGAAACGCAGGAGTTCGCGAAGAAGATCAACGCGCTCGGCTGCGACTATCTCGACGCGCCGGTGTCCGGCGGCGAAGTCGGCGCACGCGAAGCGACGCTCACGATCATGGTCGGCGGCCCGGAGAAGTCGTTCAATATCGCGAAGCCGCTGTTCGAACTGATGGGCAAGAACATTTCGCTCATTGGCGACAACGGCGCGGGTCAGACTTGCAAGGTCGCGAATCAGATCATCGTCGCGCTGAACATCGAGGCGGTCGGCGAGGCGCTGCTCTTCGCGGCACGCTCGGGCGCCGACCCGGAGCGCGTGCGTAAAGCGCTGATGGGCGGCTTCGCGTCGTCGCGCATTCTCGAAGTGCACGGCGAGCGCATGACGAAGCGCACGTTCAATCCGGGCTTCCGTATCGAACTGCATCAGAAGGACCTAAATCTTGCGCTCGACGGCGCGCGCAAGATGGGCCTCGCCCTGCCCCACACCGCGAGTGCGCAGCAGCTTTTCAGCGTATGTGCGGCGAACGGCGGCAAGGCGTGGGATCACTCGGCGCTCGTGCGTGCGCTCGAAATCATGTCGAACTTCCAGGTGGCCGACGAGCCGCAGCAGGCGAAAGCCGCTGCGTGATTCGCGTCACCTGAACCGTGGGGCGTCCCGCGTATGGGCACGCGGGACAAATGCCGCTCTGGGCTGAGGGCGGCAAAGTGGGGTCCGAGAAGCGGCACCCGGCGGTGCGCCGGGTAAGCCTTGGTCGGTCAGACGGTTTGTCGTCGGGTGTCCGCGTCGGATTGTTGCAAACTGCGTCCTCACGCCGATGCATAGGCGGTGCTACAAATCCTTTTGTTGAAACTCAGAACTATCCGGTGGTCATCGCGACTAATCTGCCTAGACTTCGCGGGCCGTAACACCACCGTCAACCAAGGAGTGAACAATGGGAATCCTCAGCTTTATCAAGGAAGCAGGCGAGAAACTCTTCGGCGCAGCCACGCCGAGCGCGCAGGCGGCGCCCGCTGCGGCACCCGTGGATGTCGCCGCGCTAAATCAGAAGGCAGGCGAAGCCATCGCGACGTACATTCGTTCGCAGGGTCTCAATGCGGACAATCTCGATGTGAAATATGACGGCGCTTCGCATACGGTGACCGTTTCGGGTCAGGCGCCGGATCAGGCCACGAAGGAAAAGATTCTCGTCGCCGCGGGCAATGTGCAGCATGTCGATAAGGTCGACGATAAGCTGACCGTGCCGAGTAGCGAGCCTGAATCGCAGTATTACACCGTCGTGTCGGGGGACAATCTTTGGAAGATCGCCGAGAAGTATTACGGCAATGGGTCCAGGAACGATGTGATCTTCGAAGCGAATAAGCCGATGTTGAAGAGTCCGGATAAGATCTATCCGGGGCAAGTGTTGCGGATTCCTGCTGTTAACTGATTGTCTCTGCTCTACTCGAGAACGCGGACTTCGGTTCGCGTTTCTGCTTTCTGCTGAGGTGGATCTTGGTTTGCCTGCGCTTCTCGGCAATCCTGTGATCGTGTCGGTCTATTAGCGTTGCCCCTGTGCGGGGCGGCACTCACTTTCTTTGCTGCTGCAAAGAAAGTAAGCAAAGAAAGCAGCTCCTGATACGCCCGCGGTCACACGCAATTTGGGTAGTCCTCTCGTCCATCGTGGGCTGCCTAAAGAGTGCCCTCAAACACCTAATCGGGCTTGGCTCGCGCACGGTCTGCCACATCGCACCACACAATAAACTGGTTCAGCACCAAATAGCTCCAGCCCGCTTCGCGGCCGACCGGTCAAGCGGGGATGCATGTGCTTCTCTACTAACGTCTCCATCTCACTGCAATCGCCGCCCTTTGGTTTCCCTTGCATACCCGGCGGCAGCGCGTAGCGCTGTGCCGAAGCTGTTTCGTGCTGAACCAGTGTCCTCAGCGTTTTCGGGCGGCGGACCGTGCGCGATCCAAGCTCGGTTGGGCCTATGAGGGCACTCTTTAGGCGAGTGCCGCCTGTGACGAGAGAACTACCCAAATTGCGTGTGACCGCGGGCCTGAAAAGCTGCTTTCTTTGCCTACTTTCTTTGCAGCAGCAAAGAAAGTAGGTGCCGCCCCGCACAGGGGCAACGCTAATAGACCGACACGAATACAGGATTCCACGACCGACCGCCCGACCAACCGGCGGCCCGCCCGCCCAACACCCCAAACACCTCAATAAACATCAAAAACGCGCTGCACGTCCTGCACATTCGAAGCCACTGCAAGCATAAGCAGCACCCGCGCCTTATAAGGATTCAGCGTCCCCGCGCTGACCGTCCCGAGCGCATCATCGTTAGCGGCGCCGTTGCGCATCACATGTCCCGAACCCACGCGCGAAGCGCGCACCACGGCAACGCCCTGCTTCACCGCATCAGCGAGCGCCTGCGTGAGCACCGCATGCATCGAGCCGTTGCCCGTGCCCGCGACGACGATACCCCTCACGCCCGCAGCAACAAGCGCATCGACCGTCACACGAGACACATCCGCGTAGCTCGCGACGATCTCGACCATCGGCCATCGATCGGCGACAGCGAACTCGCTCGCGACGGTATGCGCCCGCACGACCGTGCGCTGAAACTCGACGCGTCCGTCCTGCACGAACCCGAGCACACCGGTCTCAGGCGAGCGAAACGCATCGACGGCATAAGTGCTCGTCTTGGTGACATCGCGCGCGCTGTGAATCTGATTGTTGAAAGCGACGAGCACGCCCTTGCCCGCCGCATCGTTCGACGCCGCGACCGTCACCGCATTGAGCAAATTCAACGGGCCATCGGCGGAAAGCGCGGTCGATGGGCGCATCGCCGCCGTCAGCACGACGGGCTTCGCGCTCTTCACCGTGAGATGCAGCAGATACGCGGTTTCTTCGAGCGTATCGGTGCCGTGCGTGACGACGACGCCATCGATATCGTCCTGCGCAAGCAGCTCATCGATACGCCGCGCGAGTTGCGTCCACAGCGCGGCGCTCATGTCCTTGCTGTCGATGCTCGCGATCTGTTCCGCGTGGATTCGCGCAACCGAGCCGAGCGCGGGCACGGCGTCGAGCAGCTTGTCGACGCCGACGACGCCCGCCTTGTAGCCCGCGGTCTTGGAGGAATCGCCGGCCTGACCGGCAATCGTGCCGCCCGTGGCAAGCACGGCGACACGAGGAAGCGAGGAAGTATTCATGCCGGCGATTGTAAAACAGCCGGCACGACTCTAAGCGGCTTCGCGAAGCTGCGCGGCGATCTGCGCTTCATCGAGTTGCGGCGCGAACATTTCGATCAGCCGATACGCATACGCGCGCAAGAACGCGCCCTTTCGCAAGCCGACACGCGTCGTGCTCGCCTCGAACAGATGCTGCGTATCGAGCGCGACGAGCTCGGTGTCGCGCTTCGCGTCATACGCCATCGCCGCGACGATGCCGATACCCATGCCCAGTTCGACATACGTCTTGATGACGTCGGCATCGATTGCGGTCAGCACGATATCGGGCATCGCGCCCGCGCTCGCGAACGCCTGATCGACGTGCGAACGCCCGGTGAAATCGTTGTCGTACGTGACGATCGGATATTCGGCGATCTGCTCGAGCGTGATGTTCTCGCGCCCGACGAGCGGATGATCCTTCGGCACAACGACCGTGTGATGCCACGAATAGCAGGCAAACGTGACGATGTCCGGATAACGGTCGAGCGCTTCGGTCGAGATGCCGATATCCGCTTCGCCGTTGATGATCATCTGCGCGATCTGCTGCGGGCTGCCCTGACGCAGCGCGAGATGCACCTTCGGAAACACCTCGGTGAACTGGCGGATGACCTTCGGCAACGCGTAACGCGCCTGCGTGTGCGTCGTCGCGACGACGAGATGGCCGTTGTCCTGATCCGCGAACTGGCGCGCGACGCGCCGCAGATTCTCGGCATCGAGCAGCATGCGCTCGATCAGCTGATGCACTTCCTTGCCCGGCTCGGTCAGTCCCGTCAGACGCTTGCCGCGGCGGATGAAGATATCGACGCCGAGTTCGTCCTCGAGATCCTTGATCTGCTTCGACACGCCCGACTGCGACGTGTAAAGGACGTTGGCGACCTCCGTCAGATTCATGTTCTGACGCACGGCCTCGCGCACGAAGCGCAACTGCTGGAAGTTCATGTCAGCCTCTTTGATTTTTATGATGTCACTGCGCGGGAAACACTCGCAACGCGCGTGGAACGGCGGTCACGCCATCGCCGATATCGAGCCTGAGCGCGCGCCACGCCTCGCGATCCAGTTCTGCCTCGATCACGCCGCCCGCGTTGCCTTCGAGCTCGACGCGCACCGAGCCGCCCAGCGTCACGACGCGCCGCACGCCCACCACGATGCCGTCGCGATGCGTGCCGTCGGCGGGATACAGCGCGAGATCATGCGGACGCACGTACGCGAGCGCCCGCCCGCTGAAATGCGCCTGAGCCGCGATCGGGCTCGCGGCGCCATCGGCGATGAAGCCGTTCGCGTTCACTTCGCCCTGCAGCCGGTTCGCGGCGCCGAGAAACTCGTAGACGAAGGACGTCTGCGGATGATCGTACACGTCTTGCGGACTGCCCACCTGCTCCACGCGGCCATGATTCATTACGACGATGCGATCCGCCACTTCGAGCGCCTCTTCCTGGTCGTGCGTGACGAAGAGCGTCGAGATATGCAGATCGTCGTGCAGCCGGCGCAGCCAGCTGCGCAGTTCCTTGCGCACTTTGGCGTCGAGCGCGCCGAACGGCTCGTCGAGCAGCAGCACTTTCGGCTCGACGGCAAGCGCCCGCGCCAGCGCAATACGCTGCCGCTGTCCGCCTGACAGTTCCGACGGAAAACGCTCCGCGAGCCAGTCGAGTTGCACGAGCTTCAGCAGCTCATGCACTTTCTCGCGAATTTTCGCTTCGCTCGGACGCTCGCGGCGCGGCTTCACGCGCAAGCCGAACGCGACGTTCTCGAACACGGTCATGTGCCGGAACAGCGCGTAATGCTGGAACACGAAGCCGACCTGACGCTCGCGCGCGCCGACCGCCGCGACGTCTTCGCCGTGCAGCACGACCTGTCCCGCATCGGCGAATTCGAGGCCCGCGATCACGCGCAAGAGCGTGGTCTTGCCGCAGCCCGAAGGCCCGAGCAGCGCGACCAGTTCGCCCGCCGGAAAGTCGAGCGACACGTTGTCGAGCGCGGTGAAATCGCCGAAGCGTTTTTGCAGATTGCGAACGATGATGCTCATGATGTTTATCGGCCTCTCAATTCTGTGCGGTGGCTTTTGCGGCGGTCAATGCTTGCGTCATGCGGCGCTCCGCGAGAAGTTTCAGCGCGAGCGTCACGAGCGCGAGCAGCGCCAGCAGCGACGCCACCGCGAACGCAGCCGAGAAGTTGTATTCGTTGTAGAGAATTTCGACGTGCAGCGGCATCGTGTCCGTCTGCCCGCGGATGTGCCCGGACACCACCGACACCGCGCCGAACTCGCCCATCGCGCGCGCGTTGCAGAGAATCACGCCGTAGAGCAGGCCCCACTTCACGTTGGGCAGCGTCACGCGCCGGAAGATCTGCCATCCCGATGCGCCGAGCACGTGCGCCGCTTCCTCTTCGTCGTTGCCTTGCGCCTGCATCAGCGGAATGAGTTCGCGCGCGACGAACGGAAACGTGACGAAGATCGTCGCGAGCACGATGCCGGGCACCGCGAAGATGATCTGCACGTCGTGCGCGGCGAGCCACGGGCCGAACCATCCTTGCGCGCCGAACATCAGCACATAGACGAGACCCGAGATGACCGGCGACACCGAGAACGGCAAGTCGATGAGCGTCGTCAGGAGCGCCTTGCCGCGAAACTCGAACTTCGCGATCGCCCACGACGCCGCCAGTCCGAAGACGACATTCAGCGGCACGGCGATCGCGGCGGTGATCAGCGTGAGCTTGATCGCGGACCACGCGTCGGGATCCTTCAGCGACTCGAAGTAATAGTCGATGCCCTTGGCGAACGCCTGCACGAACACCGCGACGAGCGGCACGACGAGAAAGAACGCGAGAAACGCGAGTGCGATACCGGTCAGGAGCCATCGCACGGCGCGCGGCTCGGTGACGGGATTGAGGCCGTGCGCGTCGCGCTGTGTCGTCGTCTGCAATGGAAGCACCTCGCTCATGCCGTTTCTCCCGCTGCCAGGGAGACGTTGACCGGCGCCGCGCCCGTCTTGCTCGTGCGGCGCTGCAGCCACCATTGCAGCGTGTTGATCAACAGAAGCATCAGGAACGACACGCACAGCATCACGACGGCGAGCGCGGTCGCGCCGGCATAGTCGTACTGTTCGAGCTTCGTGATGATGAGCAGCGACGTGATCTCCGACTTCATCGGCACGTTGCCCGCGATGAAAATCACCGAGCCGTATTCGCCCAAGGCGCGCGCGAACGCGAGTGCGAAGCCCGTCAGCAGCGCCGGAAAGAGCGACGGCAGCACGACGCGCCGGAACGTGAGCCAGCGCGTCGCGCCGAGGCACGCGGCGGCTTCTTCCTGCTCGCGCTCGAAGTCTTCGAGCACGGGCTGCACGGTACGCACGACGAACGGCAGGCCGATGAACGTCAGCGCGACGAGCACGCCGAGCGGCGTGAACGCGACCTTGATGCCGAGCGGCGCGAGATATTGCCCGATCCAGCCATTGCCCGCGTAGACCGCGGCGAGCGAAATGCCGGCGACCGACGTCGGCAGCGCGAACGGCAGATCGACCATCGCATCGACGATGCGCTTGAACGGGAACGTGTAGCGCACGAGCACCCACGCGACGAGAAAACCGAACACCGCGTTGATGAGCGCGCCGCCGAGCGCCGCGCCGAACGTCAGCCGATACGATGCGAGCACGCGCGGCGACGTCACCGCGCGCACGAACTGCGCCCAGTCGAGCGTCGCCGTCTTAGCGAAGGTGGCGGCAAGCGGAATCAGCACCACGAGGCTCAGATAAGCCACCGTGATGCCGAGTGTCAGGCCGAAACCGGGTAGCGCGCTCGGTTTCCTGAATGTGAGAGTCGTCATCCTTGAATCATCCTTTTTGCGCGCGGGGTGGGCGCGCGTTGCTGCTTCGGGCGCGCGGCGTCTTGAACGCGCCGCGTCGCCGGTTGACGCTTATTGCGGCTGATAGATCGAATCGAACACGCCGCCATCCGCGAAATGCGTCTTCTGCGCCTTGGTCCAGCCGCCGAAGGTGTCGTCGATGGTATAGAGCTTCAGCTTCGGAAACTGCTTCGTCAGATCGGCGGGCACCTTGTCCGAACGCGGCCGATAGAAATTGCGCGCGGCGATCTGCTGCCCTTCGTCGCTATACAGATACTTGAGATACGCTTCGGCGAGCTTGCGCGTGCCGTGTTTGTCGACGACCTTGTCGACCACCGCGACCGGCGGCTCCGCCAGAATGCTCACCGACGGCACGACGATCTCGAACTTGTCCGGACCGAATTCCTTCAGCGACAGGAACGCCTCGTTTTCCCACGCGATGAGCACGTCGCCCTGACCGCGCTGCACGAAGCTCGTCGTCGCGCCGCGCGCGCCGGAATCCAGCACGCCGGCGTTCTTGTAGAGCTTCGTCACGAACTCCTTGGCGGTCTGCTCGTTGCCGCCCGGCTTGTGCTGCGCGTACGCCCACGCCGCGAGGTAGTTCCAGCGCGCGCCGCCCGATGTCTTCGGATTCGGCGTGACGATCGACACGCCCGGCTTCGTCAGATCGTCCCAGTCCTTGATGTGCTTCGGATTGCCCTTGCGCACGAGAAACACGATCGTCGACGTGTACGGCGATGCGTTGTCCGGCAGGCGCTTCTGCCAGTCCGCGCCGACGAGTCCCTTGCCCGCGAGCGCGTCGATGTCATAAGCGAGCGCGAGCGTAACGACGTCCGCCTGCAGTCCGTCGATGACCGCGCGCGCCTGGCCGCCCGACCCGCCATGCGACTGCTTGAAGGTTACGGTCTCGCCCGTCTCCGCCTTCCACTTTTTCGCGAAAGCCTGATTGAAGTCCTGATACAGCTCGCGGGTCGGGTCGTAGGAAACGTTCAGAAACGACGTATCCGCCTGCGCCGGCGCCGTCATGATCAAACCCGCCGCGCCAAGCGTCGCCGCAGCAAGAAGCCGTCGCAATCCCGTGTTGAAGCTTTGCATTCCCCGTTCTCCGTCTTATCGAATTGACGGAATCAGTCTAACGAGGCCTCTATATGATTGAAAATAATCGTTCTTCACTTTTTTATACGCAAAACTGCTAAGAACGATATTCCTGGATGGAACAAGCGCCGGCGGGCGCGATCCGACGGTGCGAAGGCTTCGTGGCCGCGAACTTAAAGTAATGCTTGAAAAGCGCCAAATACTGTATAAAAATACAGTCACCTGTCCATTCATACAGTGCATCAGGGGCTCGAGCCAGTGACCAAAACATCAAAACTTACCGCGCGGCAGCAGCAGGTGTTCGAACTCATCCAGCGCGCGATCGACCGCACGGGCTTTCCGCCCACGCGCGCCGAGATCGCGGCGGAGCTCGGCTTCAGTTCGGCCAATTCCGCCGAGGAGCACCTCAGGGCGCTGGCCCGCAAGGGCGTCATCGAGCTGGCGGCGGGTTCGTCGCGCGGCATCCGGCTGCTCGGCGATGCATCTCGCATCGATCGGTCCGAGGAGCTGCCGCATCAGTTTACGCTGCCGCATCAGAGCATCATGCAATTGTCTCTGCCGCTCGTCGGCCGGGTCGCGGCGGGGAGTCCTATCCTCGCGCAAGAGCACATCTCGCAGCACTATGCGTGCGACCCCGCGCTCTTCTCCAGCAAGCCGGACTATCTGTTGAAGGTGCGCGGCCTCTCGATGCGCGACGCAGGCATTCTCGACGGCGATCTTCTCGCCGTGCAAAAGCGCAACGAAGCGAAAGACGGACAGATCGTCGTCGCGCGTCTTGGCGACGACGTCACGGTCAAGCGCTGGAAACGGCGCGCGGACGGCGTCGAACTGATCGCCGAAAACCCCGAGTATGAAAACATCTTCGTGCGCGCCGGCAGCGGCGATTTCGCGCTTGAAGGCATTGCCGTCGGGCTGATCCGCTCCGGCGAGTTCTGATGTTGGCCCGCGAACGGGCAAGGCACGAAAGTCGAAACACATTACTTTCGCACCGAGACACGAAATGTCTCATTGACATCGCAAGATAGCCTCACCAACCGCTTTCGACACCTGATTCAGGCGTCTCACAACACAACAAGCATGACGGCCACCGCGCGCGGTGCGCCGCGGTGCGTCCTATCGTCTGGAGAGTCATCATGGAACGTTTTGCCCGTCTGCTGCCCTTCCGTCAATTCGGCCGCCTGCGCCATCTGCGCACGCTGATCGCCTGCGGCATGCCGCGCGCCGAAGCCACGCCCGATCTCTTCAACGAAATGCCCGCGTTGCCGTCCCGTCAGCCGGCCTTCGCTCGCGTTTCCCTCAACAGCACGGTGCACGCCGAGGCCGAGCAGCGCGCGCCAGTGCGCGTGTATCGCGGGCAATCGCGCGTGATTCTGGTGGGCAAGATCGACGAGGTTTCGCGCATGATCGACCGCTGCATCGCCGAGGAAAATGCCGGGCTGGCCGGCGGAATCCTCGCCTGAATGGAACGCCTTCGCACGCACGACGTGAATTCACGGGATTTAACCGACGCCCGCGCGGTCAATCCGTAATTCACGTTTTGCAAGAGGCTTGGCCCAAGCATGTCCCGCACTACCCGTTCTATTGTCGTTACGCTCGTCGTCCTGGTTATCGTCGCGGCGCTCGGTTTCGTTTACGCATCGCCTTACATCGCACTCGATCGCGTGAAGCGCGCGGCCGATGCGCGCGATGCGCAAACCGTCAACGAATACGTCGATTTTCCGGCGTTGCGCGCGAGCCTCAAGGACCAGATCGCGGCGCTGCTCACGCGTCGCGTGGATATTCAAAAGAGCGGGAATCCGCTTGCGATCATCGGTGCGATGATCGGCGCGGCGCTCGTCGGTCCGCTGGTGGATTCGTATGCCACACCGGACGGCGTCGCGGCGATTCTGAACGGCATCCCGCCGCGCGGCGATCCGGGCGAGCGTCCGCCGCAAGCTGGCGACGGCGCACCAGCGAATGCGGGGAATGGGCCCGCGTCCGGCGTCACGACCGCACGGCAGCCGCCGAAAGAGCCACCGCAGACGACGGCGGGTTATCGAAGCCTGAACACGTTCGTCGTCACGTATCAACACGGCGCCGGCGATGCGCGATACTCCGCGATCTTCCACCGCAACGGGCTCGTGTCGTGGAAGCTCGTCGCGGTCGATCTCAACGGTTGACGCGTCAAGCGTCGCGGTTCACGCTTCGCACCGCATCACGCCCCGGCTTCGGCCTTGACGGGCTTCGCCGCGTACGCCGCTTCGTCTTCCGCTTCGGCCGATTCACCGGCCTGACAGACGGCAACCAGGATGCTGCACTTCACGCGATCCAGCAGCGGCGTGTTGCCCGCGCCCATCCACCAGCGCGCGAGGCCGCTGCGGCAGCGATGCCCGACGACGACGAGATCGACCTGAAGGCTGTCGGCGAGCGCCGCGATTTCGTCGATCGGATGGCCGAACGCGAAATGTCCCTGTGCCTGAAGGCCACGCTCGCGCAGCCATTCGACGCCCTCTTGCAGGATGTCGCGCGCGGCCTCTTCGAAGCGTCCGCAGGCCATGTCGGTTAGCAGTCCGGCGCTCTGCGCGATGCTCGAGCGCATATCCACCACCGCGAGCACATGCGTCTCCGCATTCAGGTCGAGCGCGAGATTGGCGCCCTGACGCAGTGCCTTGCGGCCTTCTCTGGAGCCGTCGTAGCACAGCAGGATTTTTCGGTAGCTCTCCATCTTGACCTCCCTGGCCAACGTGCCGTTGAGCGCGACTTGCCCGCGGCGTTGATTCATCATCGTGCGTCGTCCCATGGGAGACAACGCTGGAAAACGCTTACCGGCGCGAACACGCTAGCTCGCACCGTGCCAGAACCACAAAAACGTCGACGGACAAGCCTCTGGCACTTTCGGCCGGAACCGGTTCGACGCGCCCCGCACGGGTTTGACACGCGCGCGCAGCATGCGGTTGCACGCCAAGCGCCGCCTTGGTGCAATGGATTACACTAGCCCGCTGGGTTTCCCTCATCCGGCTTTCCCTGCGCACAGATGCATGACTGATCAATCTTTGCAACAAAGCGCTACACGCGACGCCGATGGAAACCGCGCACCCGCCATCGAATTCAGCGAAGTAAGGAAGCACTACGGCGAGCGCACGGTCGTCGACGGCCTGTCGTTCGATGTGCGGCCCGGCGAATGCTTCGGACTGCTCGGACCGAACGGCGCGGGCAAGACGACGACGCTCAAGATGCTGCTCGGCATCACTTCGCCCGATAGCGGCGCGATCCGTCTCGTCGGCGAGCCGGTGCCCGCGCGCGCCCGATTCGCCCGCGAGCGCGTGGGCGTCGTGCCGCAGTTCGACAATCTCGATCCCGATTTCACTGTCCGCGAAAATCTGACGGTGTTCGGCCGCTACTTCGGCCTGACGGGCGCGCGCATGGATGCGCTCGTACCGTCGCTCCTGGAGTTCGCGCGGCTGGAGAGCAAGGCCGATGCGCGCGTCGGCGAGTTGTCGGGCGGCATGAAGCGGCGTCTCACGCTCGCGCGCGCGCTCGTCAACGATCCCGATGTGCTCGTGATGGACGAACCGACCACCGGGCTCGATCCGCAAGCGCGGCATCTGATCTGGGAGCGTCTGCGCTCGCTGCTTGCGCGCGGCAAGACCATCCTGCTGACGACGCATTTCATGGAAGAAGCCGAGCGTCTCTGCGATCGCCTGTGCGTGATCGAGGAGGGCCGCAAGATCGCCGAAGGACGGCCGCGCGAGCTGATCGAATCGGTGATCGGCTCGGACGTGATCGAAATCTACGGACCCGATCCGCAAGCGCTCGCCGCCGAGCTTGCGCCGCTCGTCGCGCGCATGGAAGTGAGCGGCGAGACGCTCTTTTGCTACGTCGACGATCCGCAGCCCGTGCATGCGCGCGTGAAGGGCCGCGCGGACGTGCGCTATCTGCATCGTCCGGCGAATCTCGAAGATGTTTTCCTGCGTCTCACCGGACGTGAGATGGTGGACTGAGCCAATGGATACGCTCGAACGATCCCGCATCGACAAACAGCGCGAGCCGAAGCGCGCACAAAACCTCACGCCGCTTTCCAGCGCGTTGCCCGCGAACGCCACGCACTGGATGTCCGTGTGGCGGCGCAACTATCTCGTCTGGAAGAAACTCGCGATCGCCTCGATGATCGGCAATCTCGCCGATCCGATGATCTACCTCTTCGGCCTCGGCCTCGGTCTGGGCCTGATGGTCGGGCACGTCGACGGCGTGTCGTATATCGCGTTCCTCGCGGCGGGCACGGCGGCGTCGAGCGTGATGATGTCCGCGAGCTTCGAATCGATGTACTCGGGCTTCTCGCGCATGCACGTTCAGCGCACCTGGGAAGCGATCATGCACACGCCGCTCACGCTCGGCGATATCGTGCTTGGCGAGATCGTCTGGGCCGCGAGCAAGTCGGTGCTGTCGGGCGTGGCGATCATGATCGTCGCGGGCGCGCTCGGCTATGCGAGCTTTCCGTCGATGCTGATCGCGTTGCCGGTCATCGTGCTGACAGGACTCGCGTTCGCCAGCACGGCGATGGTCGTCACCGCGCTCGCGCCGAGCTACGACTTCTTCATGTTCTATCAGACGCTCGCGCTCACGCCGATGCTCCTGCTCTCCGGCGTCTTCTTTCCCATCGCGCAACTGCCCGCGATCGCGCAACACGTCACGCAGGTCTTGCCGCTGTATCACGCTGTGGAGCTGATCCGTCCGGCGATGCTCGGCCGCCCGTTCGACGGCTTCGCGCTGCATGCGCTCGTGCTCTGCGCGTATGCGGTCGTGCCGTTCTTCCTGTGCGCGTGGCTTTTCAGGCGGCGCATGATGAAATGAAAAACGGCGATGGACTTCGAAAGCCGATCGCCGTTTTGACATCGCCGAAAAGGAAAGCGCGCTACTTCACCGGAAACTCGTGATGCCCGCCGAAGCCGAAGCGCATCGCGGACAACATGCGTTCCGGGAACGATTCGGCATCGCGCGAACGGAACCGCGTGTACAGCGCCGCCGACAGCACTTGCGCCGGCACCGCTTCCTCGATTGCCGCTTCGATCGTCCATCGTCCTTCGCCGCTGTCCGCGACTTCGGTGGAATAGCGATCGAGCGAGCCGTCGCCCGCGAGCGCGCCCGCGGTCAGATCGAGCAGCCACGACGACACCACGCTGCCGCGACGCCACACTTCCGCGATATCGGCGAGATCGAGCGAGTAACGCTCGTTCTCCGGCAGTTCCGTCGAGTCCTTGCGCTCGAGCACGTGAAAGCCTTCGGCATAGGCCTGCATCAGTCCGTATTCGATGCCGTTGTGCACCATCTTGACGAAATGCCCCGACCCGACCGGCCCGCAGTGCATGTAGCCGTTCTCGACGCGCGCATCGCGTCCTTCGCGGCCCGGCGTCGCGGGAATGTCGCCGCGTCCCGGCGCGAGCGTCGCGAGAATCGGATCGATGCGGCGCACGACCGGCTCGTCGCCGCCGATCATCATGCAGTAGCCGCGCGTCAGGCCCCACACGCCGCCCGACGTGCCGACATCGACGTAATGGATGCCCTGCTCGCGCAACTGCGCGGCGCGGCGGATATCGTCCTTGTAGAAGCTGTTGCCGCCGTCGATGATCACGTCGTCCGCGCCGAGGATCTTGTTCAGATCGTTGAGCGTGTCTTCGGTGATTTTCCCCGCCGGCAGCATCAGCCAGACGACGCGCGGCGCGGTCAGTTTCGCGACGAGATCGCCGAGATCCTTCGCGCCCGTCGCGCCTTCGCTCGCGAGCGCTTCGGTGGCCTCCGGATTGTGGTCGTACACGACGCACGTATGTCCGCCGCGCATGAGCCGCCGCCCGATGTTGCCGCCCATGCGCCCCAGTCCCACGATGCCGATCTGCATGATGGTCACTCCTTCCCGTTGGATTTCACGCGTTCGATCTGCTTCTTCGCGGCGTCGTAGACCGCTTCGGGCGTGAAGCCGAACTTCGTCTTCAGCGCCTTCAATGGCGCGGATGCGCCGAACGTGTGCATGACGATCTGCGATCCGAGGCGGCCGACGTAGCGGTCCCAGCCGAGCGTCGCCGCCTGCTCGACGCACACGCGCGCATGCACGTCCGGCGGCAGCACCGATTCCTTGTACGCGAGATCCTGCTTCTCGAAGATGTCCCAAGACGGCATCGACACGACGCGCGCCGCGACGCCTTCGCTTGTCAGCTTCTCGTACGCCTCGACGCAAAGCGACACTTCGCTGCCCGTCGCGAGCAGCAGCACCTCGGGCTTCTTGCCGCCTTCGGTATCGGCGAGCACGTAGGCGCCGCGCTTCACGCCTTCGGCGGACGCGTATTTCTTGCGGTCGAACGTCGGCAGCGGCTGGCGCGTCAGCACGATGCACGACGGCTCCTTCGGATGCGTCAGCGCGACGCGCCACGCTTCTGCGACTTCGTTCGCGTCGGCGGGACGCAGCGTGCACAGGCCCGGCACGCCGCGCAGCGAGGCGAGCTGCTCGATCGGCTGATGCGTCGGACCGTCTTCGCCGACGCCGATCGAATCGTGCGTGAACACGTAGATCACCGGCACTTCCATGATCGCGGACAGGCGGATCGGCGGCTTCATGTAGTCGCTGAAAATCAGGAACGTCGATCCGTACGGACGCAAGCCCGACAGCGCGAGGCCGTTGCAGACCGCGCCCATGCCGTGCTCGCGAATGCCGAAGTGCAGATTGCGTCCGCCGTAGCTGTCGTGCTCGAAGCTGCCCGCGCCTTCGAACTTCAGATTCGTCTTCGTCGATGGTGACAGGTCTGCCGCGCCGCCGATCAGCCACGGCACGCGCGGCGCAATCGCATTCAGCACCTTGCCGGACGAATCGCGCGTCGCGAGGCCCTTGGCGTCCGCCTCGAAGGTCGGGATGTCCGCGTCCCAGTTGTCGGGAAGCTTGCCTTCGAGCATCTGCCACGCTTCTTTCGCGAGTTCCGGATTGGCCTTCTCGTAGGCGTCGAAGCGCTGCTTCCACTCGGCGTGCAGCTTCTTGCCGCGCGCGCCCATGCCGTCGGCGAAGTGCTGCATGACGCCGTCGGGCACGTAGAACTGCTTGTCCTCCGGCCAGCCGTAGAACTTCTTCGCGAGCTTGACCTCTTCCTCCCCGAGCGCCTCGCCGTGCGCGCTCGCGGTGTTCTGCTTGTTCGGCGCGCCCCAGCCGATGATGCTTTTCACGACGATCAGCGTCGGCTTGTCGGTGTGCGACTTCGCCTTGTTGATGGCGGCTTCGAGCGCGTCCGCGTCGTTGGCGTCGTCGACGTGCAGCGTGTGCCAGTTGTAGCCGTGAAAGCGCGCTTCCACGTCGTCGCTGTAGGCGAGCTCCGTATGGCCTTCGATGGTGATGGTGTTGCTGTCGTAGATCCAGATGAGATTCGACAGCCGCAGATGCCCCGCGAGCGACGCCGCTTCGTGCGACACGCCTTCCATCATGTCGCCGTCGCCGCACAGTGCGTAGACGCGGTAATCGAAGAGCTTGTCGTCGCCCTTGTTGAAGCGGCTCTCCTTCCAGCGCGCGGCCATCGCCATGCCCACGCTGTTGCCGAGGCCCTGGCCGAGCGGTCCGGTCGTCGTCTCGACGCCGGTCGTCATGCGGTATTCCGGATGGCCCGGCGTCTTGCTGTCGAGCTGGCGGAACTGCTTGATATCGTCGATCGACACGGCGGGCTTGCCGGTCGGCTTGCCGTCGCCGTCGAACTCCTTCACGCCGGCCAGATGCAACAGCGAGTACAGCAGCATCGACGCATGCCCGACCGACAGCACGAAGCGGTCGCGATTCGGCCATAGCGGCGCGTCGGGATCGTAACGAAGATGGTTCTGCCACAGATGGAATGCGACCGGCGCGAGCGCCATCGGCGTGCCGGGGTGGCCGGAATTGGCCTTCTGCACGGCGTCCATCGAGAGCGTGCGGATGGTGTCGATCGTGAGGCGATCGAGATCTTTGGCCTGAGGTGTTGCTTGAGACATGAGCGACGACTCCTTTGCGAAGAGCGCGCTGTGGCGAGGGGCGCCGCAGCGGGCAACCAGGACCATCGAGCAAGTGCAGTGCCTTACGAAAAGCACCGCACCGCGAATGACACGGGAGCGCGCCGCGAATCCTCGGGTGCGGGATTCGGGCGGCGTTACGGCAGAGTACGGGCCAAAAGTCAGGCCGGTATTACAGAGCGATAAACGACGGGCACGCGAACGTCAATGCTGACACATTCGCGGCAAAGGCATGCAATTCTTCGCCAAATGCTTGAGCCGGCGAAGGAAATCAGGGCGCCGGATTCGGCTGACGCTCGTGCAGCGCGTCGATTTCGGCCAGGATTTCGTCCGACAGTTCGATGTTCACGCTACCGATGTTCTCCTTCAACTGCGGCATCGACGTCGCGCCGATCAGCGTGCTCGTCGTGAACGGGCGCGTGTTGACGAACGCGAGCGCGAGTTGCGTCGGCGTGAGTCCGTGGCGTTTCGCCAGTTCGACGTACGACGTGATCGCGGCGATCGCCTGCGGCTTGCTGTAGCGCTGGAAACGCTCGAACAGCGTGATGCGCGCGCCCGCCGGACGCGCCCCGCCCTCGTACTTGCCCGACAGCCAGCCGAACGCGAGCGGCGAATACGCGAGCAGCCCGACGCCTTCCTTGTGCGTGAACTCCGACAGTCCGAGCTCGTAAGTGCGATTCACGAGGCTGTACGGATTCTGAATGCTGACGATTTTCGGCAGCCCCGCCTTTTCGGCCGCGCGCAGGAATTGCGCGACACCCCACGGCGTTTCGTTCGACACGCCCACATGACGGATCTTGCCCGCCTTCACGAGATCGGCGAGCGCCGCGAGCGTTTCCTCGATCGGCACCGTGTATTCATCGTCGATATAGGGATAGCTGGATCGGCCGAACGTCATCGTGCTGCGATCGGGCCAATGCAGCTGATACAGATCGACGTAATCCGTTTGCAGGCGCTTCAGGCTGCCGTCGATGGCTTCGTTCAGATTCTTGCGATCGAACTGGTTGCCCGCGCCGCGGATATGCCGCGGATTGTGCGGCTGGCGCGCGGGCCCGGCGATTTTCGTCGCGAGGACGATATCGGCGCGCTTCGCCGGATGCTTCGCGAGCCACGTACCGATGTATTCCTCCGTGCGGCCCTGCGTCTCGGGGCGCGGCGGCACCGGATACATCTCGGCGGCGTCGATGAGATTCACGCCTTGGGCGAGCGCGTAATCGATCTGCTCGTGCGCTTCGCTTTCGGTGTTCTGCTCGCCCCAGGTCATGGTGCCGAGCCCGATCAGGCTGACGTCGATACCCGAATCGCCGAGTTTCCGAAACTTCATTGCTCATTCCTCTTGTTGACGAGTTGTTTGCGCGCTGTGGGGAGACCGTAGGCGCTTTGTCGGACAGGCTGCCTGGCTGATTTTCCGGCAATCGCAAAACCTACCATAGGCGCGAAAGCTCTGCTCTCGCGGCTAGAATGGCAAGCTTCCAACCCGTCAGGCAGGAGCACGCAACCGATGCCGTTAGCACGCGATCGCAAGACAAAAGGCTCGTCGCTCATCGTCATGCTCGTCGCGGCGACCTTCTTCATGGAGAACCTCGACGGCACGATCATCGCCACCGCCTTGCCGCAGATGGCGCGCTCGTTCAACGTGCATCCCGCCGACATGAGCCTCGGCATCACGGCGTATCTGCTGACGCTCGCCGTGTTCATCCCGATTTCCGGCTGGGCCGCCGACCGCTTCGGCCTGCGCACCGTGTTCGCGAGCGCGATCGCGGTGTTCACGGCCGCGTCCGTGCTGTGCGCGACGACCTCGACCTTGCCCGCGTTCGCCGCCGCGCGCGTGTTGCAGGGCATCGGCGGCGCGATGATGGTGCCCGTCGGGCGCCTGGCCGTCTTGCGCGCGACGCCCAAGGAGGGCCTGATGCGCGCCATCGCGATCATCACGTGGCCGGGTCTCGTCGCGCCGGTGATCGGCCCGCCGCTCGGCGGCTTCATCACGACGTATTCTTCGTGGCGCTGGATCTTCTATCTCAACGTGCCCCTCGGGCTGATCGGCTTGCTGCTGACGCTGCGCTACATCGGCAACGAACGCGAGGACGCGACGCGGCGCTTCGACTTGCCGGGCTTCGCGCTGTGCGGCATCGCGTGCACGACGCTGCTCTACGCGATGGAACTGATCGGACGCAGCGACGTGGACTGGCGCTTCGTCGGCGCGCTGGTGGCGGTAGGCGTCGTCGCGGGCATCGCGTCGTGGCGGCATCTGCGGCGCGCGGCGCATCCGGTCGTGGATCTGTCGGCGCTGAAGGTGAAGACCTTTGCCGTGGCGATGGGCGGCGGCTCGCTCTTTCGGATCGCGATCAGCGCCGCGCCGTTCCTGCTGCCGCTGATGTTCCAGGTCGGCTTCGGCATGAACGCGTTCGATTCGGGCCTGCTCACGCTCGCGGTGTTCGCGGGCAATCTTTCGATGAAGCTCGTCACGACGCCCGTGATGCGTCGGTTCGGCTTCCGGCCGGTGCTGATCGTAAACGGCGTGCTCGCCGCGCTCTCGCTTGCCGCGATGAGCCTGCTGACGCCCTCGACGCCCACGTTCGTGATCGTCGCCGTGCTGTTCGCGAGCGGCCTGTCGCGTTCGCTGCAGTTTACGGCGCTCAACACGCTGTCCTTCGCCGACGTGCCGAAAGCGCAGATGAGCGGCGCGTCGGCGCTATCGAGCACGCTCTTCCAGATGACGATGGGCATCGGCGTGGCGGCCGGCGCAATCGCGCTGCGCATCGGCGAATGGATCCACGGCCACGATGCCCATTCCATCGGACCGGAGGATTTCAGCGTCGCGTTTCTGATCGTCGGGTTCGTGGGGCTCGTCGGCGTCGTCGATCTGTTCGGGCTCGCGAAGGACGCCGGCGCGCTCGTTTCCGGGCATCGCAAGCCGAAGGCGTGAAGGTTTTATGACGGAAAGGCTCAAGCCTTCGCCGCGCCTGCCGTAATCCGCGGTATGAACTCGCACACGCTCGACGCCCTCTCCGCCCTGACCGAAACGGTTGCCGTCCTCCGCCACGCGCGCGGCCTGAAGAATCCGCACGATTTCCCCGACGGCACGCCCGAGCGGCAACTCACCGCCGACGCCTTCGCCGAGGATTTTCTCCGCGCCCTCGATGCCGAACCGAGCATCGGCGCGTGGTGGCGCATCTGATCGAAGCGTCACAACGGCAAGGTCGCGGCATCTATTACCGACGTCCGCGCGATCTGATTCCCCGAATCGGCAAATTCTGAGTCAAGTCTTCCTATTTGGCGAAACGTTTGCGCGCGGCTATCAAGTCGCGCCCGTGCGCGCCGACAACTCGCATATCGCCATGACCCAATCAGGAGATGCCAGTGAAGTGGGCAGCGTTACTTTTTGCCATCGCCGTCGCGCTCGCCGTGACCGGCTGCGCGCCGATGCCGGCCGCCAATACGGCTCAGATCGAAAAACCGGCGGCTTCCGCCGAGATCATCCGCTTCGAGATTCCCGCTGACGCGCTCGGCGCCCGCGACCCGCAACTCACGGCGATCCTCGCCAAAGCGGGCGCGCTCGCCGCCGCTCAAAAGCAGCCGACGACCATTCTCGTCACCGCGCTCGCGCAGGACTTTCCCTATCTCAATCAGGCGATCTGGAAAGGCATTCCCGCGCGACATGCGGTCAAGCTCAGTCTCGAAAACCTGACCGCCGGCGCGCGCCAGCCGTACAGCGTGTCCATCAAGCCGACGCAGGGAGGCTGACGCGATGCGCCCATTTCTCATCCTCGCGACTGCGCTGTTTTCGATGCACGCCGCCGCCGGTCCGTTCGACGTGAGCGCGCCCGCGTCCGTGCAAACGCTCGCGGCGCTCGGACCTGCCGCGCAGAAGGTCTATCCGCCGCTGCCGACGCTCGCAATGCTTCCGCCTTCCAGCGGCGAGGAAGACGATGCGCCTGCCAAATCCGCGAGCAAGAAAGCGAAGAAAACGCGCCGCGTCGCCGATTGCAAATGCAACGGACCCGAGCCGCGTCTCGTGGTGTCCGACGAGTCGCGCACGTATATGAAAGACGTCGAGCGCCGCATCGACATCGCGCTCGCGCCGTAATCGAAGGAGCCACGTTCCATGTTCCGTCCGATTTGCGCGGCGCTGGCCGCCTGCGCGCTGCTCGCCGCGTCGCTCGCGCCGCGCGCCGCTCACGCCGACGATTGCTTCGAACAGGCCGGCGCCTATCAGGGCGTCAATCCGCTTGTGCTGCGCGCGGTCGCCTGGCGCGAATCGAAAGGCGACGCCGCCGCGCTCAACCGCAACGCCAACGGCTCGATCGATATCGGCCAACTGCAGATCAACTCGATCCATTTTCCCGATCTCGCGCGTCAGGGCATTCCGCATCGCGCGCTCGCCGATCCGTGCGTCAACGTCTTCGTCGCCGCCTGGCTGCTCAAGCAGAAGATGGTGAAGCACGGCAACACATGGCGCGCGATCGGCGCGTATCACTCCGAATCGCCGAAACATCGCGACGCCTACGCGCGCAGCATCCAGCAGATTCTCGTCAACTGGGGCGAGTTGCAGCCCCAGATGCGTTGAGGGTGCAACTCGGCCATCGGCTCAAAGCTGGCTCATGCCGCCGTCGATGATGATCTCCGTGCCGACGATGAAACCCGATTCCGGCGACGCCAAATGCAGCACCGTCGCCGCCACTTCGCTCGACTTGCCGAAGCGGCCGAGCGGAATCTGGCTTTGAAGCTGCGCGGCGGCTTCATCGATGAGGCCGAGCTTGTCGTGGAGCGGCGTCGAGACCGGACCGGGACTCACGACGTTCACGCGCGCGCCGCGCGGCAGCAATTCCGCCGACAGCGTCTTTGCGAGCGACACGAGCGCCGCCTTGCTCGACGCATAGACCGATGACATCGGCATGCCGATATGCGCGTTGATCGAACCGTTCAGCACGATCGACGCGCCTTCGTTCAGCAAGGGCACGAGCGACTGGATCTGGAAGTACGGTCCTTTCACGTTGATCGCGAAGGTTTCGTCCCACGCTTTTTCGTCGATGTCCGTGAACGGCCCGAAGGTGGCGACGCCCGCGTTCACGAAGATCGCATCGAGCCGGATGTTCGCATCGGTCAATGCTTGCGCCAGTTCGCGCGCAGCGCTTACCGTGCCCGCCACGTTGCGGATCGCGATGGCGTTCGCGCCGAGCGACTCGCGTGCCGTCGCGAGCGCGCTTTCATCGCGGCCGGTGATGACGACGCGCGCGCCTTCCGCAGCAAACGCCTGCGCTGCCGCGAGACCGATGCCGCTGTTGCCGCCAGTGATCAGAACTGTCTTGCCTTCGAAGCGTTTCATGACGTTCTCCTTGTGAACGTTGCAGGGTGTGAAGGCATTATGGTCGGGCGTGCGCCATTTTCCGTACGACGCGGCCGGCGCACTCGTTCGATATCGTCGAACGAGTTTTTGTCTGAGTGAGGCGCCCCACAGATGCGCCTTGAAGCGAACGCGATCGCCTCCTAGAGTTACGCAGTTCGTTCCCGACAGGAGGCGCATCATGCAAGACGCGCAACGCGGCGCACAGCCCAATCCCGAGCGGCTGCTGCAAATGGGGATGGCGTTCTGGGCGTCGAAGACGCTGCTTTCGGCGGTCGAACTCGGCGTGTTCACGCAACTGGCGACCGGCCCGCGAACGGCCGACGATCTCGTGCAGGCGCTGGCACTGCATCCGCGGGGCGCGCTGGATTTCCTCGATACGCTCGTCGCGCTCAACCTGCTCTCGCGCGAGGGCGGCTTCTACGCGAACGCCGACGACGCCGATTTCTTCCTGGATCGCAACAAGCCTTCATATGTCGGCGGATTGCTGGAAATGGCGAACGCGCGCCTCTATCCGTTCTGGGGTTCGCTCACGGAGGCGCTGCGCACCGGCCTGCCGCAGAACGAATCGAAGCACGGCGGCAACGTCTTCGAGACGCTCTATAGCGACCCGGCACGTCTGCGCGGCTTTCTCCAGGCGATGAGCGGCGTGAGCATGGGCGCGGCGCACGCGATCGCGCGACAGTTCCCGTGGAGCGAGTACCGCACGTTCATCGATATCGGCGCGGCGCAGGGCGCGTTGCCGGTGCAGGTGGCGCTTGCGCATCCGCATCTGACGGGCGGCGGCTTCGATCTGCCGGTGGTGGGTCCGGTCTTCGACGCGTACGTCGCCGCGCACGGACTCCAAGACCGGCTGCGCTTTTATCCCGGCGATTTCTTCAAGGAGCCGTGCCCGTCGGCGGATGTGCTCGTGATGGGGCACATCCTGCACGACTGGGATCTGCCGCAGAAGCTCGAACTGCTCGCGAAGTGTCATGCGGCGTTGCCGGCGGGCGGCGCGTTGATCGTGTACGACGCGATCATCGACGATGAGCGCCGTCAGAATGCCTTCGGGCTTCTGATGAGCCTCAACATGCTGATCGAAACGCCCGGCGGCTTCGACTACACCGGCGCGCAATGCTGCGCGTGGATGCGGCAAGCGGGATTCGCGACGGCGCGCGTCGAACCGCTCGTCGGCGCGGAGTCGATGGTGATCGCGACGAAGTGAGCGGGCCGCGCGCCTGAACGCTTCGTCAGCGGTCGTTCGACATGCCTTTCAGGCGATCGTTGCCGGCGTCGCGGGCGGCGTCGGCGGTGGAGAAATTCTCTTCGGAAACCAGCGCGCGCTTGACCTCGCGCGCCGCGAAATCGACGAGCGTGATGACCCAGACGAAACCGCCCGACTGCTCCGCGGTCTGCACGAATGCGCGCAGATCGCCTTCATTCGACGATGCCATACCGACCTCCTCGTTCAAGTTGATGCGCCCTGCCGGCCGCGCGAGACGCGTATCGACCGGCGATGCGATGCGTCGGCTGAACGGGCGCTAACGGGCGGCAGCCGGCCGCCTTCAGGCTTCGAAATCGAGACCGCCGAAGAGCACCGACGGTTCCGCCTGCGAGCGCGTCGCGAGATCGACCTCGCGCGCGCCCTGCCACGCATCGAGCTTCGCGCCGATGGCGTCGAGATAACGCAGGAATCGAGCCTCGCCGCCCGCGCCCATCAGCCGTTCGATCTCGTCGTCGTCCCAGGTCAGAAATACGTTCAGGGGATACGGATAAACGCGCCGATGTTCATCGCCCTGTCGCGGTGCACGTTCGGCGCTGACATGCAGACGTGTCGGCACGGCCGGGCTTTCGTAGCCGAGGATGTCGACGCGCACGCCGTGATCGACGACGCGCGTCACACGTTCCACGATGCGCGGCATGAATTCGGTTTCGAACCGGAGCGCCTGTTGCCGGTTCAACGGGCTTCTCCGCGAGCGCTCGACTGCATCAACGGCATCGTCAGACGGCGGGCAAGTCTTCGAGCGATTTCTCGATCTGACCGTCCTGCACGCGCGCTTCGATGCCGATGTGTCCGTTCGTGTAAGGCAGCGCGCTGACTTTCGGGCCGAGGAAGGCGCGGCCGCCGAGCTTGAAGAGCGTGCGGACTTCCTTGCCGCTCTTGATGGCGTCCACGACCTGCTGGACATCCACGATGGTGGTGGGCGCGGCCCAGTCGTTCGTGGCCGGATCGAAACTGCCCCAGCGCACGCTGGTCACGCGGTCGTTGACCCAGCGCACACCGTCGATCGCCAAAGTAGCCATGTCTGCCTCCGATGCCGTCGTTGGGGTGATCTCGAAATCCTAGCATTGTTGGACGAAGGCGGCTGACGTTTGCGCGGGCGAAACGGTCAGCCGGCGCGAACAAACTGCCGCGCTGCGGTAAAATCGCGGATTCCCCTTGAAATTCAAACGGTTCGCATGAAGGTGCGGCCGCCGTCGCCCATGTCAGCCGTATCGAAGATCAGTCCCCGCCGCGTCTCCGTCGCACCGATGATGGATTGGACCGACCGCCATTGCCGGTCCCTGCATCGGCTGGTATCGCGTCATACGTGGCTCTACACGGAGATGGTGACGACGGGCGCGCTGCTCTACGGCGATGTCGCGCGGCATCTCGCGTTCACACCCGCCGAAGCGCCCGTTGCGCTGCAGCTCGGCGGCAGCGAGCCGGCCGATCTCGCGAAAAGCGCGAAGCTCGGCGAGCAATGGGGCTACGACGAGATCAACCTGAATTGCGGCTGCCCTTCCGAGCGCGTGCAGCGCGGCGCGTTCGGCGCTTGTCTGATGAAGGAGCCGCAGCTCGTCGCGGATTGCGTGAAAGCGATGCGCGACGCGGTGTCGATTCCGGTAACGGTCAAGCATCGCATCGGCGTCGACACCGTCGAGGAATATGAGTTCGTGCGCGATTTCGTCGGCACGATCGCCGATGCCGGCTGCGAAGTGTTCATCGTGCACGCGCGCAACGCGATCCTCAAAGGCTTGAGCCCGAAGGAGAATCGCGAGATTCCGCCGCTCAAGTACGAATATGCGTATCGGTTGAAGCGCGACTTTCCGCAACTTGAGATTTCGATCAACGGCGGCATCAAGACGCTCGATGAAGTCGAGGAGCATCTCAAGCACGTCGACGGCGTGATGCTCGGGCGCGAGGCTTATCACAATCCGTACGTGCTCGCCGGCGTCGACACGCGCTTTTACGGTGCGAATACGCCGGTTCCGTCGCGCGAAGAAATCGAGGCGGGACTCATCGACTATGCACGCGGCGAACTGACGCGCGGCACGTATCTCGGCGCGGTGACGCGGCATGCGCTCGGGCTGTATCGCGGCGTGGCCGGCGCGCGCGGATGGCGTCGCGTACTGTCTGACAATCGCCGTCTCGCGAAGGGCAATCTGACGATTTTCGATGAAGCGCGGGCTCAACTACGCGAGGCGGTGGAAGCGCTCGATGCATGATGCGTGGCCGTCGGAAAAAGATGCTAAAAGGGACTAGGCAAGCGCAATCATTGTTCGTATAATCTCGCTTCTTGATTGCTGCAGCGGTTTTGAAGCAGTCGAGATCGCGGTAACAGTGGTGGCTGTAGCTCAGTTGGTAGAGTCCAGGATTGTGATTCCTGTCGTCGTGGGTTCGAGTCCCATCAGCCACCCCACCGAGAATTCATGCAAAAAGCCCAGTCGAATGACTGGGCTTTTTGCTTTGCGGCTTCTGATTCGGACGGCCCTCGGGCACGCGCCGTGCACATCGAAAGTCTCCCCTTGGCGGAGACTCATCATGTCCCGACATCACCTCGCAACAGCCGCCCTTCTCCTCGCCACGACCTTCGCGACCCAAGCCCAGACCGCGCGCCCCGACGAGAGTGCCTCAATGGTCAAGCCGCCGGGCGCACCCGGCGCGCCGTCCGCGAGCGCCACCCGCCCCGACAATCCCGACAACATGCCGGTGAAGCGCCCGAATCCACCGCAGAACAGCGATCGCATGCTGCATCACAGCCCCGCGAGCGACGCGATCGCGAAATAACCCGCAACGGCCCCGAACCCCCGCTGGAAGCACGCGCGACGCCACTATAATGGCGCTCGTCACGATAATCGGAGCCTACCGCGTGCTCATGCTCCAAGCGGTCTAGCCAATGCAAAAAGTCATTCTGCCGTTCGTTTCCGGTTTTCTCGCCGCACTGTTTTTTCGCGAATCGACCCTGGCGCTGTTGCACGCAGCGGGTCTCGTCGATCCGGCCGGCTTTTCCACCGCACCGTTTGTTCCGCTCGGCATCCCGGAATTCATCGCGAATGCGCTGTGGAGTTCGATCTTCGGCGTGCTGATGGCGTGGCTGCTGCGCGTCGCGCCCGAGCGCAGCGCGCCCTGGATCGGCGCACTCGTGTTCGGCGGCATCGTGCTGACGGCCGTCGGCGTATTCGTCATCGATCCGGCCCGCGGCATCTGGCCGAGCGGCAACATGCTGCCGCGTCTCGCGCCGAACTTCATCGCCAATGCGATCTGGGGCTGGGGCGCGCTCGTCTTCATGCGCGCGTTCATGGCGGGTCACGAGCCGCACTGACCCGCCGCCGGAAACGAAAGCGGCCCGCGCGGGCCGCTTTTCACAGCGTCAGTCCTTCAACAGCCGCAGCGGATGCGCCGCGGGCGTCCACGCGCTTTCGAACATGCGATCGACATCGGCGGCGTTCACATCCTCGGCGCGCGCGATCTTCCAGCGCGGCTCGTTGTCCTTGTCCACGATGCGCGCGCGGATGCCTTCCAGCACATCGCCGCGCTCGAACATCGTGCGCGTCAGATCGAGATCGCGGCGCAGCGTCTCGGCCATCGTCGAGAATTTCGCGCGATCGACCTGCTGCAACGCTACATCGACGGACAGCGGCGAGCGCTCGCGCAGCTCGGCGGCCGTGCGTTTCGCCCAGTCGTTGCCGATGTCCGCCTCGCGTTCGAGCGACGCGAGGATCGACGCGCCGTTGCCCGCCGCGAAGTGCTTGTCGATCATCGTGCGCGCGGCGGCCAGCTCGCCCTTTTCGGGAATCGGCGCGACCTTGTACTTCGTCGTTTCGTTCTGCACGAAGCGCACGATCTCGACGCCATCGAGAAAGCGCTGATGCCTGAGCGATTCGATGAGGCCCGGCAGCGCGCCGTCGTCGAGGTAAGCGTCCGCCATGCGGGCGTACAGCGCGTCCGCGGCGGAAAGGCTCGCGCCCGTCGCCGCGAGATAACGGCCGATCGCCCCGGGCGTGCGCGCGAGGAACCAGCTCACGCCGACATCGGGAAAGAGACCGATGCGCGTCTCGGGCATCGCCATCTTCGTCGATTGCGTGACGACGCGCAGGCCGCCCGTGTGATGCGCGCCCTGCGAGATGCCCATGCCGCCGCCCATCACGACGCCGTTCACGACCGCGACATACGGCTTCGGGAACGTGAAGATCGCGTGATTGAGCTTGTATTCGTCGGTGAAGAACGCGTCGATCGCCGCCCGGTCGCCCGCCTGCGCGGACTCGTACAGAAAGCGGATATCGCCGCCCGCGCAAAACGCGCGCACGTGCGGGCTATAGACGATGACGGCGCGGATCGCCTGATCGTGGCGCCACGCGCGCAAAGCCTCGCTGATCGCGCGCAGCATCGGCGGGGTCAACGCGTTGAGTGCCTTCGGACGATCGAGCGCAATGAAGCCGATGCCGTTGGCGGTGTCGATACGGATGTCTTCGGTGGTCATCGTGTTGAAGTGTCGGGTCGATTCGCTGAGATGAATCGAGGTTCGGTTCGGTTGGCCGGCGCGAACCACGCGTCGAGCGACAACTCGACGAGCGTCGTGGCCGGCGTCTCGGGCAGCGCCGCGCCGGTCAGCTTCAGCGCGACGATGCCATGCAGATTCGCCCACAGGCCTTCCGCGCACGCGAGCGGCGCGGCGTGCGCGGGCAGCCGGTCGGCGGCACGCAATTCGGCGAACGCGTCCGCGATCAGCGAAAGCGTCGCCGCGCCTTGCTCCGCCGCGTGATCGTCGCCTTTACGCTGGGCCTCGGCGACTGCCTGCGCGGAATCCGTGTGCTCCATGAACATCAGCCGATACGTCTCGGGCTCGGCCAGCCCGAATTCGACATACGCGCGGCCCATCGCGTTCAGGCGCGCGGCCGGATCTGCAATCGATGTATGGGCGAGGAACGCGTCGCGCAGACTCGCGTGCCCTTCCACGCGCAACGCCCGCGCGATATCGCCACGGCTCTTGAAGTGAAGATAGAGCGCGGCGGGCGAATAATCGATCGCCTCGGCCAGCTTTCTCATCGATAGCGATGCAAAGCCTTCGCGCTTCACGATCTCGCGCGAGACCTCGAGTATGCGCTCGCGCAGCGCCTCGCGCTGCTCGCGTCTTTGCTCCGTGCGGCGCTCTTGCGAACCCATGCGAGGCATTGTCGGCACCGCCTCTTTCGAAGTCAAATTGCGACGCGCGGGCGCGCGCTCAGACGGTCATCTTGCCGTCGTCGTCCCGTCGCGAAGCCGCGCGATAAAGCGGCTCGTCCGAGTCGCGCAGCACGACCGACGCGAACACGATGCACAGCGCAAGAATCAGCACACCAACGGCTGCCCAGATGAGCCATAGCGCATTGGACTCGACAAGTGAGTGAAGAAAGGATTGAAGCATGACGACCCCGCGCGATTTTTATATTTGACCGCCCAAGCGCATGGCGTTGAGCAAGTAATGTGCCGAGCGAATCGCATCGCGTGCGGCGAATAGATGGATGGTACTCCGTTGCGCGATCACGCGGAAGGAGGCGCGGCGTGTCCCGCGCGAATAAAGAGGCGGCGCGATGCAGGTCTTACATCGCGCCGTGTAAGAGATGAACGAAGGTGCGTCAGACGGTGACGCGCCCCGGCGGAAAGTGTCCGCTTTTCAGGAGCACGGGCATGCCGTTGGTCACGCGCAGATGCTCCCGCGCGACCGCTTCGATGCGCGTGCGGCCCGCATCGAATGCGTCGATCCAGCCGGCGCTGTCATAGGTCTGCGCGCCGAAGTGATCTTCGAGCGCTTCGACCGAAATGGCGCACGGCACGCGCCGGCCATCTACGATCGCGGCGAACTCGACGGTCAGGTTGGAATCGCGGTAATCGGGCGCGTCCGGAAGGAATCGGATATTCATGATTGTCTCGTTGCTGAAGACGTTCAAGCGCTGAAATCACTTCTATCGCTGCGTTCGATGCGGGTCCGCTCGCGGCGCCGCGAACGATCGCACGAATCGATTCGGCGACTATGGTACTCGCGCTCGCGCCGCGCGGTCCAGCGCCGCGCCGCTCATGCCGCAAGCACGGATTCGTCGACATCGACGACGAGCAGCGAGCTTGCAAGCGGATCGGCATAGTTGAAGTCGAGCAGCCGGCTCATTTCGCGCACGCGGTCGCACACGCGTTGACGCGCATCCAGCGACAGATGCGGATAGTCGCGCAACACTTGCGCGTCGAATCGGTAATGCACGCCCCACGCGACATTGCCCGGATGATTCGCGACGCCGCCCGTGCGCCAGCTCACGAAAAGCGCCGGCGTCGGCTCCGCGCCGATTTCCGCGACGTCCGCGCCGCTCGGAAACAGATCGATCAGGCTGTTCGCGACGTCGTACAGCACGGTATGTCGAAGATGAACGGGGCGCATTACGTCGATTGCAGCAAGCGGTCGATGTATTCGCGCGCGGCCTGCTCGACGTGTGCGAGCGCCTCGTCTTCGGTTGCGAAGCGCCGCTCGGGACCGAGATCGACGAGCGCTTCGAAACGATGGACATCGTCCGGGCCGCCGCGCGCGAGGCTCACCGAGCCGACATAGATCGGCGCTTCACCGTCGTTTTCGCCGTGCGACTGCACGAGCCGCGCCGAAGCGCTGATGTAATACCCACGATATGGCCCCGTGACTCGTTCTGCCATGGTTTTGCCTCCGTTCAATTGGCCGCGCATGCGCCGGTTTTCGCCGATATCGGCGGCAATTTCAACCGAAACGCCAGATGAATAAGGCGCGCGATCCGGAAAATAGTTCATCGGGCGGCTTGACGCGCATACGGGCGCTCTCACGGTTTGATCGCAAGCATCGCGCCCGCGCGGGTTGCGCTAACAACCGCTTACGTGTCGCGTAAGGCGCGTATGGGACAATGCGTCTCTCAAAAAACGCGCCCTCGCCGCGAAGCTCGAGGCACTGCGGCGCGCATCGCAATTCGCTCTCACGAGGTAAAGATGAAGGAATCCGGTCGGCGCTTGCGCCGTATCTCCGCACGCGTCGCGACGCTCGCCGCTGTCGTCGCGATCTCGGCTCTCGGCGCGTGCGCGTCGTCGAACGAAGCATCGCTCATCAATCTGCCCGATGGACAGACCGGCTACGCGGTCAACTGCAGCGGCGCCGACGCCGGATCGAGCTGGGCGAGCTGCTACGTGCTCGCCGGCAAGAAATGCGGCGCGACCGGTTACGACATCGTGTCGAAGGACAACGAGGAAGGCGGCCCGACCGGCGGCGGCATCAGCAACGTGGTCTCCGCGAACGTCAAGAACCGTTCGATGATCGTGCGTTGCAAGTAGAGCGCATCAATGCGCGCTCATCTTCGAGAAGGCGTTGAGCACGACCACGCCGGCGACGATGAGACCCATGCCGAGCATCGCGGGCAGATCGGGCGTCTGTTTGAAGAGCAGCGCTGCGACGAGCGTGATGAGCACGATGCCCGCGCCCGACCACACCGCATACACGATGCCGACGGGCAACGCGCGCAGCGTCAGCGACAGCAGATAGAACGACAACCCGTATCCGGCCACGACGATCGCGGCGGGCAGCGCGCGCGTGAAGCCATCGGAGGCGCGCAGCGCGGAAGTCGCGATGACTTCGGCGACGATCGCGATGGCGAGAAGCACATAAGCGGTTGAGCGCATCGGCGTCGGGGCTCTCTTTTAGTCGCGTCCGAGAGACAGGTCGCCGAAGTTCTGGCCGAGCACGGCGCATAGTGCTTCGACCACAAGCTGATGGTCATCGCGCTGCGGAAGTCCCGACACCGCGACGGAACCGATCACGCCCGCGCCCTGCACGCGCAGCGGGAATGCGCCGCCGTGCGTCGCGAACGCTTTGGGATCGAGCGTGTACTTGTCCGCGAGCGTCGTGCCGGCCTGTTGCAGCGTGAGGCCGATCGCATACGAACTGCGGCGGAAATGCTCGACGGTGCGCGACTTGCGCTCGACCCAGCGCGCGTTGTCGGGTGTGGTGTTGTCGAGCGCTGCGTAGAAAAGCTGGCGCCCGAAGGTACGCACATCGATGACGATGGCCGCATCGCGCGCCAGCGCCATCTCGCGCAATTGCGAACCGATTTGCCACGCGTGTTCCGAGTGAAATTGCGGGAACACGAGCGTGTGCTCCTGATGCGCGATGGCTTGCAGAACGTGGGGAATGTCCATGGACGGGTCCTTTGGCGTGCTTGAAGCGAAGATGGTGGGTGTGGAGGAGATTTTCGCACGCGTGGGGGAAGGCGCGATGTCTGCGTTGGTCGTGAAGGAGTGGAAATGCGACTTGGGATTTGGAAGTCGAGGACGACGTTGATGCGAAAAGCCTGACTGACCAGGCTGATTGCGACCCCAGAAACCGAACGCGACGGACGCTGCCTGCGCGACAGCGAATGTGTCGTCTGCGAGCATTGCGGACGCAGCGGGTTTCTCAGCCACCTACGACCGACGCCTTGTTTGTCTCGCGCAGCATCGTGACCATCAGTTCTTCCGTGAATCGGCTCTGCTTCATGACTTCCATATCTCGGTTGGAAGCCATTTCTCAGTTTCGGTTGGCCCAAACTCACCAGGCAAGGCAACGAAATCAGGTTATACGGTAATGCGATCAGGCTCACGTTTCGACAGCGGCTCGACATCGCTCAGAATCAGCGCCGGCATCGCTCACTTCATGAAGTTGCAATGCTCGCGCGTAGCGGGCTACAGCGGGCCAGCCGAATTCGTCTGCCTGAGCATGCAGTTGGCGAGTTAAGGATCACTCTTCCGAGGGGCGCTCCGAAAATTGTCATTTGGAAAGCAACCCGCCGGCGCTCGTCGAGATCGAACTTGCGCTCGCTTTGGCGCTTGTGAGCGCGTCGGTCGCCGTGTTGACGCTCTGCGCCGCCGCTTTGCTCGCGGCGGCGGCTCCCGAGACACTCGACGCCGCCGACGCGGCAGCCGCCCCGGCGTTCGATACGGACTGCTGCGGCGCATCGCGTTTCACGGCTTTCGGATCCGCACCTTCGAGCACGAGCAGATTGCTCTGCACACTGATTCTCACCGGATCGGTGTCCTTCCACTGCTTCTTCGGAATCAACAGCTTCCACACGCCGTTGCTGCTCGGCGAGCGGAAGAACGCCACGACGCCAACGTGCTCGGCGTCCTTCTGCATCGGTTCGGCAACGCTCGCGCTCGCGCCCGGGCGCAGCACGACGTCCTTGGTGGCGACGAGATCCGTCTTGAGCAGTTCGAGATCGGCGTTCTGCAACTGGACGTATTCGAGTTGCGCGAAGGTCTTCGAATCCTTGAGCTGATAGAACCGCACCACCGTCGAAAGCGGCTGGCCGGTCGCGTTCTCGTTCAACGCGGCGCGACCGTTCAGTTCGACGTTCATCGACTTGACTTGCGTGGTGAAGAGCCACTCGGCTGCGCTTACCGTGCTGTCCTTCGTGGCCTGCCACGCGCCGCAGCCGGCGATCGAGAGCAGACTGGCCGTGGCGAGTGCGGTCGTTGCGCTTCGCATCAGGCGGCCCGTGATGGAAGCATTCGAGTTGTAGTGATGCATGGTCGGTCCTGCCCTGCTTGATTTATTCGGCTGCGCCATCCCAGCGCCCCAGATGCACGCGCGTAGTGCGCGCAGGCTCGTCCGTCGGGGCCGAGCGGTCGAACAGTTGCGTCGTCAATCCCAGACTGGTTTGCTTCGGCTTCAGCACCGGATCGGGCATCAATTCGGGCCGAACGTGCATCTCCAGATGCGCCTCGGCCTCGTAGCCCAGATAGAAGCGCAACAGCGCCATCACCTCCCGATGCGCATGCCCGCCTGGCGTCAGATCGAGCACCGTCTCGCGTGTATCCGGCGTGATGATCACGCGTACCGCGTTCGAGCGATCGTAGAACCCGCGCCCCAGCAGACACTGCTCGCCGAGGGCCGCCGGTTCATAGTCGTTGACCTCGCGCCAGACCGGATGGAACTCCTCGACCGCAATCGACGCGTCCGGCACCGCGTGCTGCAGCACGCCAGCGAGCCCTTCCGCCGTGCGTGTCTTCTGCGCGGTGATGCCCAGCATCGACATCAGCTTGCGCGGATCGATTCTTGATGAGACCGCATGCGGCTTCGCGCTGAATCCCAGCCCGGCGAAGCTCAAAAGACACCGCGACACCGCATCGCTGCCGCCCTCACGATAGCCGACCGGATAACGATACTTGCGCCACACGCGATAGTGCTGCGTCAGAATGCGGTGGTGGAATAGATCCAGAAACGCCGAGAGCGGTTCGGCGCCATCGCGGTTCTGCGCCACCTCGTCGACGAAGTAAGCCGGCATACGTGCGTCCACGCCGTAAAGGCCAAGGAAGGTCGTGCGTACGGTCGGCGGTGCATCAGGGTGGTCGTCGTCATATTCGACGCTATCGATCTCACGGCTCGGAAAACCGAGCCGTCCACGCGAACGGAACCGCACCGGCTCGGTCATCGGTGAATCGGTCGTACCGATAGGTGCGGCATCGGGTGCGGCCAGCTCGATCAGCTCGCAAAAACGATAGAAGTTCATCCGTGCCGCTTCATCGAGCAGCGTTTGCAGCAGCGTTCGCTCGGCCCCAGGATTCATTGCGCCAAATACCTTCTCCGGCGCGTTCAAAACGGCGCTCCTTCGCCCTTCGTCTCCGGCCACTCGATGCGCGCGCCCGACGGCTGGGAGATGACGACCAGCTTCGTATAGAGATTCAGCGTCGCGTAGAGCGCAAGGAAGCGATTCAGCATGCCGCCGAACATGTCCAGATCTCCGTCGCCCGCGAAGCGCGTGCTGTCGAGTGTCACGCTCACTTCGACCCCGCGCATCAGTCCACCCTTGACGAGCTTTCGTAGCGGACGATGGCGCACGTCCGTGATCGCATCGATACGCCGGCGATTGAGTTCGCCCTCGGTCCAGTCATAGAGCCCGAGCGAGCCACGCAGAATTTCCGCGTTGAGCAGCGAGAGGTAATTCGGCGCGAGATGCGACAGCACGCGCCACTGGAAGCGATCGCCTGTTGGCGGATACACCGGCAATGTCGGCGCAGTCAGGTTGCGCACCGCGCCCACGTTCGTAAAACCGCCACGCATGCGCGTGATGCCCGCCTCGCGCAGCGCCTTGCGCGGCAGCATGCCGTTGGTGCCCGTCACCGTCACCGAAAGCGTCTCCTTCGGCAACGTCTGCGCTTTCTCCCAAGCCTGGCCGCCCAATACGAGCCACGTATCGAAGCGACCGGAGGGGCCGCGCCGCATGCGCGTGTGGAAATAGCGCTCCGGAAGCTCGTGCCGAAGCATCCCGCCGCGATGCTTGAACGCCGCGAACGGCGCATATTCGAAGCGCCGGCCCTTCTCGAAGCCTTCGACGGTATCGACTGAATAGATGTCGACGAGCGACCCATACTGCTCGCGCGCCCGTACGCGGTATTCCGTGTCGAATTGCGTGACCGTAACGGGGTCGGCCGCAATTGGAAACAGGTTGATGACCGGCGTGCAGTACAGCCGAACGTTCTCTTCGGTGAAGCGCATGTCGTCGGGATAGGGTTTGTCCAGCACCACTTCGACATCGAACGAGAATGCCGACTTCGGGATCGCCGCCATGTCGAGCCCCAGCAAATCGACGAACATAAACTTCTCGGGGAACGTGAAGTATTCGAGCAGCAGTTGATAGCCGCCAAACGCGTTATCGGCCTTCGGCCACAGGCGCTCGTCGGTGGCGAAGCCCGCTGGTGCAAGGCGCAAGCCTTCCATCGATTGGGGCATGCCCGGACGCTCTTCCGGGAACCCTGGCACGCGAAACTGCAAGGCGATCGGTTTCGCGGTCAACGCCGCATATAGCGCGTGCGCCACCGGGCGGTCCGCGTTCAGGTAGAAGCGCAGCCGTGGCACGCGCAGGCGGTCGCGCTGCGTTTGCGGCTGGATCGCGAAACGAAAGCGAATGACCGAGCGGCCATCCTCACGCGCATAGGCGCCGGCTTCTGAAAGCGTCAGCGGATATAGATCGACCGGCTGCGTGGTGCGATAGACGCATTCGATTTGCGCCTCGTCAGTCCCGTTCAGGCCGGTGGCGATCGGATCGGATGTCGCTTCGAGCCCAGCTTCGACGACTTCGTGCTTTTGCATCGCGCCCGCGTTTGGAGTGAGCTCCAGAATCGACAACGAAGGGATCATCCGAAGATAGTGCGGCCAAAGCATGCTGACCAAGCCTTCGGTGAGTTCCGGCAGTTCATCGTCGAGCTTGTGACGCAAGCGGCCCATCAGGAACGCGAAGCCTTCGAACAGGCGTTCGACGTGCGGATCGCGCTCGCCGATGCGGTCGATATCGAGTTCTCGTGCGCGATCGGGAAACGCCCGGGCGAATTCCTTGCCTGCCTCGCGCAGATAACGCATTTCCGCTTCGTAATAGCGCAGGATTTCGTTGTCCTTGGTCGGGGACGACATCGTGGTGATTTCCTTGTTCTTCTTAAGTCAGCGCCACCGCGCGGGCGGCGTCGATTGTGGTCAGATCGCAGTGAGGCTGTCGATGCGCCGACGACACCACTTTGTGGGCATCCTTGCGGTTGAAACGGCTCTTGGGAATGCGCAGCAGATGGTGTTTCGCTTCGAACGCCAGTGCCGGCTCCCAGCGGTTGATCTGGAAACGTTCGATGTCTGCATCGAGTGCGCCGAGCAGATGCAGCGCCGTGTCGGCGCGCTCCGCTCGCTCGCCGTATTCGACGACGTCGATGTCGCATCATTCTCGGATGGTGACTCAATGCGACCTTCGAAACGCCCGAACAAAGGCGCGAGCACCGGACGCGCATCTTCCGGCCACGACTTGATGCGGTCGGTGATCAACGCCAGCGCCGACAGCGCGCGTTCGAGCAGCGGCCCGTTGAATCCCTGCACGGCATCGAGCCGATCGGCGAAGGTGCTGCCGCACAGCCATTCGAACGCCGCACGACGCGAACCGGCGCGCGCGGGCAAGAGCGTGTCGTCGAAACGCTCGACCAGCGCCGCGAGCATTTCGAAACCGGCGGCGAGGCCTTCCGCGCCCTCGCGGCGCAGACGGCCATAGACGTAATACACCGCGAGCCGCACTTCCTTCGCGCGGGACTTGATGAGCCACTCAGCCGCGTCGATGATCAGCGCGTCATCGACATTCGAGAGCTTGGCGACTTCATCCTTGATGGCGAGAAAATCGTCGTCGTAACCGGGGTAGTCACCGACGGGCGCATCGGCGCGAATCGGCAGGAGCCAGTCGTCCCATTGCGGCAGCGCTTCGATCGCGCGATCGGACGGCTTGCGTGCGCCGAACAGCGCGTTGAGTAGATGGGTGAACATAAGAAATCAATGTGTGGATTGACCGCTTTTGCCAAGCGTATCGGCGAATCAG
Organism: Caballeronia sp. ATUFL_F1_KS39; assembly: GCF_023630985.1. Classification (NCBI taxonomy): domain Bacteria; kingdom Pseudomonadati; phylum Pseudomonadota; class Betaproteobacteria; order Burkholderiales; family Burkholderiaceae; genus Caballeronia; species Caballeronia sp. ATUFL_F1_KS39. The sequence continues at coordinate 346,159 of NZ_JALQDZ010000005.1, read as the reverse complement.
CGTGGGGCCACCGGAGCAAGGTCCGGACGCTCGAATTTATAGCGTTCCTCGGCCATTGGGTAACGGCGTTTCAGCTTGCTTGGCCGCCTCGATCGCGGCCTTGGGCAGCGGCGGCGGGCCATCGGTCTTCGTATTGCGCCCGGCCGTCTCGCGCTTCACGAAGATGCGCGTGGGCAACGTGAAGCCGCGCAGATCCAGCAGCTCCAGCGGCCCCTTGCCCACATCCGTGCGCAGCATGTAGGTGAGCGGATACGCCATGTCGGCGGGCGCCGGTGCAGATGGGCCGTGCGCGTTGAGCGCGTCCTGATCGATTGCTTCGTTCGTCTTCGCAAACTTGGTGCGCGTGTCCTCGAATTGCGCCTTCGCCTGCCACGTCACCTGATACGTCGCCGTGTCGATCGGCTCGACATGCGCGCGCTCCAGCATTCGAACGAACGCCCAGCGACCGGCAAATTCGAAGCGCTTGTTGGTGCCCGCCGTTTCGGTTTGCCACTCCAGACGCGTGCCGGCGCTTTGCGGGTCGCTCGTCGGCCACGCCATGCCGCTCCACGTTTCCATCTGGTTGTAGTAATGCAGCTTTTGCGCGTCGATCGTGAGCAGCGTATCGGTGATGCCCGGGGTCGGCACTGGCTTCAGTTCGAACCGGTACGACGGCTCGCCCTGAGCGAGCAGATGGGCCGCGATGCGTTGCAGCGTATTGATCGCCTTCAGGAACGCCGGATCGACGGCGCGTGCGGCGCTGCTTGTACCGGTGGCGGCTGGCACCGGCATTCGTGATGTGATCGACCGCCTGACTGTTGTGATGGAAGCCCAATAGCTCTGGCTTGTCCGGATCGCCGTCCCGGAAGCCGATTACCACCTCGGTATCGTCCAGCCCGGGAAAGTGAAACCCTGTCTGCAACGCGCCCGCGAACGGCTTGGCGAGACGCAACGGCACACTTTCACCGCCTTTGGGCCACTCGTCGAAATCCACATCGAAACGGACCGTGTAGTAGCCGGCGGCCGTCAAATACGCATATTTGTATTTGTCAGGACTTGTCACGCGACCGCTGAGCGTACCCGCAATCTTCGGCCACTTCGATTCGTCGATCTTCAAACGGAAACGTCGGCTAGCCGGAATCGCCTTGAAGGTATTGCTATACGCCTTGTCTCGCGCACCGCCATGCGTCACTTCGACGACCACTAGGCCGTCTTCCGCATCCGGCAACTCGGCATCCGTACGGAAGACACGTCCGCAGCGAAGCTCCTGCACATTGCTCTGGCCTTCGAATACCACCTGCCAGCAAATCGCTTCTTCGTGATACAACTGCGCCTTGCGCTGGGCTTCCACCTGATCGAGATGCGCCGTGCCGTAGATATAAGGCTTGCCATACGTGGTCGGATCCTGTGGCGCTACGTTCTCCTCCGCCTTGAATCGTTCCCAGGCCTTGTCCGGGTTATAGTCTGCGACGACCATCGCTTGCGGCACGACGTATGTGCGGCACGCCAGTTCGTACACCGACTCAATCGACGCTTCCATACCCGCGTTCTCCCGATACGGGACAACGCGATCGGGATCGTAAATGTAATGATCGATGTCATCCGCAAAGACGATTCGATCGCCGTACTCAGTTTCCTCTACATACAAGTAGATGCCCCACTTCGTCATGAGCATCTGGAGGTACGCCAGGTCATCCTGAGCATACTGAAAGCGGAACAGCGTCTGTGGATACACGCCCCGCAACCGAAAAAGGTACTGGTGCGGTTTGAACTTGTGACGAACCAAGATCGCCTCGAGAATTTGAGGGATCGTCTTGTGCTGATAGATTTTGGTGTCGCGAATGCCCTGCAGGCGCGCGAGATGAGATTTGACAACAATCTCATAGCTCACGAAGTCGTTTGTCGTCTTGATCTTTGAGAATGACGAGATGAACCCAGACCACTTACGCGTGGTACCGTCATCGGCGGTCAGCGAAAAGCTCGCGTCCTGGTTCAGATAGTCGCGACGAGAAATGGCACGGGGGTGGGAGACGAGGACCGTCAAGACCACTGGCTCGCCCATCTTCTCCGAGATATGATGCGCCGTCACTGACAGGAGCGCCGCACTGTCTGCGCTCGGCACTTCAAGGTGCTGCGACTGACGCCCCGTCACCAGGCTCGTGATCCGCTCTGCTGCGTCCAATAAGCTGGACATGGTCATACACTCCTTTCTCTGCAATGCTATCGGTGCTTGCCAGAAAGCAAGCGGTGATCAGTCTTCGCATGGATGCGCCATTGGCATCGGACCATAGCTCATTGGCAATCGATCTGTAAGAGGGAAATGTCTTAGTTATCCGTATTCCTGATCTTTCTCAAAGCGCGATAGCATCTCACGTTCGGACGTGATATACGTTGCCGCCTCATCGAATTAACGGCACGCGGTCTCGCCTCTAGGGCGATTGCTCTCGTTACCGCGCTTAAAGCATATTCAAGCATGTTGGTGCATATTCCGTCCGATTCTCGACACCTCACTTCGCACGCGGTCATTGACGCGTCCGATCGATCTGCCTCCGCGCCGCAGCGATCATCCGAATTGCACATCGACATGGAGATCGCGAGTGTCGATCAACGGCTCGGCGATCAACTCGATGCGATCCTGCATCACCCCGACTTCCAGCGGCTCGAAGCGGCCTGGCGGGGCTTGAAGTTTCTGGTCGACCAAACAGACTTTCGCAAGAATGTGCACATCGAAGTGCTCGACGTCGACAAGGAAACGCTGCGGCGGGATTTCGAAGACGCACCCGACGTCGTTCAGAGCGGCCTGTTCCGACACACCTACACCGAGGAATACGACACACCGGGGGGCCAGCCGATCGCTGCTCTGATCTCAAACTACGCATTCGATCGCAGCCCGCAGGATATGGCGCTGTTGCGCGACATTTCGAAAGTGTCCGCCGCCGCACACATGCCGTTCATCGGCGCGGTGTCGCCTGAATTCTTCGGCAAGGCATCAATGGAAGATGTCGTCGCAATTCGCGACCTGCGCGGCCATTTCGAACGCGCCGAATATTTTCGATGGAACAGTCTGCGCAAGACGGACGATGCGCGTTATCTGGGTCTGACGCTGCCGCGCTTTCTGGCGCGTCTTCCGTACGGTGCTGATACGACACCGGTGCGCTCATTCAACTACACCGAGGCGGTGAACCATTCGAATGGCGCCGGATATCTCTGGGCGAACGCGTCGTTCGCTTTCGCCACCAATCTCGTGCGAAGCTTCGTGCGCAACGGCTGGTGCATCCAGATCCGCGGGCCGCGCGCGGGCGGGATCGTCGAGAACCTGCCCACGCAACTGTACGCGCTCGGCGCCGGCAATCTCGCCAAGATTCGCACCGATGCACTCGTGCCCGAGACGCGTGAGTTCGAGTTCGCTCATATCGGTCTGATCGCGCTGTCGCATTTCCAAAATCACGATGACGCGTGCTTCTACTCCGCGCACTCCGTTCAGAAGCCCGAGGACTTCGACACCAAGGAAGCGAGCGCCAACAGCCGCGTCAATGCCCGCTTGCCTTACATCTTTCTGCTCTCGCGAATCGCGCATCATCTGAAGATGATCCAGCGCGAGAACATCGGTACGACCAAGGACCGGCGGCTGCTGGAGCTCGAGCTCAACACCTGGGTCAAGACGCTCGTCACCGAAATGACCGCGCCTGGCGACGACTTGCAGGCCTCGCACCCGCTGCGCGAGGCGCGCGTGGAGGTGGAAGACATCGAGGACAACCCGGGGTTCTTTCGCATGAAGCTCTTTATCGTGCCGCATTTCCAGATCGAGGGCATGGACATCGGTCTCTCGCTCACTTCGCAGATGCCCAGGGCGAAGAATTGAACCCGTTCAATCCAGCGGAAGTGTGTCGAAACGCGCTCCCGGCGACAACAAGACCTTCAACCTTATGAAAATAACGAGACCCCTATGGGCACAAGGCGTCTTTATGACGCCGCAGCACTTCCAGCAACAAGCGTTGTGGGAGCAGTTCGCGAACGCGCGCATCGCCGAGATGGCGAGCCCCGATCCTTGGGGCGTGATCGACGTGGCAGTCGACAAACAGGCGCTGGGCATCGATCGTGTGCAGTTCACCAAGCTGGTACTGCGCTTGCCCGATGGGACGCTCATCGACAGCGACACGTCCGACTGGCTCCCGGCCGCGCGCAGTCTCGATGAAGTCGGCTCGCAATACGATGCGATAACGGTGCTCGCGGGTGTGGCGCTCGTCGATGCGCAAGGCGGCAACTGCATCGAGCCTGGGGCGAAACCCGCCCGGCCACGCCGGTTCGTGCGGGAGTATCTGCACGTCGCTGATTTGTACGGCGAAGGTAAGGAAGAAATCAGCGTCGAACGCCACGCCGTCTCTTTGCTGTTCGATTTCGAGGCGGGCGGCGATTACGTGACGTGCCCGGTTGCGCGCTTTATCCGCAATGCGCAGGGACGCTTCGAACTCGATGCGGCCTTCGTGCCGCCGTGCCTGTTCTTGTCGGCCCATACGATGTTGACGACACGCATGAAGCGCCTGTCGGAAATCCTCAGCGCGAAGAGCGCGAGCCTGGCGGTGCGCCGGCGCGAACGTTCGGACCAGATCGCCGACTACGCGGTCGCCGACGTCTCGCTCTTCTGGCTGCTGCACAGCGTGAACTCGTCCTGGCCGGAACTCGCGCGGCTGGTGCAGGCACCGAATCAGCATCCGGAGCGGCTCTATGCGCTGCTTTCGCGGCTGGCGGGTTCGCTTCTGACTTTCTCCACGACGGAGACGTTGCAGGCGCTCCCCGCCTACGACCATCGCGCACCGGAGCCCGTGTTCGCGGAGCTGGAGTCGCTCATTCGCAATTTGCTCGATACGGTCATCCCATCGCGCGTGGTGCCGATCGCACTAGAGCGCGTGCGCGGCACGGTCTGGACCGGCCAGATCGAAGACGAGCGGCTCGTCGAGGATGCGGATTACTACCTCTCGGTGCAGGCCGCGCTGCCCGCTCATGCCCTCATCGAGCAGTTCCCGAGACTCTGCAAGGCGGGCGCGCCCGATGAAGTCGAACAGATCGTCAATTCGGCGCTCTCCGGCATTCCGATCAAACCGATGGCGCGTCTGCCCGCGGCGATTCCGGTACGCATCGAGAACCAGTACTTCGCGCTCGATGCATCGCACCCGGCTTTCAAACGCATGATCGATGCGCGCGCGTGTCGGTTCTACGTGCCTGCCTCAATTCCCGATGTTTCGCTCGAACTTTATGCGGTGCTACCGACGTGAACAGCATGACATTGAATGTCGACATCGATCTGCTGCCGGTGGCGCTGCGCGACACGGCGCTCACGGTCGCGGATTTTGCCGACGAAAGCATAGAGAAGTCTGCGGACGATTTGAAAACGACGTGCAAAGCTCAAATCGATGCCCTGACTGCCGAACTCAAAGCACGAGGGTATCCGCAAGACGTGATCGAGGACGCCCGATACGCCCAGTGCGCGCTGCTCGACGAAGCGGCCTTGAACAGTCTAAGAGGCGATGAACGCGAGGACTGGGAACGCCGACCGTTGCAGTTGGAGAAGTTCGAGACCAACGATGCCGGCGAAGAACTCGTGCGGCGAATCCGAGAGCGGCTGCGAGACCCCAGGCCGGTGCTTGCGCTGCTCGCGATCTTCGGCGCGGTGCTGGATCTCGGTTTCACAGGGAGACTCGCGCTCGAAGGCGACGACGCGAAAATTCGCATCCGACGGGCCATCGATGCTCAGCTTCGTGTCGAGCAGAGGCAGCAGAAGGATGATGGCTCCGTCATCGTCAAAGCGCCAATTATGCGTGCGTGGACGCAGCGAATCTCTCCGCTCGCCGGCATCGCAGTCGCTTGCGTAGTGGTCGGGCTGATCTGGTTTGGAATCAATGCGTGGCTGGATGCGTCCGTTGCCCGCATGACGCAATGAAAGGAGCGCAGGCATGAAACACGAGGTCAAACGATGATGCGCGCGGGACCCGGCCTCTTCGAGCGGATCACCGGACACTTCGCGGACGGAACGGCGATCATCGATCACTCGCCCGAAGAGCAGACTTTCTATTCGGTGCGGGACAACATCCAGCGGATTCTCAACAGCCGTCGCAAGGCGCTCGCGCATTTGCCCGGGTATGGGCTCGACGATCTGTCCGAGATATACCGGCACTTGCCGGCTTCCGCGCATAAGTTGAAAACCGAGATCGAGTCGACGTTGCTCGAGTACGAGCCACGCCTGAGGGCGATCGACATCAAGATCAACAAGCCCGAGCCGGGCATGCTATTGAGCTTCACGATGGCGTGTCACCTACGACGCGAGGGGCTTGTGCGCTTCGGCACGGACTTCATGCCGGATGGCAGGACGCGGTTGAGGATGCTTCAGCAGGCCCTCGATGAGTGAGCGTTCGACTGAGGTTCCCCTCGAATCGATGTCGTGGCTTCCGCAAGGAGCGATTCATTTCTGATCGCGCGTCCGAGCGCTGCACGCATCAGGCCTTTAGTTGGCGAACGGGTGGTAGAAGCCGCAGGCCTTTCGCTGATCCTTGATGCGACTCGGGCGCGCACGAGCGCGGTTCTGGCCGCGCGATTGACAAGGCGTATTTGCATTGAAAAGACAGACAACAAAAAACCCGCTCAAAGGCGGGTTTGATGGTGTGACGGCTTGCCGATATTGGTTGCGGGGGTAGGATTTGAACCTACGACCTTCGGGTTATGAGCCCGACGAGCTGCCAGACTGCTCCACCCCGCGTCCGTCGAAGAAAAGATTATATGTCATCGCTTACTTTGCCGCAACACCCTATTCGCTAAAACAATCAATCGATGCGTCCCATCCCTCGCGAAGCGCCTACAAACGCGCATGGCATAATCGCTCGTTCATCATCGTCCATGTATCGGCATGCATCACTTGCGTCGGGGCATCATCGGGAAGATCGGCGGGTTCGCTGCGATATGCGCGATCCTGCTGCTCTCGCTCGCGCCCGTCGCATCGCAAACGCTCGAACATGCGCGCATCGAATCGTTGCTCGCGTCCGTGTGCGCAACCGATGCCCAGTCATCGCGCGACACGCATCCGCAAAAGCATGACACCGTCGATCATCTGCAGGCCTGCGCTTATTGCGATCTCATCGCGCACGCGCCCACGCCGACCGTATCGCCGCATCGCGCGGCCGCCCTTCTCCCGCCGCGCGAAACCTTCGTCGCAAATCATCGCACCGACGCGCCTCGCCGAGCATCGCTCACCGCCGCACAACCGCGCGCCCCGCCCGCCTTCGCCTGATTCGCATCGGCAAACACAGACTTCGTTCATCGCCTGAACCCCCATCGGTTTCGGGCACGCAAGGACACATCATGCTTTCATCATCGTTGATGCGCAGCGCACTCGCGCTCGCGTTCATCGGCTCCGCGCAACTCGCATTCGCGCATGCATTGCCGAAGCTGCAACAACCCGGCCCCGGCGCGACCGTCAGCGCCCCGCACGAAGTTGCGATCGACTTCGGCGAAGCGCTCGAACCGACCTTCAGCAAGCTCATCGTCACCAATGCGCAGGGCACGCAAGTCAACACCGAGAAATCCACAGTCGATGCACGCGACAAAAAGCACATGAGCGTCGCGCTCCCCGATCTCGCGCCGGGCGTCTACAAGGTCCAATGGAGCGCGTTCGCGGCCGACGGGCATCGCACGCAAGGCCACTACAACTTCACCGTCAAGTGAGGACACAATGAAAAAAATCGCTGTACTCGCGAGCGCGCTCGTCTGCGCATCGTTCGCTCAGGCCGCGACGCTCGAGGCCCGCGATTGCTGGGTTCGTGCGATGCCGCCGAACCTGCCGTCATCGGGCTACTTCACCGTCGCCAACAACGGCGACAAACCCGCGACCCTCACGGCCGCGGAAACGCCCGCGTTCGGCATGACGATGATGCACAAGTCGGAAAGCAAGAACGGCACGGCGACGATGTCGGCCGTCGATTCCGTCGATGTCCCCGCGCACGGCACCTTGAACTTCGCGCCGAAGGGCTATCACCTGATGCTCGAAGAGCCCGGCAAGCCGCTCAAGGTCGGCTCGACGATTCCGCTCACGCTATCGTTCGCGGACAAGTCGACGCTCAAGGTGAACTGTGACGTGAAGTCGGCAGCGACGGTCGGCCACTGAGTTTCGCGCCCCCCAAAGAAAAGCGCGCCGGATTGTGAAGTCCGGCGCGTTTTTTTATCGCTAGTGCTTGCTGAACAGATCCATGATCTGCTTGCGCTCGTCGGTCGTAACCTGCGGCGCGGGCGGCGCCTGCATGCCCGCCGGACCCACGCCGCCCATCGTGGTGGCATCGCCCGCCATCGGATTGGCGTTATCCAGCCCGATGCTCGCGACGAATCCCGCGCCCGGCGTCCGGTCGGCGTAAAAGAGTTCGCCATCGACCGTGGTGATGCCGTCCGGCCGCTCCATCTGCTCCTGCGGAATGCCACGCAGCGCGCGTCCCATGTACTCGACCCAGATCGGCAACGCGAGCTGCGCGCCGAACTCGCGGCTGCCGAGCGTCTTCGGCTGGTCGTAGCCCATCCACGCGACCGCGACGAGCTGCTTCTGATAGCCCGCGAACCAGCCATCCTTTGCGTCGTTGGTCGTGCCGGTCTTGCCTTGCAGATCGTTGCGCTTCAACACGTTGGTGCCCGAGCCCGTGCCCTGCGTCGCGACGGTATGCAGCAGGCTGTTCATGATGTACGCGTTGCGCGGCTCGAGCGTCTGCGGCGCGTTGCTCCCCGCGATCAGCGGATTGGCGCGCGAGATCACGGTGCCGCGCGCATCGGCGACCTCGGCGATCAGATACGGATTAATGCGATAGCCGCCGTTCGCGAACACCGAGTACGCACCGCTCAACTGCAACGGCGTGACGAGACCCGCGCCGAGCGCGAGCGGCAGATAAGGCGGCGTCTTGTCCTTGTCGAAGCCGAACTTCTGCGTGACGAAGTCCTGCGCGTAGCCCGTGCCGATATACGAGAGGATGCGGATCGACACGAGGTTCTTCGACTTCTGCAGGCCGACGCGCATCGACATCGGGCCGTCGGGCTGGTCATCGTCCTTCGGCTCCCACGCATCGCCGCCGCCCGCCGCGGGAAAATACAGCGGCGCGTCGTTGATGATGGTCGCCGGTCCGAGACCCTTGTCGAGCGCCGCCGAATAGATGAACGGCTTGAAGCTTGAACCCGGCTGACGCCATGCCTGCGTAACGTGATTGAACTTGTTCTTGTTGAAGTCGAAGCCGCCGACGAGCGCGCGGATCGCGCCGTCCTGCGGCGTCATCGAAACCAGTGCGCCTTCGACCTGCGGCAACTGCGTGATCTGCCAGTTGCCCTTGCCGTCCTTCGTGAGACGCACGATCGAGCCCGGCTTGATCGCGAGCGCCTTCGATGCGTTGTTGCGCAGCGCGGCCGCCACGAAGCGCAGGCCGTCGCCCGCGATCGTCGCAGTATCGCCGCCGACGAACTGTGCGCTCACCTGCTTCGGGCTCGCGGCCGTGACCACCGCCGCGACGAGCTCGCCGTTGTCCGGATGATCGACGAGCGCGTCTTCGATCGCCTCGGCGCGGTCATCCGCGTTCGACGGCAGATTGACATTGCCCTCCGGCCCGCGATAGCCATGCCGGCGCTCATAGTCCATCACGCCCTTGCGCACGGCTTTATACGCGGCGTCCTGATCGGCGGAATCGATGGTCGTCGTCACCGTGAGGCCGCGCGTGTAGGTCTCTTCCTTGTATTGGGCGTACATCATCTGCCGGACCATTTCCGCGACGTATTCCGCATGCACGCCGTATTCGGTGCCCGAGGACTTCGTGTGAATTTCCTCGGCGCTCGCCTGAGCGAACTGTTCGCGCGTGATGAAGTTCAGATCGAGCATGCGCTTCAGGATGTACTGCTGACGCACCTTCGCGCGCTTCGGATTGACGACCGGGTTATACGCCGACGGCGCTTTCGGCAGGCCCGCGAGCATCGCCGCTTCGGCAAGCGTGATGTCCTTCAGGTCCTTGCCGAAATACACGCGCGCAGCAGCCGAAAAACCGTACGCGCGCTCGCCCAGATAGATCTGGTTCATGTACAGCTCGAGAATCTGATCCTTCGTGAGCGCGCTCTCGATCTTGTACGCGAGCAGCATCTCGTAGATCTTGCGCGTATAGGTTTTCTCGCTCGACAGGAAGAAGTTGCGCGCGACCTGCATCGTGATCGTGCTCGCGCCTTGCGATGCGCCGCCGTGCATCAGATCGGTCACGCCCGCGCGCAGGATGCCGACGAAGTCGACGCCGCCGTGATCGTAGAAGCGGTAATCCTCGATTGCGAGCACCGCCTTCTTCATCTGATCGGGAATGTTCTGAAAGCGCACGAGGCTGCGGCGCTCCTCGCCGAACTCGCCGATCAGCACGTGATCGGCCGTATAGACGCGCAGCGGCACCTTCGGACGATAGTCGATGAGCGCATTGAGCGACGGCAGATTCGGCCCCATGACGACGAGCGCATAACCGACGATGAGCGCGCCGATCACCACGCCGATGGCCGCGAGTCCCGCGAACCAGAGCGCGATGCGTGCGAGCGGAGAGCGGCCCCGGCCGCCGCGGTCATTGCGATCGTTGCGGCCATTGCGGCCGCCACCGCCGTTGCGCCCGCCGCCGTCGCGGCCGCCCGAGTCATTGCGTGAGTCGTTGCGTGAGTCGTTCCAGCGGGGTTCGCGATCGTAGCGCGAGGAATTCGATGAGTCGGGTCGTTTGATGATAGGCATGACTGGGTTCGTTCGGCGCGCCATGAAGCGCGCCCGCTGCCGCGCTGCGATGCGCCGAAAAACGACGCGACTGCCAAGACGGGACGAGCGAATGTGCAGGCCGGATCCGGCCGGAGGTAACAGCGCATTTTAAAGAATTCGCGCGGGCCACCACAAAATGCGCAGGATTTTTTTGTAAGTAAATTGCCGCGAGCCCGCCAGATGCGCGCCAATGTTGTGTTACCCACAGAAAGTGTTGAGAGCCTTGTGGACAACCGTATGAGAAAATGCACAAGTCGTTGATCGCGCGCCGTTTTTGCGCAACGCTCATCGCGTGTGATGCGAGGCCATTCACACGCACGGCCGCGCGCAAACCGATATGATGGATGAATGGATCGCGGGTTCCCGAAACGGCTCTCGCGAGCCTGCAATAACGATGTCGTGCAGTTTGATGAACCGAAGCCGCGGTCGTCCCCTTAGTCCGGTTACGATCGCCTTACTGTTTGTGAGCCGCCCATGACGACCAAACCCAGCGAACGCATCGTTGTTTTCGTGACTCCCGCGCAGAAGCTGGCCATCAGCAATACAGCGGACTCCCTCGGCATCAGCGTGAGCGAGCTCATGCGGCGCGCCGTGCTGAACTTCAACGCGACGAGCGAGCAGATCAAGGTCGCGGGCATCGTCGATCGGCTGCGCGCGCCCAAAGCGCCCGATGCGCTCAACGCCGCGCTGAAGAGCGTCGCTGCGAAAGCCGCCGCACGCGAAGCCCGCGATGCCGCCGCAAGCGCGACCAAACGCGCAGCGCAGGCGCGCACGCTTGCGCAGGCGCATCCCGAGCCCCCCGCATCCGAAGACGCACTCGAGCATGACGCCGATGAGGGCGACGACGCCTCGCTGACCGACGACACGCACACCGAGCGCTAGCCACCGGCGCCCTGCCTGCCTTTTCCGGCAAGGCGCGCCGTTACACTCCTTAACCTTCCGTTAAGTCCCGGTTAAGCCGCGGCATGATCTAATGAGCGGGTAAACCCGGCGTGCACGCGAAGCTCGCGTGCGCTTGCAATCCCGCGCATTGCGCCTCACATTCGAGCCGCGCGGCGCGTGGATCGAGTGAACGCCGCCGTCTTCCTCCAGGAGAAATACATGTCGCTTTTCGATTCCATCACGCGCACGGTCAAAGGCCTCTTGAACGACGCCGCCGACACCATGCAGGACCCTTCGCGCGACGCTCGCCAGATCGTGCGCGAACTCGACGACAGCATCGCGAAGGCGGAAAACTCGCTCATCGAGATCGAAGCGCAGGTCGCGACGCAGCAAAGCAAGCGCGACGCCGCCGCCGACAAGGCGAAGAAGTACGAAGACGGCGCGAAGCGCGCGCTGCAGTCCGGCGATGAAAGCCTCGCGCGCGAAGCCCTCGCGGCGCAGGCGAACGCCGAAACCGAACGCGACGCGCTCGCCGCGGAACTGCAGACGCTAGTGCCTTCGGTCGATCATCTGAAGCAGCAGATCACGGACATGCGTCAGCGCCGCAACGATCTGAACGCGCGCTCGAACATCCTTCAGGCGAAGCAGCAGATCGCGCAGGCGAAGGACACCGCGGCGACGGCGCTGGGCGGCATTGGCGGAAAGAATCTTTCGGAGGACTTTCAGAAGCTCGAAGACAAGGTTCAGCTCGCCAACGCCCGCTCGGATGCGCGCCTGAATTCGGCGGACCAGAAGTCCGGCAAGGCGCTCGACGACAAGCTCGCCGCGCTCAATCGCGGGCCTTCCGTCGAAGACCGTCTCGAAGCGCTGAAGAAGCAGTTGAATCCGCCGGCGCAATAAGTGCTGGCGAGTGCATGCGTGGCGAGCCGCCGGGCAAGCCACGCGTCGCACGAATATGCGTTACCTTGAGCAGTACACGATTGCATCGACAGGAGACGGACGTTCATCGCGTCCGGCCCGCATCATGAAAAAGTTCTTGACGGCTCTGGCGTTGTCGCTGTCGCTCGCATCCCCGCTCGCGTTCGCGTTGCCGACCGCGCAGCAGGTCGAGCAGTCGATGACGCAGGGCAACTGGCAAAAGGCCGACTCGCAACTGAGCGAAGTGCTTGAGGCGCATCCGAAGAACGCGCACGCGCATTATCTCTACGCGCAGGTTCTCGACCGCGAAGGCCGTTACAGCGACGCCCTTTCGCATCTGCAACAAGCGAAATCGCTCGATCCCGCATTGAGCTTCACCGATCCGTCGCGCTTCGCGGCCACGCAGGCCCGCATTCAGGCCGATGCGACGCGCGCGAGCATCTCGCCGCGATCGGACAACGGCGCGACTACGTCGAGCGCACAGAATCCCTTCAATCAGCAACAAGCCGCGCCCGCGCCGCAGACGCACGGCATCGGCATGGGCGCGTGGATCGGTTTGGCGATCCTGATCGCGGCGATCGCGCTCGTGCTGCGCTGGGGCTTGCGCCGTGCGCGCTCACGCGACGACGGTCAGGCCGAGAACGATCGCCGTTCGCAGATCAAGCGCGCAACCGAACTGCTCAACGAAGTGCGCACGCTGAAACTAGACGTGCGGCTCTCCACCGCGCCGGGCCATGAAGCGCTGCTGAAGGACGTCGAAGGCGCGGAAACGCAGTTGCGCGAGATGGTCGAATCGCTGTCGAACTCGAAGAATCCGGTACCGCCGTATGCGATCGAAGATCTGGAGAATCAGGTTGCAAGCCTGAAGGCGCGCGCCGAAGGCCGGCCCGATCCGAACGCGAACAACTATGCGCAAGCCGGCGCACCGAACGGCTCGCCATATGCGCAGGAAGCCGAGCGTTTCGGACGCGGCCAGCCGCAGTATCCGCAGCAAGGGCCGTATCCGCCGCAGCAAGGGCAGCAGCCGCCCGTCATCATCCAGCAAGGCGGCGGTGGGTTCGGCGGCGGCATGGGCGGATTGCTTACCGGCGTGCTGCTGGGCGAGGCGCTCTCGCATGGGCGCGATCGCGTGATCGAGCGCGAAGTCCCCGTCGATCGTCCGCCGCAGAACGATAACGGCGGTCTCGACTTCGGCAACGACAACGGCGGCGGCCTCGATTTCGGCAACGGCTCCAACGACTGGAACGATGGCGGCGGGGGCGGAAACCTCGACCTCGGCAGCAACGACGACAGCTGGCGCGATTCCTGATCTGCTCGCGTACGAAAAACAAGGGCTCCGTTTCGCGGAGCCCTTTTCGTTTCGTCGTGAAGATCAGCGCATCAACCGCCGCCGAGAAAGCGCAGCAGGCCCCAGAGAAACTTGAAGAAGCCGACGATGAATTCCCAGATGCGCTCGAGCTGATCCCAGCTCGCGACGCGCAGGATGGCATGCAGGATCATGCCGTCGGCGCCACGCGGCCTTGAAGAGGCGCGCGTTCATGCGTGAAAGATACGGCCATCGTGGAAAAAAGAAGGCGGCTCCCGCCGCCTTCTGTCGCTATCGCAAAAACCAGATGATAACCGCTCGCGCGCCGGACCCCGCCGACACGAGCCTCAACTCGGCTCGCCTTCAGGCGGGACTTCGTCCGTCAGCGCTTCTTCCAGCCGCTTGAAAATGCGCTTGGTCGCGCCGCGCGGCTGAAGCGCAAACAAGAGCAGCGAGCGGCCCGTCACCTGATACACATCGTCCGCGCCGAACTCCGGCAATTCCTCGCGAATCGGCGCGTTGGTGTCGATGAGACAGATCCACTCGTCGGGGCCCGGAATGTCGGGCAGCGTGAAATCGACCACGTCGTGATACGCGTTGACGATGAGCAGCAGCGTCGCATCCGATGCCGGCTTGCGGATGCCCGTCGCCTGCGCGCGCCCGTCCATCACCACGCCGAAGCAGCGCATGTTCGGATCGTCCCATTGCTCCTGCGTGAGTTCGTCGCCGGTCGTGCCGAGCCACCGGACGTCGGCGACCTGCAGGTCCTCGTTGTATTCGCCGGTCAGAAAGCGCTGGCGCCTGAGCACCGGCAGCGTGTGACGCAGCGTCGTCAGCTTACGCACGAATTCGGTGAGCGCGCGGCCATCGTCGTCGATGTCCCAGTTCACCCAGCTGATGTCGTTGTCCTGGCAATACGCGTTGTTGTTGCCCTTCTGCGTGCGGCCGAATTCGTCGCCGGCGAGCAGCATCGGCGTGCCTTGCGAAAACAGCAGCGTCGCGAGCATGTTGCGCTTCTGGCGCTCGCGCAGCGCGCGGATCTCGGGGTCGTCGGTCGGACCTTCGACGCCGCAGTTCCACGATTTGTTGTCCGAATGGCCGTCCTTGTTGTCCTCGCCGTTCGCCTCGTTGTGCTTCTCGTTGTACGAGACGAGATCGTTCAGCGTGAAGCCGTCGTGCGCGGTGATGAAGTTCACGCTCGCCCACGGACGGCGCCCGCGCTTGTTGAACTTGTCGCCCGATGCGGTGATGCGCTTGCCGAGCTCAGGCGACACGCCTTCGTCGCCCTTCCAGAATTCGCGCACAGTGTCCCGGTAACGATCGTTCCATTCCGCCCAGCCCGGCGGAAAGCCGCCCACCTGATAGCCGCCCGGACCGCAATCCCACGGTTCCGCGATGAGCTTCACGCTCGAGAGAATCGGGTCTTGCCGGCAACTGTCGAGGAAGCCGCCGCCCTCGTCGAAGCCGTAGGGCTCGCGGCCGAGAATCGTCGCGAGATCGAAGCGAAAGCCATCGACGTTCATCTCCGTCACCCAGTAGCGCAGGCTGTCGGTGACCATCTGCAGGACGCGCGGATGCGACAGGTTGAGCGTATTGCCGGTGCCGGTATCGTTGATGTAATAGCGCGATTCCTCGGGCATCAGCCGGTAGTACGACGCATTGTCGATGCCGCGAAACGACAGCGTCGGCCCGCGTTCGTTGCCTTCGGCGGTGTGGTTGTACACGACGTCGAGGATCACTTCGAGGCCGGCCTCGTGCAGCCGGTCGACCATTTCCTTGAACTCGGCGACGACGCCCGGCCCGCGCGCGAAGTAGCGCGGATCGGCGGCGAAGAAGCCGATCGTGTTGTAACCCCAGTAATTCGTGAGGCCCTTGTCGAGCAGATAACTGTCGTTGACGAACGCGTGGATCGGCAAAAGCTCGACCGACGTCACGCCCAGGCTCTTGATGTAATCGACCACTTCCTTCTGTCCGAGCCCCTCGAAAGTGCCGCGCATGTGCTCCGGAATCGCCGGATGCAGCTTCGTGTAGCCGCGCACGTGCGTCTCGTAGAAGATCGTGTGCTCCCACGGCACGCGCACGCGCGTCGCATGCGTCCACGAGAAGTCCTGATCGACGACCTGGCACTTCTGCATGAAGGGCGCGCTGTCGCGTTCGTCGAAGGTGAGATCGTCGCCTTCGGCGTTGAGCGTATAGCCGAACACGGCCGGGTCCCACTTCAGTTCGCCGACGTGCGCCTTCGCGTACGGATCGAGCAGCAGCTTGTTGGGATTGAAGCGATGTCCGGCTTCGGGCTCGTACGGTCCATGCACGCGATAGCCATAGACCGCGCCGGGTTGCAGGCCGTGAACGTAGACGTGCCAGACTTCATCGGTGTATTCGGGCAGTTCGATGCGCTGCGTTTCCTTTTCGCCCTTCTCATCGAAGAGACACAGCTCGACTTTGGTCGCGTTCGCGGAAAACAGCGCGAAATTCACGCCCTGTCCGTCCCAGGTTGCGCCGAGCGGAAACGGGGAGCCTTCGGCAATGCGGATTTCGTTGGGCATGAGATGATGTGTTCGAAAGATTGACGCGAAGTGCGTCGGGATCGTGCGTTGGCATTGCGCGGCTTCAAGCCGATCGTAAAGAGCATATCCCGTGCCCGTGGCCCGGCCCGGCGTGCAGCTTGCTTCATGCGGTTCGCGCCATCGAGACGCACCCGCGTCATGCGCTGCGCGTGTAAAACCTTCCCGCCGGGAGCGCCGAATGCTCTGCGTTCGACGAACGCTCGACACGCCCTTTTATCGCCGAAGGAGAACGCGCCTTGTCCACCCGCCCCGGTTCCGCTTCGACGAATACACCCATCAACGGCGCGGCCGAGCAAAGCCGCGCCATGGGCCGTTCACTGCGCGACGCGGTTCCGTTCGACGCGCACGGCGCCTGGTCGCCCGAGCCGGACCGGCCCGATCCCGTGGAACGCGTGCTCGCGGGCAACGCGGGCCGGCAGGAGCGGCTCATTCCGCTGCGGATGCAACGCATGGCCGAGTCGCCGTTCGCGTTCCTGCGCGGCTCCGCGACGGTGATGGCGTGGGATCTGGCGAAGTCGCCTTCGATCGGCCACAACGTCATCATCGACGGCGACGCGCACGTCAATAATTTCGGCCTTTTTCGCACGCCGCGCCAGGACGTCGTGTTCGATCTGAACGATTTCGACGAAACGCTCGTCGGCCCGTGGGAATGGGACTTGAAGCGTCTGACCGCGAGCATCAACGTCGCGGCGCGCGAAAATGGCGTCGATGCCGCCGGGCGCGAAAGCGCGGTGCGTTCGGCGTGCGCCGCGTATCGCACGACGATGGCCGGACTCTGGCAAGTAAGCCCCTACGATCTCTGGCAGATGCGCTCCTACGCGAGCGCGCTGCACATGGACGCGCCCACGAAGCTCGATTCCGACGAGAAGGCGACCATAGAGAAAACCGTTGAACGCGCGATGAAGCGCTCGCACGCGACGATGCTCGCGAAAGTCGCGGAGCCCGTCGGCAAAAGCTATCGCTTCAAGGCCGATCCGCCGATCCTGACCGCGCTCGACGCCGCCGAGAAAAATCATGTGATCGATGGCCTGAAGGCTTATCTGGAAACGCTGGCCGGCGAATGGCGCATGATGCTCGAACGCTACGACGTCGTGGATGTCGCGCATCGCGTCGTCGGCGTGGGCAGCGTCGGCACGCGCGCGTATCTCGTGCTGATGCTCGGCCGCGCGCTCGGCGATCCGCTCTTCATTCAGGTGAAGGAAGGCATCGTGCCGGCCGCCGCGCCGTTCGTGCCGCCGCTCCCGGAGCCGTATCGCCATCAGGGACGGCGGGTCGTGCACGGTCAGCGTCTGATGCAGAGTTCATCGGATGCGCTGCTCGGCTGGACGACCATTTCCGGCCGCGACTTCTACGTGCGCCAGATGAAGCAGATCCGCGGCTCGATTCCCGTCGACTGGCTGCACGGCGCGACCTTCGACTTTTACGCGTGGTGCCTCGGCCTCCTGCTCGCCCGCGCCCACGCGCGCACCGGCGATGCCGCGCTCATCGCCGGGTATTGCGGCAACTCCGACCGGCTCGACGCCGCCTACGCGATGTGGGCCGAGCGCTATGGCGCGCAGACGGTCGCGGATCACGCGGCTTTTTGCGCGGCGATCAGCGTGGGGCGCGTGCCGTCGGCCTGAGCGAATTCCGGCGCCCCGCGCGAGCCGCAATCGAATTGACTATCATTGTCGGTGCCCGCAACGAAACGCGCCGCGCCCGGCGTTTCGCGCGGGTTCCAACGGCATAGCCCTTGCTGCCGCCTTGGCCCGCACAACCGTCTAACGCACACTGGAGGAAGCCGCGCATGAGCATGATCGAAGAATTCAAGAACTTCGCCCTGAAGGGCAACGTCATGGACCTCGCGGTCGGCGTCATCATCGGCGGCGCATTCTCGACGATCGTCAATTCCGTCGTCAAAGATCTGATCATGCCGGTGGTCGGCCTCGCCACCGGCGGCCTGGACTTTTCGAACCTGTTCGTCCGGCTCGGGCCGATACCGCCAACGTTCAAAGGCAATCCCGATTCGTACAAGGACTTGCAGACCGCGGGCGTCGCCGTATTCGGCTATGGCTCGTTCATCACCACGCTGATCAACTTCATCATTCTCGCGTTCATCATCTTTCTGATGGTCAAGTTCATCAACAATCTGCGCAAGCCGGCCGAAGCCGCGCCGCCGCCCGCGACGCCCGAAGACGTGCTGCTGCTGCGCGAGATTCGCGACGAACTCAAGAACGCACCGCGCGTCTAGCCGGGCAAACCCGCTCGCATCGCAGCGGAACCCGCACGGCGCGGGCGGGTCTGCCTGATTGGCCACCCTATCCCCTTGGTGCGCCCACCCGCTTTTTTCTTCATGAAAGCTGTTCGCGTGGGGTGCAGCAGGACTATTATTGAGATAGATGCTCTGAGGGAAGCCAAGCGGGCCGCCAAACGGTCGTCGGCACGAATCGTGCGCCAGGAAGGAGCAGCGGCTCTTGCCGTTGCTAAAAACGAATGGCCCGATTCACCGTGACCTAATCACATCGATGCGCTATAAAAGATCGACGTGCGGCGCGCAAGACGGGAGTGGCCGCATGAGGACGCTGCGTTTCTTGCAATTCTTTTTCAGGCGAGTTTTTATGTCCTTCCCGAAAAAGCGTAAGCGCGTGAAGGCTGATGGCGACGAGTCTTTTCTCGCCGTGCTTCGGCATTTCAAGCCATTTGGTCAGCTAGACACCAAGATCGCCAGGGCTCGCGCCCAGGATGAACCGGTGCTGTACGCACATGTGTTGCCGGGACTCGATGTCCTTCTGTGCAGCGTGCGAGGCGCCCAGCCGCCCTACCCGGCGATCGACGAGCTGCACAGGCGTTGTGTCGAATCCATCACCAACGCGCTCGAACAGCCGCTCGACGGACTCGAGAACGGCGGTTACTGGTACGAGGGGAACGGTTTCGGTTTCCTTGTATTCGCGAGCCGCGCCCGCGCCCAGATCCTGAGCGAATTCGGCGCGACGGTTTCGGCGCGCAGGCGTCGCGGCACGCGCCGTCAGGACGCAGGCGACGCCGCTTCGCGACCGCTGCGCTGATCCTGCGCGGACCTCCCTGGTTTCTGCCGATGCACGCGGGCCTCGCTGACGAGGCTCGTGCGCCGAGCGCGCTTCGCGCAAACCCCGACTACTCCCGCACGCGTTCCTGTCCTTTAATGGAAGCCACGCGCGAAAGCGTGATGGCGCGTGCCTTGCTGCATCGGTATTCGAAGCATCTTGCGACGCCACGCGTCGCATCGCTCTGACCGATCCACCACACTACAAGGAGAACACCATGTCGGAACACGTCTACAAGCAGATCGAACTGACCGGCTCGTCGCCGCAATCGAGCGATGACGCCGTGCGCGTCGCGCTCGAGAAGGCGTCGAAAACGCTGCGCAACATGCACTGGTTCGAAGTGGTGGAAACGCGCGGGCACATCGAGGACGGCAAGATCCTGCACTGGCAGGTGACGATCAAGGTGGGACTGCGTATCGATTGATGCGCGTGGCTCATCGCATGAAAAAACCGCGCTTCGTTTTGCAACGAAGCGCGGTTTTACATTGCGGCGAGCGAACGATGCGCGCTTACTTCGGCAGCGAGCCGTCCACGCCTTCGACGTACCAGTTGATGCGCTGCAGTTCCGGGTCGGTCAGCGTCTTGCCGGCCGGCACCTTCTCCGCGCCCGACTGATCCTTGATCGGACCGCTGAACACATCCCACTTGCCTGCGTGCAACTCGTCACGCTTCGCGGAGATCGCCTGCACTGCCTTCGCGGGAATCGCGCCGGTATTCAGGTCTTCGAGATCCACGGCCTTCTGCGGAATGCCGAGCCATACCGGATCGTTCTTCCACTTGCCGTCGATCACCTTCTGGATCACGTCGTTGTAATACACGCCCCAATGCGCGACGACCGAGCCCAGATGCGCGCTCGGGCCGAACTTCTTCATGTTCGAATCCCAGCCGAACGCGAAGACTTTCTTCTCGGCGGCGGTGTTGAGCGTCGCGTTCGAATCGGTGTTCTGCAGCAGGACGTCGGCACCCTGGCCGATCAGCGTTTCGGCTGCCTGCTTTTCCTTGCCCGGATCGAACCAGCTATTGATCCAGATGACCTTCGTGTGGACCTTCGGGTTCACGGAGCGCGCGCCCATTGTGTACGCGTTGATGTTGCGCACCACTTCCGGGATCGGCACCGACGCGACGAAGCCGAGCGTGTTCGTCTTCGTCACGTAGCCCGCGGCGACGCCCGCGAGATACGCGCCCTGATACATGCGCACGTCATACGTGCCGAAGTTCTTCGCCTTCTTGAAGCCGGTGGCCGTCAGGAAAATGGTGTCCGGAAAATCCTTCGCGACCTTCAGCGCGAAATCCTGATAGCCGAAGCTCGTCGCGAAGATGACCTTGTTGCCCTTGTTCGCGAGATCGCGGAACACGCGTTCCGAGTCCGCCGATTCCGGCACGTTCTCGACGCGCGTGATCTTGATCTTGCTGCCGTACTTCGCTTCGGCCTCCTTGCTGCCGGCGTCGTGCGCGAAGGTCCAGCCTGCATCGCCCGGATTGCCGAGATAGACGAACGCGACGCCCGGCGCATCCGCCGCCTGCGCGCTCAAGGCCGCGACGGTGGCGGACAGTGCGACCGTAGCGGTGATCGCCTTCAGCCATGGTTTATTCATTGTGATTCTCCTGGTCGATGTTGTGTGTCAAACGAATTGCTTTGGCCCGCATCAGTGTGGTCGGTCAAAAATGAGAACGGAACCGCGATGCTGCGCGCGAACAACAGCGGCATCAACTCGCCGCGAAGAACGGCTTGCCGAGCGATGCGGGCGCGTTGAGCCTGATCGTGTTCGGGTTACGCGAGATGAGCACGAGCACGACGATCGTCGCGATATACGGCAGCATCGCGAGAAATTGCGTCGGCACCGGGACGCCGATCGCCTGCGCGTAGAACTGCAGCGCCATCACCGCGCCGAACAGCAACGCGCCGATGAGCAGCCGGCCCGGGCGCCACGTCGCGAACACGACGAGCGCGAGCGCGATCCAGCCGCGCCCCGACGTCAGTTGCTCCTGCCAGACGTGCAGATAGACGATCGAGTAATAGCCGCCCGCGATGCCGGCCATCGCGCCGCCGAAGAGCGTCGCGCCGTAGCGCACGCCGACGACCGGAAAGCCGACCGAATGCGCGACCGCCGGCGATTCGCCGACCGAGCGCAGCACGAGCCCCGCCCGCGTCTTGTAGAGGAACCAGCCGATCACCGCGAACATGATGAACGCGAGATAGCCGAGCGGCGTGAGCGAGAAGATCGCCGGGCCGAGCACCGGAATGCTCGACAGCCCGGGAATCGGCATCACGTCGATGGTCGAGCGCACCGCCGCCGACGTATAGGGCTTGCCGACATACGCCGAAAAGCCGATGCCGAAGATGGTCAGCGAGAGGCCCGTCGCGACCTGATTCGCGAGCATCGTGATGGTGAGAAAGCCGAAGAGCAGCGCCATCGCGAGCCCGGCGAACACCGACGCGACGATGCCGAGCCACGGGCTGCCCGTGATCGCGGTGACGGCGTAGCCGGTGACGGCGCCCATCAGCATCATGCCTTCGACGCCGAGATTCAGTACGCCGGATTTTTCCGCGACGAGTTCGCCCGCGCCCGCGTACATCAGCGGGATGGCGGCGATCACGGCGCTCGAAGCGAGATTGCTGGCTTGATTGATGTCCATGTTTTTCTCGACCTCGTTAAGCGGCGTGATGTGCAGGCGTCCTGCGCTTGATGCGGAAATTCACGAACAGATCGCAACCGAGCAGGCAGAACAGCAGCAAGCCCTGAAACACGCCCGCGAGCGCTTGCGGCAATTGCAGCGACGTCTGCACCGCTTCGCCGCCGAGATAAAGCAGCGCCATCAGCAGACTGGCGAGCACGATGCCGACCGGATGCAGACGCCCCACGAACACGACGATGATCGCCGTGAAGCCGTAGCCCGGCGACCAGCCCGCCTGAAGCTGGCCGATCGGACCGGCCACTTCGCCCATGCCCGCGAGACCCGCGAGGCCGCCGGAAAGCAGGAGCGAGGTCCAGATCGTCTTCTTGTCGGAGAACCCGGCGTAGCGCGCGGCGAGCGGCGCGAGACCGCCGACGTTCATCCGGAAGCCCGCGAAGCTCTTGCGCATGAAGAGCCACACGCAGGGAATCGCGATCGCCGTCAGAAACACCGACGCGTTGATGCGCGTGCCCTTCAGCCATGTCCAGTGCCAGTCGCCGTAGAGACGCGGGAAGAGCGCGTCGTCGCCGAACATCGCCGAGATCGGGAAGTTCATGCCTTCCGGATCGCGCCACGGACCGCTCACGAGATAGATGAGCAACTGCGTCGCGACGTAGGTGAGCATCAGGCTCGTCAGGATTTCGTTCGTGTTGAAGCGGCTCTTGAGCAGCGCGGGAATGCCCGCCCACACCATTCCGCCGACGATGCCGCCCACCATCATCAGCGGCAGCGTCCACCAGCCGGAAGCATCGCCGACATGGACCGCGATGCCGCCCGCGACGATGCCGCCGAGCAGCATCTGCCCTTCCGCGCCGATGTTCCACACGTTCGCGCGATAGCCGACCGCGAGCCCGAGCCCGATCAGGCACAGCGGCGACGCCTTGAGCACGAGCTCCGACCAGCCGTTGATGCTGGAGAGCGGCTCGATGAAGAACGCATGCATCGCGCGCAGCGGATCCTGTCCGACGAGGCTGAAAATCAGAAAGCCGATGACGAGCGTCGCCACGGCGGCGACCACCGGCACCGCGAGCTGCATGACGCGCGAGGGCGCCGGACGCGCTTCGAGTCGATAAGGGAAGATCATCGTTCTTTTAGTGCTTCTGAAGAGAGTCGGATTCGACGGCGGGCGCGGGCTTGCCTTCGAAGAGGCCGGCCATGAAGAGGCCGATCTCCTCCGCATTGGTTTCGCTCGTCTTGCGCACCGGCGAGAGCTTGCCGCGCGCGATGACGGCGAGCCGGTCGCAGATATCGAAGAGTTCTTCCAGTTCTTCCGAAATCACGAGAATCGCGACGCCGCGCGCGGACAGATCGAGCAGTTGCTGGCGGATGAAACCCGCCGCGCCGACATCGACGCCCCAAGTCGGCTGCGCGACTACGAGCACTTTCGGCTCCTGAAGAATCTCGCGTCCGACGATGAATTTCTGCAAGTTGCCGCCGGAGAGACTTTGCGCGAGCGCATCGCTGCCGCCGCAACGCACGTCGAACGACTTGATGCAGCGTTCCGCGAATGCCTTGACCGTGCCCGCCTTGATCCAGCCGCCGCGCACCATGTTTTCGCGATGCGCGGTGAGCAGGCCGTTATCGGCGAGCGACATCGCCGGGACCGCGCCGCGGCCGAGCCGCTCCTCCGGCACGAACGCGAAGCCGAGCCGCCGGCGGCCGCCCGCGGTGAGACGCGCGGCGGGCTTGCCGCAGATCGACACGGCATCGGCGGCGACGTGTTTATCGCGGATTTCGCCCGATAGCGCCGCGAGCAACTCCGCCTGTCCGTTCCCCGACACGCCCGCGATCCCGAAAATCTCGCCCGCGTGCACCCCGAACGAGACGTTGTCGAGCGACGTGCCGAACGGGTCCGGACTCGCGACCGACAGATTTTTCACCGCAAGGCGCACGTCGCCGGGATTGTGTTCGCGGCGCGTGTAGTCGGGCAGCGAATGGCCCACCATCAGTTGCGCGAGCGACGCATGCGTCTCCTTGCGCGGATCGACGTTGCCGGTCACGCGACCGCCGCGCATCACGGTGGCGTTTTCGCACAGCGACTGGATTTCGTCGAGCTTGTGACTGATATAGAGAATGCTGCAGCCCTCGGACGCGAGGCGGCGCAGCACCTTGAAAAGCTTCTGCACGGCTTGCGGCGTAAGGACGGACGTCGGCTCGTCCATGATGAGCAGCCGCGGATTCTGCAGGAGGCATCGCACGATCTCGACGCGCTGCCGTTCGCCGACGGTCAGGCTGTGGACGTGGCGCTGCGGATCGACATCGAGGCCATAGTCCTTAGACACATCGCGGATGCGCTTGCCGAGCGCCTTCATGTCGAACTTTTCGTCGAGCGCGAGCGCGATGTTTTCGGCGACGGTCAGCGTCTCGAACAGCGAAAAGTGCTGAAAGACCATGCCGATGCCGAGTTTGCGCGCGGCGGCCGGGCTGCCGATCTCGACCGCCTCGCCCTGCCAGCGGATCTCGCCTTCATCCGGGCGCACCGCGCCGTAGATGATTTTCATCAGCGTGGATTTGCCCGCGCCGTTCTCGCCGAGCACGGCGTGGATTTCGCCCGGCATGACGACGAGATTCACGCCGTCGTTCGCCTTGACCGACGGATACTGCTTGCTGATACCGGACAACGCCAGGCGCGGTGGCGTCGTCGACGTGGAGATGGCGTCGCCCATTGAGATCCAGAGATGCGCCCGGCCACCGAGCAGGCCGGGCTGAAAAAAGTTACCGCTCGAGAGCGCAAGACAGCGTGATGTCGCACGAACTCATATCGCGGGCAGAATTTACAGAATTCGAGACGCTAAGTCGATAACTCAAAATTATGTGTTGCGCCCCGCAAACCCAGGCATCGCGGGTAACTCACATCTTGACGAATTTTTTGCAACATATTAAAAACGATATGTCGCACCCCTGCGTCGATCAGCCAGAACATATAGTGGAGATAACATGAGTCAGCAACGCGAGGCGATCGATACTTACTTATTGCGCGTCTTGCATACCCTCCTGATGGAACGCAGCGTGACGCGTGCGGCCGTCAAGCTCAATCAGTCGCAACCCGCCATCAGCGCTGCCTTGCGGCGCTTGCGCGACATCACCGGCGACCCGCTTCTCGTGCGCGGCAAGTCCGGCATGGTGCCGACCGAATATGGCCTGCGCCTGCTCGAACCGACGCAGAACGCGCTGCGTGAAATCGAGCGCATCAAGGTTCAGCAGCATAATTTCGACCCGTCCACTTCGGTGCGGTGCTATCGGATCGGCTGTCCGGATTATCTGAACGTGCTGTTCGTGCCGACTGTCGTCGAGCGCTTCAGGCAGGCCGCGCCCAACGCCACGCTCGAATTTCATTCGCTCGGTCCGGCGTTCGATTACGAACTCGCGCTGGAGGACGGCAAACTCGATATCGTCGTCGGCAACTGGCCGGAGCCGCCCGAGCAGTTGCATCTTTCCAATCTGTTCGTCGACAAGATCGTGTGTCTCGTCAGCAATACGCATCCTTTCGCGAAGCGCGGCGGGCTTACGCTCGATCAGTACCTGAACGCGCCGCATCTCGCGCCGACGCCCTATTCCGTCGGGCAGCGCGGCGCGATCGACGTGCATCTCGCGCGGGAACGGTTGAAGCGTCATGTCGTCGTTACGTTGCCGTACTTCAATCTCGCGCCTTACGTGTTGATCAAGTCGGATCTCGTGTTTACGACGACGCGGCTGTTCGCGGACCATTACGCGCGGTTCTTGCCGCTGGCAGTCGTGCCCGCGCCGCTCGATTTTCCGCCGATGCAGTATTACCAGTTGTGGCATGAGCGGTGTCATTATTCGGATGAAGTGCGATGGTTGCGGGGGCTCGTCGCCGAGGCGACGCGGTCGTTGATCGATCAGCCTTAACGCTTTCCTTGCTCGTTCGTGAAACCTGTGTTCGCGTCGGTCTATTCGCGTTGCCCCTGTGCGAATGGACCAACACGAACACTGGTTTCACGCAACGCCCCCAAGAAAGATCAAGAGCCCGAAGAAGAAGCCTGAACCAAGTCCCGCGCCAGACGATTGTGGCGCTCCACGACCGCGCCTAGATCCACCGTCGCAAGCACCCCATCCTTCACCACGATCTTCCCGTCGATAACACTGGTCGACACCTGCGACGGAGCACAGAACACCAACGCAGCGACAGGATCAGAAAGCCCCCCGGCAAACGCGACCTGCGAGAGGTCGAAGGACACGAAATCCGCCGCCATGCCCGGCGCAAGCGCCCCGATATCATCGCGATTGAGCACCCTCGCGCCCCCGAGCGTCGCAATTTCCAGCGCCTCACGCGCAGTCATCGCATCCGGCCCGAACCCAACGCGTTGCAGGAGCAAAGCCTGCCGCACTTCCGCGACCATCTGCGCGCCATCGTTCGACGCCGACCCATCCACGCCGATACCCACCGGCACGCCCGCATCGCGCATCGCGCGAATCGGCGCGATCCCGGACGCGAGCCGCATGTTCGAGCACGGGCAATGCGCGACACCCGTCCCTGTGCGCGCAAAAAGCTCGATGCCCGCCTTGTCGAGCTGCACGCAGTGCGCGTGCCACACGTCATGCCCGACCCAGCCGAGATCCTCCGCATATTCCGCCGGCGTCATGCCGAATTTCTCGCGGCTATACGCGACATCGTTCACGTTCTCGGCCAGATGCGTGTGCAGCGACACGCCGTATTCGCGAGCGAGCAGCGCCGCATCGCGCATCAATTCGCGGCTCACCGAAAACGGCGAACAAGGCGCGACCACCACGCGCAGCATCGCGTAACGGCCTTCGTCGTGATACGTCTCGATCAGGCGTTGCGAATCCTTCAGAATCGCATCCTCCTTTTCGACGACCGAATCGGGCGGCAAGCCGCCATCCTTTTGTCCGACGCTCATGCTCCCGCGCGCCGCGTGAAACCGCATGCCGATCTCGCGCGCCGCCGCGATGCTGTCGTCGAGCCGGCTGCCGTTCGGATAGATATACAAGTGATCGCTCGACGTCGTGCAACCGGACAGCAGCAGTTCGGCCATCGCGGTCTGGGTCGAGACATGGATCATTTCGGGCGTCAGATGCGCCCAGATCCTGTAGAGATTCGTGAGCCAGCCGAAAAGCTCGGCGTTCTGCGCGGCGGGAATCGCGCGCGTGAGGCTCTGATACATGTGATGGTGCGTGTTGACGAGGCCCGGAATCACGAGATGACCGCGCATGTCGAGCACGTCGTCGGCGGATTGCGGAAGTTCGCTCGTCGGCCCGACCTGCACGATGCGATTGCCCTCGATATACATGCCGCCATCGGCGATTTCGCGGCGCGCTTCGTCCATCGTGACGAGCATGTGGGCGTTCTTGACCAGAAGACTGCGTAGCATAAGCAAACTCTCTCCAGAGACAGTTGGGAAACCAGTGAAAAGCCCCGGTTACCGAGCGTCTGCCGCCGTCTTCGGGACGCGGCAAATATCCATGGATATTGCGCGCACCGCTACTGTCCGCAGCCAAAAAATCGGACGCAATCAAGCGGCAGTCATAGTCATCTTCACGGCGGCAATATATTCCCGATTATTGGCGCGGGTAGCATCGGCAAAAAGCGATTCCGAGCGCGTGCGTCTTGCTTACGCGACGCTGTCATGCGTCAGGCATTATCTTTCCTATCGCGGCCGCACAGCGCGTCTCGAATTCCTACAATGCTGTACACGGCGCGCATCTGAAACGCCGACGGGTATGTAGCCACTGACGTGGAGCCTCGATCCGCCGCAGACGCACCTCGAGTAATCAGGTGCCGAATTTCGGATCGATGCGCAAAGCCGGATCTCGCACAACTCAAGGAAACTGCGAATGGGCAAGCTCACTACCCACGTCCTCGACACCGCGCACGGCCGCCCGGGCGCGAACCTCAAAGTCGAGCTGTTCGCGCTCAACGGCGACGCCCGCCGCGCGATCAGGACCATCCACACGAACGACGACGGCCGCGCCGATGCGCCGCTGCTCGAAGGCGCCGACTTCGAAACCGGCGAATACGAACTCGTGTTCCACGCAGGCGATTACTTCGCCGCGCTCGGCGTGAAAGTGCCCGAGCCGCGCTTCGTCGATCGCGTCGTGCTGCGCTTCGGCATCGCGGATGCTTCGTCGCACTATCACGTTCCGCTGCTCGTGTCGCCGTGGGCGTACAGCACCTATCGCGGAAGCTGAGCGGCAGCCAAAACATCGCTTGAACCCAACAAGCACATAACGAATCGGTAGTGGAGGAGTACATGGAAGGCTTTGTCACCGACTGGCTCAATCTCGTATTGCGCTGTCTGCACGTCATCGTCGCGATCGCGTGGATCGGCGAATCGTTCTATTTCGTCGCGCTGGACAACAGTTTGAAACCGCCAACCGACCCGAACGCGCGCCGACGCGGCGTGTTCGGCGATTTCTGGCACGTTCACGGCGGCGGTTTCTATCACATGCAGAAGTATTCCGTCGCGCCGCAGGACATGCCGGAAAACCTGCACTGGTCGTTCTGGCCGTCGTACACGACGTGGATGTCGGGCTTCGGCCTCTTCTTTGTGCTGTATCTGATGGCGCCGAGCACGTATCTCATCGACAAGAGCGTGCTCGACATGGGTCCGGTGGTCGCCGTATCGGCCGCGCTCGGCTTTCTGATGGCCGGCTGGATCGTGTACGACACGCTGTGCCGCGTGCTCGGCACCAACGACAAGCTGCTCGGCATCTGCGTCGGCATCTATGTGCTGATCGCTGCGTTCATCGCGTGCCATGTGTTCGCGGGCCGCGCGGCGTATCTGATCACCGGCGCGATGATCGCGACGATCATGTCGGCGAACGTGTTCTTCGTCATCATTCCGGGCCAGCGCAAGATGGTCGCCGCGATGCTCAAGGGCGAAACGCCGAACGCGATCTACGGCAAGCGCGGTAAGCAGCGCTCCGTGCACAACACGTACTTCACGTTGCCGGTGGTGTTCGCGATGCTGTCGAACCACTACGCGATGACCTACACGCACAAGTACAACTGGCTGATCCTCGTGCTCATCATGCTGGCGGGGGCGCTGATTCGCCAGTTCTTCGTGATGCGCCATCGCGGCCAGGTGCTGTGGTACATGCCGGTCGCGGGTCTCGTGCTGGTGCTCGGCGCGTTCGCATGGACGATGCCCGCACCTTCGGTGCCCGTCGCCCAGGCCGCAGGCGCGCCGACGATCAAGGTCTCCGACATTCAGCCGATCATCCAGCAGCGTTGCGCGACGTGCCACTCCGCGCATCCGACGATGATGGGCAGCGCACCCGCCGGCGTCCTGCTCGATACGCCCGCGGAAATCAAGCAGAATGCGCAGCGCGTGCATCAGCAGGCCGTGACGCTGAAGGCGATGCCGCTCGGCAACGTCACGCAAATGACGGATGCGGAGCGTCAGAAGGTGGCGGCGTGGTTTGCAGGCGGCGCTGTCGAATAAGCTTGCCGCTGCGCGCAATGAAATGCCCCGCTTCGTTCGGAAGCGGGGCATTTTTCATTCGACCTTCAACGTGCGAAGTAATCCTTCACCGCGCGAACGACCGTGTCGATATCGGCGCGCGACACATCGCGATGCGTGACGAAGCGCGACGCATAGAGCATCTGCGTGAGGATGCCGCGCTCCTTCAGAAAGGCTTCGAGCCGCGCGCAATGCGCCTCGGGAATCTGCGCGAAGACCATGTTCGTCGCGTGCGACTGAATCTTGATGCCATCGATCTGTGCGAGGCCGGCGGCGAGATGCGCGGCGTTGTCGTGGTCTTGCGCGAGGCCATCGACGTGATGATCGAGCGCATACAGACACGCCGCCGCCAGCACGCCCGACTGGCGCATGCCGCCGCCGAGCACCTTGCGCCAGCGGCTCGCGACATCGATCAATGCCTTCGATCCGACCAGCACCGAACCGACCGGCGCGCCCAGCCCCTTCGAGAAGCAGACGGAAACCGAGTCGAACGGCGCGCACAGTTCGCCGACTGGTTTGTCCGATGCCACCGCCGCATTGAATACGCGCGCGCCGTCGAGATGCGTCGACAGACCGCGACTGCGCGCGAGTTGCGTCGCCTCCGCGACATAAGACGCCGGCAGCACCTTCCCGCCGATGGTGTTTTCGAGCGCGAGCAGACGCGTGCGCGCGAAGTGATTGTCGATCGGCTTGATCGCCGCCGCGATCTTGTCGAGCGGCAAGGCGCCGTCGGGCGCGTTTTCGATCGGCTGCGGCTGGATGCTGCCGAGCACCGCCGCGCCGCCGCCTTCGTACTTGTACGTGTGCGCCTGCTGGCCGACGATGTATTCGTCGCCGCGCGCGCAATGCGCCATCAACGCCGCGAGGTTGCTCTGCGTGCCGCTCGGAAAGAACAGGCCCGCTTCCTTGCCCGTGCGCTCCGCGAGCCTGCCTTGCAATTCGATGACGGTCGGATCGTCGCCCCAGACATCGTCGCCGACTTTGGCCGCGGTCATCGCGGCGAGCATCGGCTGACTGGGACGGGTGACGGTGTCGCTGCGAAGATCGATCATGCGTGGTTCCTTGTTTCAGGCTCGTCTGGGCCGACTATCTTAGCCGTTCGATAAAGAGCGCGCCCCGAAACGCGAAAGGCCGGCGCGCCCGCACCGGCCTTTCGATACGCGATAACGACGCGCCGCTTACGGTTCCACGACGTTGAAGTCGTTGTCGACCTGTTCGAGCGCGCCGAGCAGCGACTTGAACGCGTCGAGATCGCCCGTGACGCGGATCTGACCTTCGCGCAGTGCGCCCGCGAAGCCGGTTTCGCCGCAGAGGATCAGATTCAGCGTCTCGCGCGTCATGTCGATCTGCGCGTGCGGCGGCAACGCAGACGGCAGCGCAGACCACGTCAGCGCGCCGTGCTGCAGATTCACGGAGAAGCGCTTGTCGACATCGCTGAAACGCCAGTCGAAGCGCGCAGTCAGATTCTGTGCCTTCAGCCCGTCGATACGCACCGCCAGATAGTCGAAGAACATGTCTTCGGTGATCGCGCACACCATGTCGCGGCTGCGGCTCGCGAACTGCGTCGCCGCGCGATGCCCTTCCCGCAACTCGCGCGCACCCAGAAGGAACGCATTGCGCCACGTCGCCGATTCGGCCTGATAGCCCATCTGCTCCAGCGCCGCCGCGCCCAGTGCGCGCGCTTCGAGCAACTGCGGCTGCGCGAACACGAGATGATTCATCACCTGAGCGACCCAGCGATATTCGCCCTTGCCGAAATCCCGGCGCGCGCGTTCGAGCACGGCATCCGCGCCGCCCATGTACTCGACGTAGCGCGGCGCCGCCAGTTCCGGCGGCAGCGCGTGCAGATTCGACGGATTGCCGTCGTACCAGCTCAGATACTGCTGATAGATCGCTTTCACGTTGTGCGACACCGTGCCGTAATAGCCGCGCGCGTGCCACAGCGCGTGAAGCGAATCGGGAAGGCGCATGACCTCCGCGATCTCGGCCGCGTTCATGCCGCGATTCATCATGCGTACGGTCTGATCGTGCAGATACTTGTATAAATCGCGCTGTGCTTCGAGATATCCGGCGATACGCTCGCGGCCCCAAGTCGGCCAGTTGTGCTGCGCGAACACGACATCCGCGTGGCGTCCGAAGCGCTCCAGCGACTCGCCCAGATAGCGCGCCCAGCGTTGCGCATTGCGCACGTTCGCGCCGCGCAGCGGACACAGATTGTGCAGCGAGCGCGTGCCGTTCTCCGCGAGATTGAGCGCGCGCTCCTGCGGGAAGTAGAAATGCATTTCGGCGGGCGCTTCGCTTTCCGGCGTCAGCTGGAAAACGATCTCGACGCCGTCGATGACATGCGTCTCCAGCGGCTCCCGAATGAGCTGCGTCGGCGGAATCAGCGTGATCGTGCCGCGCGGCATGGTCTTGCCCATGCCGGCATCGATCTGGCAGCACGCGTTGCGCGCGAGCGTGTGGCCGAACTGGAACTGCGCGCGGCGCGCCATCGCCGGGCCGGCCATCACGTTTTCCGACACCGCCTCTTCCATGAACCCGGCCGGCGCGATGATCGCCGTGCGCCCGGCCTGCACATCCGCGTCATTCGTGACGCCGCGCACGCCGCCGAAATGATCCGCGTGGCTATGGCTGTAGATGACGGCCACGACCGGACGCTTCGGCCGATGCGCGCAATAGAGCGCGAGCGCGGCCTCGGCGGTTTCCTTGCATGTCAGCGGATCGATGACGATGAGCCCGCTGTCGCCCTCGATGAACGTGACGTTCGAGACGTCGAAACCCCGCACCTGATAAATGCGCTCCGTCACCTTGAAAAGGCCGTGCAGCGAATTGATGCGGGCGTGACGCCACAGCGACGGATGCGCGGTGTCGGGCGCCTCGGGCTCGTTCAGAAAGGCGTAGTCCGCGAGGCTCCAGACGAGCTGGCCATATGCGCCGCGCACCTCGGCGTCCGGCACCGTGCCGATGAATCCGCGCCGCGCGTCCGCTTCCTCCTCGGGATCGTCGGGAGGCAGTTCGTGCAGCGCGCGCTCGTGCGCCGCGCGCGTCGCCGCGGTCGCCGGCAGCGACGGCGGATAAGGTTTCGGCAGCGCCTGTGTGTCACCGTTTTGCATGCGATGTTCCCCGCTGAATTAGATTGCCTCGACGCGCGTCTCGGTGGAGACGGCGGCACGAATGAGATCCGCGGCCTTCTCCGCGATCATGATGGTCGGCGCGTTCGTGTTGCCGCCGATGATCGTCGGCATGACCGAGGCGTCGGCCACGCGCAGACCATCGATGCCGCGCACGCGCAGGTCGGGGTCGACGACCGCGAGTTCATCGACGCCCATCTTGCATGTCCCGACCGGATGAAAGAGCGTGTCCGCATGCTCGCGGATGTAAGCGCGAATGGCGCGCTCATCGCCCTCGCCGGGGCCGAAATCGTCGGTCATGAGCTCGCGCCCGCCCGCTTGCGCAAGCGCGGGCTGCGAGAAAATCCGGCGAATGAGCCGCACGCCGGTCACGAGGTTGTCCATGTCGGATTCCACGCTCAGATAGCGCGGATCGATGAGCGGCGCATCGCGCATGTCGCGCGACTTGAGGCGAAGCACGCCACGGCTTTTCGGGCGCAGGTTGGTCGCGTGACAGCTGTATCCCGGCGGCGCTTTCCTGCCCGCGCCGTCGCCACGGCTGCCCACGAGCGCGAGAATGAACGCGAACTGCAGATCGGGTTCCGCGAGCCCTTCGCGGCTGCGCGTGAAGCCGCCCGCCTCGATGATGTTCGATGCGAACATGCCTGTGCGGTCGCGCCTGTAGCGCATCAGCTCCGGAATCATGCGCGCGATGTTGCGCCACGAGTAGCCGTAGAGATCGGCGGTCGGCACGGCCTTCTTGATCGTGATGTCGATGTGATCCTGCAGGTTCTCGCCGACGCCCGGCAGATCGTGCACGACATCGATACCCATCTCGCGCACATGCGCGGCCGGGCCGATTCCCGATGCCAGAAGCAGTTGCGGCGAATTGAACGCGCCCGCGCACACGATGACCTCGCGACGCGCACGCAGGCTGCGCTCGACGCCATCGCGCACGACGCGCACGCCGGTCGCCCGCTTGCCGTCGAACTCAATGCGCAGCGCGATCGTGCCGGTCATCACCGAGAGCGAGTCGCGGCCGCCGCAGAGCGATGCATCGGCTGCGTCGCCGCGATGCAGATACGCGCGCGCGGTGTTCCAGCGCTCGCCGTTGTACTGCGTGACCTGATATAGCCCGACGCCTTCCTGATGCTGCCCGTTGAAATCGTGATTGAGCCGCATGCCCGCCTGCAACGCGGGGTCGATGAAGCGCTGACTGAACGGATTGAGCGTGCGCTGATCGCAGACGTGCAGCGGGCCTTGCGCGCCGTGGAAGGCGTCGTCGAGACCATTGCGGATCCGGCCGTTCGACTCGGCCTTGCGGAAGTACGGAAGGACTTCTTCGTAGCTCCAGCCGCGGCATCCGAGTTGCGCCCATCGATCGTAATCGTTGCGATGACCGCGCACATACAGCATGCCGTTGATCGACGAGCTGCCGCCGAGTCCGCGGCCGCGCGGCTGAAACGACACCCGGTTGTTCAGCGACGGTTGCGGCAGCGTGTGATAACCGTAGTTGCGCACATTTTCCTTCACCGCCAGCTTCGCCACGCCGACGGGCGCCCACACCGTGTAGTGATGATCGTCCGGGCCGGTCTCCAGCAATGCGACCGTGACCCCTTGCTGGTCGGCAAGGCGGCTCGCGACCGCGCATCCCGCCGATCCTGCCCCGACCACTATGTAGTCATACTGATCGTTACCGCTTACGCTCGCGCGCCTCCTGGCCGAATCGCTCATGCTGTCTCCGTATTTATTAGTGCGGCACCGGACGGTCCCGAGGCGGACGCTGGCCGGATGCAAGCCGTCCGTCAAGGGTAAGGGGCGGGTCTGTCCCGTTCAACGGAGATTTCGGGTGGGAAGGCGGCGATATCGGGTGGTGTGGGCGGCGCTGTGACGAAAAAAAAGACCGGAGGTGCGTTCCGGTCTTTCGTCACTGCGCGGGTGCTGCTTTCGATGCGCCTATCGCAGCGCGTCTTCGGTCAGCCAGAGCGATTCCTTCAGATCCTGCTCGTTGAGGTTGTGCCCTTCGCCGCCGCCGCGATCGACGACGATGTAATCGCTCACCTTCCCCAGCGCGAGCAGCGGGTGATGCCACACGCCTTTCGCATAGTTCACACCCTGCCAGCCGCGCGTGACGAAGGCGCGGATCTTCGATTCGTCGAGATCGCCTGCGGGCGCGACGACGACGAGATACGGCCGGTCATCGAGCGGAATGAACGCCTGGCTGCCGAGCGGATGACGCTCCATCATCTTGCATTCGAACGGCAGCGTGCGCGGCTGGCCGCGAAACAGATTGACGATCGCGTGGCCGCCGCCGTCCGTCACGTCGACGTTGCACAGATCGTGGAAGCGGATCGTGGTGCCGAGGTTGATTGGAATCTGCTTGGCGCCATCGAGTTCGATGACATCGCCATAAGGCTTGAACGCTGCGCGCGTCAACGGTTCGATAGCGAGTTTCTTCATCATGCAAGGGTTCCGAGGAGACGAAGACGCGACACGCCGCCGTCAGGATAAATATTGAAGCGCACGTGCGTCACCGGGCCGAGCGCGGCGAGTTCGGACTCGAAAAAATGCTGCTTGTCCATCTGCAGTTTCTGTTCGCCGAGCAGCACCGGCCAGAACATCGCCTGCGTGACGAGCGAGCTGTCCGTGCCGCCCTTCACGTATGCCGCCTGAAGCGAGCAGCGGTCGGGGAAATTGCCCTTGAAGTGCGCGGTATCCACTTCGACCTTCTTGATGATGCCCGGCTGCGCCAGCGCGACGATACACCAGTCGTTGCCCGGCTCGCGACGCCGGCGCGTTTCCCAGCCGTCGCCCATGTTCACGCCGCGGCCCGGCATCAGCAAGGTCGATGCGAGACCGAAGTGCTGATTGTTCGTGCCGACCATATACGCGCCGTTTTCCATCGCGGCGAGATCGACGAGCGCATGCTTGTCCGCGTTGCTCCAGTCGAGTTGCGGCTGGCCATAGACCCGCAGACGCGCGATGCCGCCATCCGGATAGATGTTCACGCGCAGATGCGTGAACGGCTGCTGGACCTCGACTTCGAGATAGTGATGGCTGTTGCCCTGCAGCGTCGTCGACGGGACGATTTCCGTCCATTGCGTCGACTGATTCGGTGCGCCGTCGGCGACATGCGCCCCTTCGATCGACGCCGCCGGCGGGAAGTTGCCGGTGAAGTGGCTCGTGTCGACATCGATGCCCTTGATGACGCCCGGACGCGCGAGCTTGACGATGCACCAGTCATAGCCCGTCGTGCGCTTGCGGCGCGTTTCCCAGCCGTCCATCCACTTGCCGTGATCGTCGTACTTGCCGGGAATGAACACCGCCGGCTCGGGATTCAGCATGCGTTCCTTCGGCGCGAAGAAATCGTCGCTCGCCTCGAGTGCCTGCGCGCCCAGACGCGGGTCCGCCAGGTTCACATAGCGGCGCGTGAAGTCGGGCGCATTGGGATCGAGAGTCGGGATTGCCATTTGTTTCTGTCCTTCTTTTCGTTCGTTTACGGTTGTTTGCGGATTACGCCGCTTGAATCAGGTCGTTCAACCTGAAGCCCGCGATCCGGTAAATCTGGTCGAGACTCGTGCGCAATTCTTCGGCGCGGTCGTGATTCACGCGCGCTTCGAAGTTCGCGATGATGCCGTGACGGTCATAGCCGCGCACCGCGAGAATGAACGGAAACCCGAATTTCTCGCGATACTGCGCGTTCAGCGACTGAAGCCTGTCGAACTCTTCCTGCGTGCACAGATTCAGGCCCGCGCCGCTTTGTTCGCGCGTCGATTCGGCGGTCAGCTCGCCGCGCACCGCCGCTTTGCCCGCGAGCTCCGGGTGCGCGTTGATGAGCGCGAGCTGCCTGTCTTCGCCGGCCTCTTCGACGATCTGCGACATCGCGCGATGCAGCGCGTCGATGTCCTTGAACGGGCGCTGTTGCGCCGCTCTTTCCGGCACCCACGGCGAGTGCTCGAAAATGCCCGCGAGCACCGTCACGAACGTGTCGGCGGGCATGGTGTTGAGTTGGTCGAGTGTGTAGTGCATCGCCTTCATGCCGCCGTCCCGTTGTTAGCTTTTTCGAAAGGATGTTGCTCGCGCCAGTGACGCGCGATGTCGACACGCCGCGTAACCCACACGCGATCATGCTTCTCGATGTGATCGAGGAATTTCTGCAGGCCACGGAAGCGCCCCGGCCGGCCGAGCAAGCGGCAGTGCATGCCGATGGACAGCATCTTCGGCGCTTCGTCGCCTTCTTCGTAGAGCACGTCGAACGCGTCTTTCAGGTACGTGAAGAAGTGATCGCCCGTGTTGAAGCCTTGCGGCGTCGCGAAGCGCATGTCGTTGGTGTCGAGCGTGTACGGCACGATCAGATGCGGCTTCTTCTCGCCGCCCGTCACTTCGACTCCGGTCCAGAACGGCAGGTCGTCGCCGTAATAGTCGGAGTCGTAGAGGAAACCGCCGTATTCCGCGACCAGCCGATGCGTATTCGGGCTATCGCGTCCGGTATACCAGCCGAGCGGCCGCACGCCCGTCACGCGCTCGATCGCTTCCATGCCGAGGCGCATGTGTTCGGCTTCCTTCTCCGGCGACATGTCCTGATAGTGAATCCACCGATAGCCGTGACACGCGATTTCATGCCCCAGTTCGACGAACGCCTTCGCCACTTCGGGATGCCGCTCGATCGCCATGCCGACGCCGAAGATCGTCAGCGGCATGCCGCGCTTCTCGAACTCGCGCAGGATGCGCCACACGCCCGCGCGCGAACCGTATTCGTAGATCGACTCCATGCTCATGTGACGCGACGGATACGCCGCCGCGCCCACGATCTCCGACAGGAACTGCTCGGAGCCCGGATCGCCGTGCAGCACGCAATTCTCGCCGCCTTCTTCGTAATTGAGCACGAATTGCACGGCGACGCGCGCCCGTCCCGGCCAGTTCGCCTGCACCGGGTGGCGGCCGTAGCCGATCAAATCGCGTGGGTAGTTCGGATCGAGTGACATGGCTGGCGTTCTGCTCAAGCGTTGAAAAAACGGGATTGTCGACGATTCAGTGTAGCTAAAAGACCCGGACGCGCCCATACATCAGGGCGCATAATCCGGGTCACGTCATCGGTATGTGTCCGGCGAAAAGGCTATCGGCGCGGGCTGAAATCCGACAGCACGCCGTCGTACCGTTTCGCGAGCGGGCGCGCGTAGTCGCCGCGTTTCGCCGTGTGCAGCTTCAGCGCGATCAGCGCCTCCGCCCATTTCACCGCGGCCGTCACGCCCTCCACCACCGGCGCGCCGATCGCGTCCTCCACTTCGCGGCAGAACTCCGCCATGCCCGCGCAGCCGAGCACGATGGCGTCCGAGCCGTCTTCGTCGAGCGCGCGCCGGCATTCGTCGATGATCGTCCGACGCGCCGGCGACCCCGGCACATCCAGTTCGAGCACGGGGACGTCTGTCGCGCGGACGTTCTTGCAGAAGCGCTCCATGCCGTAGCGCTCCGCCAGATGCCAAGCCATGCCGACGGTACGCTGCAACGTCGTGACGACGGAAAATCCCGGCGCGATGACGCTCGCCGCATGCATCGCCGCCTCCGCGATGCCGATCACCGGGCCGCGCGCCAGTTCGCGTGCGGCGTAAAGGGCCGGATCGCCGAAGCACGCGATCACATAGCCGTCGAAGCCCTGCTTTTCGCCCGCTTCCACTTCGGCGAGCAGACCGAGCGACGCGACCGCCTCGTCGTAATAGCCTTCGATGGACGGCGGGCCCATCGTCGGGCTGACGGCGACGATCTCCGTGCCGGGCGCGGCGACCTCGCGGGCGCAGCGGCCCATCGAGTCGGTCATGCGCTGCGTCGTGTTGGGGTTGATCAGTTTGATGCGCATTGCTGTCTCCACACTGCCTTTGGAAATTCTCTCAGGTTCCAGCTATCGTTTTAGACTCCGCGCTTGCGATCCGCGAGGAAGTAATAGAACACCGCGCCGAGTCCCGCACCGATGAACCACGAGAAGTTCGCAGCGGCTTCGAGCGCCGGCACCATCACGCAGAGCGTCGCGAGCACGGCGGCCGGCACGAGCGCCATCACCGCGCGGCGGTTCACGCCCTTCGTGTACCAGTACTTGCCCTGTTCCGACACCGTGTAGAGATCGTCGACCACCAGCTTGCCGCGTTTCACGAGATAGAAGTCGAGGATCAGCACGCCATACAGCGGTCCGATGAAGCTGCCGAGAATATCCAGCGTGTAGTGGATCACGGCCGGGTTGTTGAACAGGTTCCACGGCGTGATGAAGATCGACGCGACCGCCGCCATCATGCCGCCCATGCGCCAGCTGATGAGCTTCGGCGCGACGTTCGAGAAGTCGAAGGCCGGCGACACGAAGTTCGCGACGATGTTGATGCCGATGGTCGCGATCGTGAAGGTCAGCGCGCCGAGAATCACAGCAGACGGATGGTCGATGCGGCCGACGGTTTCCACCGGATCCGTGATGAGCTGGCCGAAGACCGGCAGCGTCGCCGCAGTCGTGATGACGGTCACGACCGAGAACGCCAGGAAGTTGACCGGCAGGCCCCAGAAGTTGCCGCGCTTCACGCTGCGAAAGCTCTTGCCGTAGCGCGAGAAGTCGCCGAAGTTGAGCATCGGGCCGGAGAAGTACGAAACGACGAGCGCGATCGCGGTGATCATCACGGGAATCACTTCCGTGCCGTGATACTTCACCCCGCCGAGGTTCAGGCCGATATTGTCGATGCCCGCGCGCCACACCATATAGCCGGCGAGAATGAACATCACGACGTAGACGGCGGGACCGGCGAAGTCGATGAACTTCTTGATCATCTCCATGCCGCGCCAGAACACGACGGCCTGCAGCACCCAAAGCAGCATGAAGCCCGCCCAGCCGAGCGCCGAAAGCCCGACGAAGCCGTACTTGTGGACGTCGGCATAAGGCATCAGCGACGGCACGAACTTCAGCACGACGATGACGAGCGCGCTCGACGCCAGATATGTCTGAATGCCGTACCACGCCACCGCAATGAGCCCGCGGATCACGGCCGGAATGTTCGCGCCGAGCACGCCGAACGTGGCGCGGCACGCGACGGGATACGGCACGCCCGCCACCTGGCTCGGTTTAGCGATCAGATTGCACAGCACGTTCACGAGCCCAATGCCGATCAGCAGCGACACCAGCACCTGCCAGCTCGTCAGGCCGAGCGCGAAGAGACTTCCGGCGAACACATAACCGCCGACGCTGTGCACGTCCGACATCCAGAACGCGAAGATGTTGTACGCGCCCCAGGTCTGATTCTTGAGCGGGGCGAGGTCCTCGTTGTAGAGCCGGTCGCTGTAACCGGCGGGCAGATGTTGCTCTTCATACTCGTTGTCGAGCGGCGGCAGGGTTGAGCTGCCGGATGCACTGAACTGGGCCATGACGTCTCCTTCATTGGCTGCTTGCGTGATGAGAAAACTGCAAATGCTCGGGGTTCAACCTTCGATCGGATGCCTTCGCTGACGTGTCGGATGTCTCCATCCCGCGCGGCATTCTTCGGATTTGCGTTTTCGCCTTCGGGCATGAGGCCGAGAGCGCGCGAGGCATCGGCCCGGCACGCCCGCCCTGCGGCGGCTTTCATTTCACGCTCACACGAGCGTCCTGTTCGGTGCGATACACGCTACGGATTTTCAAAGCGTGCGACTCTCCACGCGCCTTCTCGCGAAGCGCGAGGCACGGTCTCCAGTTATTTAGTCCTGCTTGATTCAGCCGATGGCAGATAGTCCGATCTGCCGTCTGTCTGCCTTACATATCGAGCGCTCGTTCGCGCTCGGCGGGCTTCATGAACACTTCCTTCAGATCGACCGCGCCGCGTGCCGGCCGCTCCAGCATCTTCAGTTCGACGTCGCGCAGATGTTGCGCCATCAACACGCCGGCTTTCGCTGCATCGCCTGCATCGAGCGCGGCGAGAATCGCTTCGTGATCTTCGAACGAGCACGAACTCTTGCCGAGCGATTCATACAGCGCCGAGATCAGCGTCGAACGCGCGACGAGTCCCGACAGGCATTCGCACAGCACCGTGTTGCCGGTAAGCGCCGCGAGTTCGGTGTGAAACTCGCCGGAGAGCCGGATCCACGACGAAAAATCGTGGCTTTCGAAAGCGCGGCGCTCTTTTCCGATCGTCGCGCTGATCGACTTCAGCCGACGCACGCCGTGCCCTTGCGCAATTCGGTCCACCACGGCCAATTCGATGATGCGGCGCATTTCGAACACTTCATGCACTTCCTGCAACGACGGACTCGCGACGAACGCCCCGCGATTCGGCTCCAGATCGACGAGCCGTTCGTTCGACAGTTGCGCGAGCGCCTGGCGGACGGTGCCGCGCTTCACGGCGAACACCTCGCATAACTGCGCTTCGGTCAGCTTCGCGCCCGGCGCCAGCCGATGCTCGAGGATCGCGGCGCGGATGTTCTCGGCGATCGACTCGGCGTTCGCCCCATTGGGAGCGGAATCCGAAACATTCGATGCAGCACTACGCTTGGTGTCGGACATGATGTGCTCGCTTGCATGTTAAGCATCTTAGAATCGACATAAAGATTGTCAACAATTCATTTTTAAAATTATCGGTTACCGCGCGTTTTTCGAGTACCGCGTTTTACTGAGGCCCAATATCGGCGGGCATCGCAGCAGATTCCACAAGTTTTTGTCAGCATTGTCGCCTCTTTTTTGTCGACAATTCTAGCGCCGACGTGGTGCACGCAGTTGTCGCGGACGGTGCATGAACCGACAGTTAGTTGCAGGGCCGAGCTAAAAATAAGGCGCTCGCTTGAGCGCCTTGCCACGCGGGCTCAAGCCAGATGCGGGTAATCGGAAAGTTTCAGCGTGAAGCCCCGCTCGCTCGCGATAAGGTGCGCCGCCGCACCGAAAGGCAGCGTCAGCAGATTTTCGACGTGTCCGAACTGCAATCCTGTCACCACCGGAATGCCCGTCACCGACCTCACCTGCTCGATCATCGCGTCGAGCGAATAGCCGTTGTCGTAGTCCGACAGACGGCCGCCGGAGAACTCCCCCATCACGATCGCCTGCTGCCGACCGAGCACGCCCGCCTGATACAGCTGATAAATCATCCGCTCGATGCGAAACGGATGCTCGTTGACATCCTCGATGTACAGGATTCCGCCCTCGACCGGCGGCAGATACGGCGTGCCGACGAGCGACGCCAGAATCGCGAGATTGCCGCCCCACAGCATGCCGGTCGCGTC
The DNA here is from genome assembly GCF_023630985.1 of Caballeronia sp. ATUFL_F1_KS39. NCBI lineage: Bacteria > Pseudomonadati > Pseudomonadota > Betaproteobacteria > Burkholderiales > Burkholderiaceae > Caballeronia > Caballeronia sp. ATUFL_F1_KS39. Next base: position 304,221 of record NZ_JALQDZ010000005.1, on the reverse strand, counting down.
GACGGTCTGTTGCTGCGGCGTATGGCTCGTGATGGTGAAACTCGGTCGCGAGATCGCGTTCCAGAAGTGCTGCATCGTGAACGAACTGACCTGCTCGGCGCCGAAATCGCCCGCGAACATCGGTCCGCCGAAGCTTTTCACACCGGCGTGCGCGAACAGCGCGCACTGAATCGCGGTGAAATCGCTGTGGCCGACGATCGCCACCGGCTGATCCGCGAGCCTGCGCAGCCCGGTGTAGTCGAGGCCGTGCAGGATGCGCGACGCGCCGTATCCGCCCCGCACTGCAAGTACGATGTCAGGTAACGGGCGCGATGCATCCGCAAGACGATTGAGATCGGCGGCGCGTTCCGCATCGGTGCCGCCGAAGCGCTGGAAGCGTCGGCGCGTCGCGTCGACGTTTTCGAGCCGATGCCCTTCCCTGCGCAACCGTCCGATGCCGCGCTCGACGGCCGCCGGATCGTGTGGATAGCCAGAGGGCGCAACGAGGTCGATGGTGCGTGATTTCACGATGTTGTTATTCGATCAGATGAATCGGCGGCGGGTTGCCCGGCTTCGCGCGCGCGGCGCGCATCGCGTTCGTCGCGCGCGAGGCGGCGGCGCTCGGCGAAGAAATTCTTGAGCGCATGCCCGCATTCATCCGCGAGCACGCCGCCCGTCACGGTGGTGTGGTGATTGAGCTGCGCATTCGCGAACATGTCGACGACACTGCCGCACGCACCCGTTTTCGGGTCCGTGGCGCCGTAGACGACGCGCGAGATGCGCGCGTGCATGATCGCGCCCGCGCACATCAGGCAAGGTTCGAGCGTCACGTAGAGCTCGCAGCCCGGCAAGCGGTAGTTCTGGAGCGATTGGGCGGCGGCGCGCAGCGCGGCCATCTCGGCATGCGCGGACGGATCGTGTCCGCGAATCGGATGATTGAAGCCGGTGGCGATGACTTCGTCGCCGAGCACGATGACCGCGCCGACGGGCACTTCGCCCGCGCGACGGGCTTCGTCGGCGGCGCGTTGCGCGAGCGCCATGAAGCGGCGATCGCGTTCGCTGGCAGGATCGGCGATTTGAGCGCTGGGCGCGGGATCGGCCGCATCCGGCAGGCCGGTCACTTGACGTCCACCGCCACGCGCGACTGCGCGCGCTCGGACAAACGCTCCGCGATGCGCCGGCGATATTCATGCGGCACGCAGCCGCCGCCGCGCAGCGACTCGAGCGCCATGTCGAGCGCGAGCATCTTGGCTTGCAGCTGGCAACGGGCCGCGGGGTCCGTCACCTTGTCGAACTCTTCCTGAAGCCCGCGCAGCGCGCGAAGCTGTTCGACTGCCGGCGGGACGAAGCCCGCATTCTTGAGGATTCGATTGGCGACGCGCACTTCCTCGGGCACGAGGGTGTCGTCGTCGAAGTGAAGCGGTGCGCCCGCGCCCGGCAGGTTGTTGAACTCGCCACGCGCAGCGGCTTCGTTGATCCGCTGTTCGACCAAAGCATCTAGCAATTTCATCGGGGATTACGACCGGTTTTCACCCGCGAACGGGCGCGGTCTGTCACGATTTCCGTTGGTTAGCTCGAAGTCGGAAGGCAGCCGGAAAACCACGCTCGCGCGTTGTTCGGCACGTCTCGACAATCCAGCGCACATTCTATCAGCGGCGGCGGCACCGGTTTCGTCGAAGACAAGCCGGCCCGCCGCGCGTCGTCGTATACCGGGCTTATCGCCGTGCTTATGCGTCGTTCGCGCAACATCCATTGACCGCGTCATGACGATTGTGCTTGTACGACGACTACGCGTTCTGTCGCGTGTAGCCTTCTGTCGCGAGCAGAAGCCGGCGCGTGTACTCGTGCGTAACGTCGCGCGAACGCACGGCATCGACGCCCAGTTGCTCGACGATTTCGCCGTTGCGCATGACCGCGACGCGCTGGCAAAGAAAGCCGATCACGGCGAGATTGTGGCTCACGAGGATCATCGTCAGCTTGCGTTCGCGATGCAGGCGGCGCAGCAGGTTCAGGATTTCCGCCTGGACGGAGACATCGAGCGCGGAGGTCGGCTCGTCGAGCAGCAGCACGCGCGGCTCGACGATCAACGCGCGCGCGATCGACACGCGCTGGCGCTGCCCGCCCGACAACTGATGCGGATAGCGGAATCGATACGCCGGACCGAGCCCGACTTCGGCGAGCGCGGCGAGAATGCGCGTGTCTTCGTCGCCGATGCCGTTGATCGCGAGCGGCTCGCGCAAGGTCTTGTCGACGGTGAAGCGCGGATGCAGCGCGCCGTACGGGTCCTGGAACACCATCTGCACGTCGCGGCTTCCAGGGCGCGATCCGATGCTTATCCTGCCGCCCGACAGCGGCGTCAGCCCGGCGAGCGCGCGCAACAACGTCGACTTGCCGCTGCCCGATTCGCCGACGAGTCCGAAAACCTCGCCCTCTTCCACGCGCAGCGAAACGTCGCGCACGGCGTCGACGTGACCGCTCTTCGTCTTGAAGCGGATGAGCGCGCGCTCGATTTCGATCATCGCGCGATGCCTTCATCGAGCCACGCAGGGTCGCGGCGCAGCGTCGGCAACTCGTCGGGCGGATTCTCGAGCGGCGGATTCGCTTCGAGCAGCCCGCGCGTGTACGGATGCGTCGCGTGAACGAGATCGCGCGCCGCGCACGTCTCGACGACGCGACCGCCGTACATCACCGCGACGCGGTCGCAGAACGACATCACGAGCGGCAAATCGTGGCTGATGAACACGAGGCCGGTATCGTGGCGCGCGATCATCTCGTCGAGCACGGCAAGCACCTGCATCGATACGAGGACATCGAGCGCGCTCGTGGGTTCGTCGGCGATCAGAAGGCGCGGGCCGGCCGAGACCATCATCGCGATCATCACGCGCTGGCCCATGCCGCCGGACAGTTCGTGCGGATACGCATCCGCGACACGCTGCGGATCGCGGATATGCACCGCTTCCAGCGCTGCGACGATGCGCTCGCGCAACGCGCGCCGGCCTTCTTTCACGCCCTGCCGCACAAAGGTTTCGCGCATCTGCTGCGCGACGGTCATCACCGGGTTCAGCGAGAACTTCGGATCCTGCAGGATCATGCTCATGCGCGTGCCGCACAGGCGGCGGCGCGCTTTCGGGCGCATCGCGAGCAGGTCCTGTCCTTCCAAACGCAGCGCCTTAGCCGACCATTTTGCCTCGGGCGGCAGCAGTCCGAGCAGCGCGCGCCCCGTCAGCGATTTTCCCGATCCCGATTCGCCGACGATGCCGAGCCGCTCGCCGCGCCGCACCGTCAGCGATACGCCGCGCACGGCGGGCATGAGCACGCCGTCATGGCTCGCGAAGGCCACGTCCAGTCCGTCGATTTCAGCCAGCGCATCGGGCATGTCAGCCTCCGTGACGCGGATCGAAGACGTCGCGCAGACCGTCGCCGAGCAGGTTGAAGGCGAGGCTCACCGCGAGGATCGCGAGGCCGGGAATCGTCGCGACCCACCACGCGTCGAGCAGCACGTTGCGGCCCGCCGCGACCATGTAACCCCATTCCGGGCTCGGCGGCTGCGCGCCCAGTCCGAGAAAGCCGAGACCGGCGACGGCGAGAATGATGCCGGCCATGTCGAGCGTCGCGCGCACGATCACCGACGACGAGCACAGCGGCACGATATACCGCAGCAGAATGCGCAGATGCGAAGCGCCTTGCAGACGCGCCACATGGATGTAATCGGCCTGCGCGAGCCGCAGCGACTCCGCGCGCGCGAGACGCGCATACGGCGGCCACGCGGTGATCGACAGCGCGATCACCGCATTGAGCACGCCCGGCCCGAGCGCGGCGGCGAACGCGAGCGCGAGCACGATCTTCGGAAATGCGAGCGCGACGTCGGTCAAGCGCATCAGCACCGTATCGACGATGCCGCCGCAATAACCCGCCACCGTGCCCATCAAAAGCCCGACCGGCACCACGAGCACGACGACGAGCATCGCGATCGCGAGCGTCAGGCGCGAGCCGTGCACGAGCCGCGAAAGGATGTCGCGGCCGAGTTGATCGGTGCCGAACCAGTGCGCCGCGCCGGGCGGCGTCAGACGTTCGGCGAGCACCTGCTGCAACGGATCCTGCGTGACGAGCATCGGCCCGAACGCCGCGACTACGATCAGCAGCAGCAGGATCGCGAGTCCGAGCATGCTCAACGGATTCGACGAGAACCGCCGCCAGCGCCGATACGCGCGCCCGAGCGCGGCTTGACGCGGCGACGCGGGCGTATCGGTCAGGAGCCACGCGCGCGAGCCCGTTCGCGGCTGTTTCATCTGCGCAAGATCCTCCATGTCAGCGCGCACGCGGATCGAACACGCGATACAGCGCGTCGGTCAACAGATTGAGCGCGATGAACGTCGCGCCGATCACGAGCGTGCTGCCGAGCACGGCGTTCATGTCGGCGTTCAACAGCGCGCCCGTCAGATACGAGCCGATGCCCGGCCACGCGAACACGATCTCCGTCAGCACCGAGCCTTCGAGCAGATAGCTGTATGCGAGCGCGATCACCGTCAGCAGCGGCACCGCGATATTGCCGAACGCGTGCCGCCAGATCACGCGGCGCTCGGGCAGCCCTTTCGCGCGCGCGGTCGTCACGTATTCCTGGCTCAGTTGTTCGAGCATGAACGAGCGCGTCATCCGCGACAGATACGCGATCGAATAGAACGCGAGCACGCTCGCCGGCAGCGCGATATGCGAGAACGCGTTCTCGAAGACATCCCATTCGCCGGCGATGAGCGAATCGATGAGCAAACTGCCCGTGCGGGTATCGACCATGCCGTCGTAAAGCGGATCGATGCGTCCCGGCCCGGACACCCAATGCAGCCGCGCGTAAAAGAGCAGCAGGCCCATCAGCGCGAGCCAGAACACCGGCACGGAGCTTCCGGCGAGCCCGATCACGCGCGCGATGTGATCGACGATGCGATTGTGCTTCACCGCCGCCGCGACGCCGAGCGGCACGCCGATCGCGATGCCGATGAAGGTCGAGAGCGTCGCGAGTTCGAGCGTCGCGGGAAAGACGCGCTTGATGTCGTCGATGACCGGATTTGCCGTCAACAGCGAAATGCCGAGATTGCCGTGCAGCACGTCGCGCGCGTAGATCAGGAATTGCTCGATGAGCGGCTTGTCGAGACCGAGCCGCAGACGCGCGGCGGCATAAGCCGTCGCGGACGCGCGATCGCCGAGAATCGCGAGCACCGGATCGATCGGAATCTTGCGGCCGATGAAAAACGTGATCGCGAGCAAGCCCGTGAACGTGATGGCGAGCATCGCGATCCAGCGCGCGAGCGCCAATGCGATGCGCGCGCCGCCGCGCCGCGAGCCGATGAGCGTGACCGTGTTCACTGCTTCTTGATGTTGCGATACGACACGAGATCGTTGATCGGCCCGACGTCGAGACCGGTCACGCCGGGCCGCGCCGCCACCTGCGACACCTTTTGGAACATGATGACGAACGGCGATTTCGCGAGCACTTCACGCTGCATCTTCTCGTACAGCTGCGCGCGCTTTTTCGTATCGCTTTCGGCGAGCGCCGCGTTGGTTTCCTTCGTCAGTTGTGGAATGTCCCACGCGTTGCGCCACGCAAGCATCTTGTAGCTCGATGCATCCGAGTTGTCCGGATTCCACACGAAGCCCTGCGCGTTACTGTGCGGATCGATGTAATCCGCCGACCACTCGCCGATGTAGATATCGTGGGCCCGCGCGCGATATCGTCCGAGCGTCTGCTTGTTGTCGCTCGGCACGAGTTGCACCTTGATGTTGGCGAGCGCGAGATTCGCCTGCACGGCTTGCGCGATCTCGCTGTACGGATAATCGTTGCGCACGTCCATCTTCACCGTGAAGCCGTTGGACAAGCCCGCCTTCGCGAGCAGCGCCTTCGCCTTCGCGACATCCTGGTGATACGGGTTTTCGTTCAGCGCGCCGAGAAAGCCTTCGGGGAGAAACGCTTCGTGAACCTTGTAGGTCGTGCGGATCACGTTCTTCTGAATGCCCTGATAGTCGATGAGCCACTTCATCGCTTCCCAGACTTCCGGCTTCGCGAGATTCGGATTCTTGTTGTTGAGGCCGAGATACATGAGTGTCGCTTGCGGCACGGCCGTCGCCTTGATGACGCCGTTCTTCGAGAGCGTGTCGAGATCGTCGGGCGAGAGGTCGCGCGCGACGTCGATGTCGCCGTTCTGGATCATCAGACGCTGGCTCGCCGCTTCCGTGACGTGACGCAGCACGATGCGCTTCATCGCGAGCGGAATGCGATAGCCGTCGAAGCGTTGCAGCACGATGCTGTCGTTCGCGGTCCATTTCACGAGCTTGTACGCGCCCGAACCGGCTTCGTTGGTCTTCAGCCACTCGTTGCCGTAGTCGTTGCCCTTCGCGTGCGATTCGACGAGCTTGCGATCCACCACCGACGCCGGCCACGAACCGAGCACGTTGAGCACGAAGGTCGGCGCATAGCGCTGATCCGTCGTGATCGAGACGGTCGTATCGTCGATCTTCTTCACGTTCTGCAACGCGTTCGCCTTCGTCAGCCCGATGCCCGCAAGCACCGCCGCCGCGCCCTTGTCGAGCAGCGCGGTGCGCTGAATCGACCACGCGACGTCATCGGCGGTGAGCGTATTGCCGGAATGGAACTTGAGTCCCGGCCGGATCTTGAACGTGAACGTGAGGCCGTCCTGACTCACCGTCCACGATTCGGCGACATCGCCATTGAATTTCGACGGATCCTTCAGATCGACGCGCACCAGACGGTCATACGTGTTCGCGACGTATTCCTCCGGCACCAGTTCGTAGATTTCGCCGGGATCGAGCGACGTGAATTCATCGAGCAACGTGGCCATGACGAACATGTCTTTCGGCGTCGCGGCGCTTGCCGGCGGCGCGCTCATCAACGTGAGCATCAGCGCCGTGATCAGTGCAGTCAGTTTCATGTCGAATCCCCGATTACATGAGCCGCAGCGGGCCGCATTCTTCGTTGTCGATCAGAGCAAGTTCGCGCGAGCCGGGCAATTCGTAATGCCACCACTCGCTTTTGATGTGCGTGAAGCCCGCGCCGTGCATGACGCCCAGCAGCAGCGTGCGATTGCGCTGCACATGCTCCGGCAAGCCGAAGTGAAAGTGCTCGGATTCGGCGACCATCGCATCGAAACCGGTGCCCATGTCGAGCTCGTTGCCGTCGCGATCGACGAGCGTCAGGTCCACCGCCGTGCCGCGGCTATGGTTCGAGCCGCGTCCGAGTTCGGCGATGAAGGTCGGATCGGGCAGGAAATCCCACAGCACTTTCTGCGCTTGCGGCGGACGATAGGCGTCGAAGATCCTGAGCGTCATGCCGATGCTCGTCGCGATATCGACGGCTTTACGCAATGCCGCTTCGGCGGGCTCGAGCAGCAGGCAGTGCTGCGCCTTGTAGATGGGCTTGCCGGTGAAATTGCGATCGGTCGCGTAGACGAGATCGATCTGGACGTGGTGGGTGTCGGGCGTGATGTGCAGCAGGCGGGATCGGGTCATGTAAGCGCTTCGTCTCGATTCATTCCGATACACGCACCTTAACGCGTTAGAAAAATCCGCGAAACCTTTTATTGCGCGTGGTTCCGCCGATTCACGGCACGAGCGGCCAGCGCGCGAGGACTTCGTGTTGCGATTTGCCGAGCCGGCTGCGCACGAGCGCGAACTCACGCACGGTCCATGCGATGGGTTCGATGCGCTCACGCGCGACGCGGTGTTCGTCGTAGAGCAAGGTCACATGAGGCGTGAAACGGGGATGCCGCTTCAGTGCGATGCCTGCCGCTTCCAGCGCCGTGCCGAGCGTTCGTTCGAGCGCGTCGAGCGGCTCGGTGACATCGCCGGAAACGACGAGCGGGCGTCTCGCGCGACGGCCGGAAAAGCTTTCGATACGGTCGAGCGTCACATCGACGGGCGGCAACGCGATTCGGGATGCTGCGGCGCAAGCGTGCGCGGCCACATCGGCGGGAACGCCTGCGAAGGCGCCGAGATAATGCAGGGTGACGTGAAGGCGATCGGCGGGAATCGCCCTCGCCTTCAGCGTGTGCTCGATACGCAGCCGCGCCGCCAGTTCGGCGATGCGCGAGGCGGCGACTGCGTCCGGATAGAGCGCGAAGAAGAGCGAATCGGTGGGGCGATCGGACGCGGAATCAGTCATGCCCCCTCGCAATCAGACGCGGATCACTCCCACTCGATCGTCGCAGGCGGCTTGCCGGAGATGTCATACACCACCCGATTGATCCCGCGCACTTCGTTGATGATGCGATTGGAAACATGCCCGAGCAGATCATGCGGCAGGTGCGCCCAATGCGCGGTCATGAAGTCGAGCGTCTGCACGGCGCGCAGCGCGACGACGTATTCATAGGTGCGCCCGTCGCCCATCACGCCGACGCTCTTGACCGGCAGGAACACCGCGAACGCCTGGCTCGTCAGGTCGTACCACGACTTGCCCGTTTCCTTGTCGATGGTGTTGCGCAGCGTCTCGATAAAAATCGCATCGGCGCGGCGCAGCAGGTCCGCGAATTCGCGCTTCACTTCGCCAAGAATCCGCACGCCGAGACCCGGACCGGGGAACGGATGGCGATACACCATCGCGGGCGGCAGACCGAGCTTCACGCCGAGTTCGCGCACTTCGTCCTTGAAAAGCTCGCGCAGCGGTTCGAGCAGCTTCAAATTCAGCGTCTCCGGCAAACCGCCGACGTTGTGATGGCTCTTGATCGTATGCGCGCCCTTCTTGCCCTTGCCCGCCGATTCGATCACGTCCGGATAAATCGTGCCCTGCGCGAGCCACTTGGCATCGGTGAGCTTGTCCGATTCGTTGTGAAACACTTCGACGAACTCCGCGCCGATGATCTTGCGCTTCGCCTCCGGATCGGTCACGCCCGCAAGCTTCTGCAGGAATTCCTCGCTGGCATCGACGTGAATCACCTTCACGCCCAGGTGATCCGCGAACGTCGACATGACCTGCTCCGCCTCGTTCTGACGCAGCAAGCCGTGATCGACGAACACGCACGTCAGCTGGTCGCCGATCGCGCGATGCAAAAGCGCCGCCGCCACCGACGAATCCACGCCGCCCGACAAGCCGAGAATCACGTGCTCATTGCCGACCTGCGCGCGGATGTTCTCGACCGCCTCGTCGATGTAATGGCCCATCTCCCAATCGGCCTTCGCGCCGCACAGCTCCAGCACGAAGCGGTCGAGCATCGCGCGGCCCTGCACCGTATGCGTGACTTCCGGATGCCATTGCAGGCCGTAGAAGCGCCGGTCGTCGTCGGCCATCGCGGCGATCGGGCACGACGGCGTCGAGGCCATCAGCTTGAAACCCGCCGGCAGATCGACGACCTTGTCGCCGTGGCTCATCCAAACCTTGAGCATCGACTCGCCCTTGTCGCTGGCGAAATCCTGAATGCCTTCCAGAAAGCCCGTGTGATTCAGCGCCTGCACTTCCGCATAGCCGAATTCGCGCACGTTGCCGAGTTCGACCTTGCCGCCGAGCTGATCGGCCATCGTCTGCATGCCGTAGCAGATGCCGAGCACCGGCACGCCGAGATCGAAGACGATCTGCGGGGCGCGCGGCGACTTCGCCTCGGTGACGGAGTTCGGGCCGCCGGACAGGATGATGCCCTTCGGCGCGAATTCGCGGATGAACGTCTCGTCGACGTCGTACGGATGGATTTCCGAGTAGACGTGCGACTCGCGGATGCGCCGCGCGATCAGCTGGGTGACTTGGGAGCCGAAATCGAGAATCAGGATTTTGTCGTGCATGGCTGCGGCCAAAGGCTAAGTGAACGAATGATGTCGGTGCTGCCGGAGCGCGGCCTCGCGCCCCGGTCTGCAAATAAATCGACGGCCGGCGCAAAGGCCGACCGTGCTTGTCCTGCGTGTTTCCGTTGCTGCGCGTGCGTGGCTCGTAGCATGCGCTTCACGCCTTCAGCGAGGCGCGCGGCCCGCGTCGGGCGCGAGCGGATCGGCTCTTCGACCCGTCGCCGGATCGATCTCGCCGCTGATGACGGGCTCGATGCGCTTGCCGGTGACCGGATCGACCGCGCGGCCCGTCAGCGGATCGAGCGTGCCGCCGGTAACGGGATCGACCGCGCCGTCCGGGTGCGCGCGAACCGCGCCGGCCGGCGAGACGGGATCGAGCGTGCGGCCCGATACCGGATCGATGGCCGTCGCGCCCGGTGCGCGCGCTGCGGGACGCGCCGCGAGATCGACCGATTCGGCGCGCGCCGACGATGCCGCGTTGCTCGCGGAAAACTCGTCACGCTTTTGCGCCGCCTTCTTTTCCGCGCGCTGCGCCGATACCGCGCCGGCCGCCGCCGCGCGCTCGCGCCGACGCACCGCCGACGACAGTCTCACGCTGCCCAGACCGAGCACCAGCAGCACGGCGCCCACGACGGCCGCGCTGATCTGCCCGAAGCCATCGATCTGAGGCGTATGCAGTCCGAGCAGCCAGACCAGCACCACCACCCCCGACAGCCACTGCACGTGTCCCGACACGCGCGCGGCGCGAGCCGTCAACGCGCCATCGACGGCTGCGTGAAACGCAAGCCACGACAGCCCGATGAGCGCGATACCGAGCAACTGCCCGGCGAACGCCGGCTGAACGCGGATCGAATCCAGTTGCAGCGCGCCGTACAGGCCCGCCCACGGCGTCAGCAGAAACAACAGGCCGAACGCCAGAAAAATCAGGGCATTGATGACGAGCACGACCCGCAGCAACGGTTTCATGATCAGTCCGCTCGATTAGTCGACGTGATAGTTGGGCGCTTCCTTCGTGATCTGCACGTCATGCACATGCGATTCGCGCATGCCGGCCGCCGTGATCTGAACGAATTCCGCCTTCTCGTGCAGTTCGGAAATCGCGCGGCAACCGCAGTAGCCCATGCTCGCGCGCACGCCGCCGACGATCTGGAACAGGATCGCGTTGACCGAGCCCTTGTAGGCCACACGGCCTTCGATGCCTTCCGGCACGAGCTTGTCGATGTTCGCCGAGTTGTCCTGGAAGTAGCGGTCCGCCGCGCCGTCCTTCATCGCGCCGACCGAACCCATGCCGCGGTACGACTTGTACTGGCGGCCCTGATACAGGAACACGTCGCCCGGCGATTCTTCGGTGCCCGCGAGCATGCTGCCCATCATGACGACGTTCGCGCCCGCCGCGAGCGCCTTCGACACGTCGCCCGAGAAGCGCACGCCGCCGTCCGCGATGACCGGCACGCCGGTGCCGCGCAGTGCTTCGGAAACATTCGCGATCGCCGTGATCTGCGGCACGCCGACGCCCGCCACGATCCGCGTCGTGCAGATCGAGCCCGGGCCGATACCGACCTTCACCGCGTCCGCGCCGTACTCGACGAGCGACTTGGCTGCCGCCGCCGTCGCGATATTGCCGCCGATGACCTGCACGTGCGGATAATTCTGCTTGACCCAGCGCACGCGCTCCAGCACGCCCTGGCTATGGCCGTGCGCGGTATCGACGACGATCACGTCGACGCCCGCCTGCGCGAGCAGCTCGACGCGCTCTTCATTGTCCGGACCGACGCCCACGGCCGCGCCCACACGCAGCTTGCCGTCTTCGTCCTTGCAGGCGTCCGGGTTTTCGGTCTGCTTGGTGATGTCCTTCACCGTCATCAGGCCGCGCAGCTCGAACGCGTCGTTCACCACGAGCACGCGCTCCAGGCGATGGCTGTGCATCAGCGCCTTCGCCTCGGCGAGCGACGTGCCTTCCTTGACCGTCACGAGGCGTTCGCGCGGCGTCATGATGTTGCGCACCGGCTCATCGAGCCGTTCTTCGAAGCGCAGGTCGCGATTGGTGACGATGCCGATCAGTTGCGCGCCTTCGACCACCGGGAAACCCGAAATGCCGTGCTGCTGCGTCAGCGCGATGACGTCGCGCACGCGCATTTGCGGCGGAATCGTGATCGGATCGCGCACGACGCCCGATTCGAAGCGCTTCACTTTCGCGACTTCGCGGGCCTGTTCCTTGGCGGTGAGATTCTTGTGGACGATGCCGATGCCGCCCATCTGCGCCATCGCGATGGCGAGCCGGCCTTCGGTGACCGTGTCCATGGCGGCGGACACGAGAGGCATGTTCAGGGAAATATTGCGAGTCAGCTGGGATTTCAGGCTGGTGTCGCGCGGGAGAACGCTGGAGAAGGCGGGCACGAGGAGCACGTCATCGAACGTGAGTGCTTTCTGGATCAGACGCATGGCAAATCCTATGGGCGCAAAAGCAGATTATACCGATAGTTCCCTGCATTTTCACTGCCCGAACAGCAGCTTAGCCCATTCGGACGCAAATTCCGGACCGCTTTCGCCCGTCTGCCGGGCGTCCGCGTTGTTGCAGTTTTAGACAAGACGGCCGCCCGGGGCCACATGCTACGCTTCGCGCCGTCAGTTGAAATTTCGGCAGGAGTCGGACGATGCAGCGCGGTGTGATGTACGGAATGGCGGCGGGAGCGATCTGGGGTTTCATCTTTCTCGCGCCACGGCTCTTGCCGGATTTTTCGCCGCTGACGCTCTCCGTCGGGCGCTATCTGATGTACGGCGCGGTTTCGCTTGCGGTGGCGCTGCCGTTCGCCCGGCGCCTCGCGGCCAAGCTCACGCGCGCCGATTTCATCGCGCTCGCGAAGCTCGCGCTGGTCGGCAACCTGCTGTACTACATGCTGCTCGCGAGCGCGGTGCAGCTCGTGGGCGTCGCGCCTTCGTCGCTGATCGTCGGCATTCTCCCCGTGACCGTCACGCTCGCCGGACGGCGGGATCGCGGCGCGGTCGACCTGAAAAGGCTCATCGGGCCGCTCCTGCTCGTGCTGGCGGGCATCGCGTGCATCAATCTCGATGTATTCAGCGACGCCGATCACGCGACGAGTGTGCTCACGCGCCTCGCCGGACTCGGATGCGCGCTCGGGGCGCTCGCTTCTTGGACGTGGTACGCGGTCGTCAACGCGCGGTATCTGCAATCGAATCGCCATTTCGACGGCAACGAGTGGTCCATCCTGTGGGGCATCGTGACGGGTCTGCTCGGCGTCGCGCTCGGCGCGATCGTCTGGATGCTGCCCGCGGGCACGGTGCAGGCGAGCGTCCCCGCGTCGCGCTGGCATCTGTTCTGGATCGTTTCTTTTGCGCTGGCCACCGGCGGCTCGTGGCTCGGCAACATGCTGTGGAACGCGGCAGCGAAGCGCCTGCCGCTCACGCTGTCAGGGCAGATGATCGTGTTCGAGACGCTCTTCGCCCTGCTCTACGCCTTCGTCTACGACGGCCGCTGGCCGCGCTCGCCCGAAGTGCTCGCGATCGTGCTGCTGCTCGCCGGCGTAATCTGGTCGGTCAGGCAGCACACGCTGGAGCCGGCGCCCGCCGCGGCGAAAGAAGCGCCCGCGCATTGAATTCGCTCAGCGCGAATCCTTCGACTGCCACTTGCGCCCTTCGATCGAACCCGCCTTGCGCGCCTTGTCCACGCGGCGCTGGCGCGCGGCCTTCGGATCCACCTTCAGCGGCCGATAAATCTCGACGCGGTCGAAATCGGCGAGCGCCGCGTCGAGCGGCTTCGGCTTGCCGAACACGCCGACCTTCTGCGTCGTCAGATCGATGTCGCGATGCGCGAGCAGCACGCCGCTTGCGTCGATCGCATCGCGCACCGTCGCGCCCTCGGGCAGGTCGACGCGCTTCAGGAACGCGCCATCGGGCAGGCCGTAGCAGACATCGATATGCATCATGGCTTGCCGTAGCGCTGGTCCGCGCGCTTCACGAAGGAATCGACGAACGTGTTGGCGATATGGCTGAACACCGGCCCGATGATCTTCTCCAGAATCACGTTCGAGAATTCGTAATGCAGCGCGAATTCGATCTTGCAGGCGTCCGCGCGCAGCGGCGTAAAGTGCCAATATCCGGTGAATTTCTTGAAAGGGCCGCTCAGGAACTCCATATCGATATTGGTCGGACGCTTTTGCACATTGCGCGTCGCGAAATGCTGCTTGATGCCCTTGAAGCTGATGTCGATCTTCGCTTCCATGCCGTTCTCGTCGTGGCGGCCGATTTCGACGCCGCCGCACCAAGGCAGGAAATTGGGGTAGTCGGCGACATCGGTGACGAGGTCGAACATTTCTTCCGCTGAATGGCGGATCAATACGGTTTTCTGGACGTCTGCCATATAGGGCGCAGCGGTGGCTGAATTGGGCGGCAACGCGCAAGAGAACGAGGCATCGGATCGAACGCATGCCGGCGCGCTGCTAAAATCAGGATTTTAAACGAGTTGGGCACTTTCCATTCATGAGCATCATCGACAACAGAAAAGCCTTCTTCGATTACTTCGTCGAAGAGCGCTACGAGGCCGGTCTCGTGCTCGAGGGCTGGGAAGTCAAGGCGCTTCGCGCCGGGCGCGCGCAGATCAAGGAAGGCTACGTCGTGATCAAGAACGGCGAGCTCTTTCTGATCGGCACGCATATCAGCCCGCTGCCCGAAGCATCGAAATTCGCTAACCTCGATCCGGTGCGCACGCGCAAGCTGCTCCTCCACCGCGAACAGATCGACAAGCTCATCGGCAAGGTCGAGCAGCGCGGGCACACGCTCGTGCCGCTCAACTTCCACTACAAGGATGGCCGCGTGAAATGTGAAATCGGCCTCGCGAAGGGCAAGAAGTTGCACGACAAACGCGAGACCGAAAAGAAGCGCGACTGGGAACGCGAACGCGGGCGTCTGATGCGAACCGCCTCGCGTTAAACCGTGAAACGAATCGGGGGCGCTTTTTAGCGCCCCCGATTGCTTCAGCTCTTCCTGATTATGCCGCTGCCCTCGCCTTTCACGATCGACAACGCGGACGCGATCATCGTGCTCATGTCGGACATGTTGCCCGGCACGATCAGCGTGTTGCCCTGCTTCGCGAGATTGCCGAACGCGCCGACATACTGCTCCGCAACCTTCAGATTCACCGCTTCCATGCCGCCCGCTGTCTGAATTGCAGTGCCGATCTTCTCGATGGCTTGCGCGTTCGCTTCCGCCACCGCGAGAATCGCGGCGGCTTCGCCCTGCGCCTGATTGATCGCCGCCTGCCGTTCGCCTTCCGACTTCTGGATCGCGGCCTCGCGCGCGCCCGATGCCAGATTGATCTGCTCCTGCTTGCGCCCTTCGGACGCGGCGATCAGCGCGCGCTTCTCGCGCTCGGCGGTGATCTGCGCCTGCATCGCGTGAAGGATTTCCTTCGGCGGCGTGAGATCCTTGATTTCATAGCGCAGCACTTTCACGCCCCAGTTCGACGCGGCTTCGTCGAGCGCATTCACGATGCTCTGGTTGATGAAGTCGCGCTCCTCGAACGTCTTGTCGAGCTCCAGCTTGCCGATGACCGAACGCAACGTCGTCTGCGACAGTTGCGTGATCGCGAACACGAAGTTGCTCGATCCGTACGAAGCCTTCATCGCATCCGTGACCTGGAAGTACAGCACGCCATCGACTTGAAGCTGCGTGTTGTCGCGCGTGATACAGACTTGGCTCGGCACTTCGAGCGGAATCTCCTTCAGCATGTGCTTGTAGGCGATGCGATCGATGAACGGCAGCACGATGTTGAGGCCCGGCGTAAGCGTCGCGTGATAGCGGCCGAGGCGTTCCATGATCCATGCGTGTTGCTGAGGGACGATCTTGACCGTTTTCGACACGATGACGATCGCGATGACGAGCACGATGAGCGCAAAGTACATTGACATTATTTTTCTCCTTATAGGACTACCGTTTGGCCGCGACGATCAGGCGATTGCCGTCGAGCGCCGTGATGCGATAAAGCCGTGCGCCCTCCGTTTCGCCCGGTGCGAGCTCGACATCCCACTGCGCGCCGCGATACATTGCGCGCGCGTGGCCGTGATGCCATTGATCGACTTCCAGGGTCGCGCCGATATCGAGATTCACGGCCGCATCGCGCGAGGCGTCGTCACGCCGCTTCCAGCTGACGAAGCGCGAGCGCCGCAGCACCGCCACCGCGATCAGCGCGATGACCGCGGCCGCGCCCATCTGTACGTGCGGCAACGCGCCGAGCACATGAGCGACGCCGCCCGCGATCATCCCGAGCGCGATCATGAGCAGATAGAACGTTCCGGTAAACAATTCCGCGACGATCAGCGCGCCCGCAGCGACCCACCAGATCAACCCGCCCGTTTCCATCATCGGTCTCCAAACGAAAACACCCCGGAAAAGTCCGGGGTGTTTTTATATCACGCTGCACCAATCCGAAAGCAAGTGGAAAGGTGTGACATCGACTTATTTTGACAAGGTCTTCGCGAGCTGCTGCCACGTATCGATGATCGTGTCCGGATTAAGCGACATCGACTCGATGCCCTGCTTCGCGAGCCACTCGGCGAGATCAGGGTGGTCCGACGGGCCCTGACCGCAAATGCCGACGTACTTGTTCAGCTTCAGGCACGTCTCGATCGCGCGCTTCAGCATGAACTGCACCGCTTCGTCGCGCTCGTCGAAGTCCGCCGCGAGCAACTCCATGCCCGAGTCGCGATCGAGGCCCAGCGTCAACTGCGTCAGGTCGTTCGAACCGATCGAGAAGCCGTCGAAGCGCTCCAGGAACTGCTCGGCGAGAATCGCGTTGGACGGCACTTCGCACATCATCACGAGCTTCAGGTCGTTCTTGCCGCGTTCGAGACCGAACTTCTTCAGCAGCTCGACCACGCGATCGGCCTGCTTCAGCGTACGCACGAACGGCACCATGATCTGCACGTTGTCCAGGCCCATTTCCTCGCGGACCTTCTTCAGCGCGATGCATTCCATGTGGAACGCCTCGGCGAAGTCTTCCGCGATATAGCGCGACGCGCCACGGAAACCGAGCATCGGATTTTCTTCATCCGGCTCGTAGCGCGAACCGCCGATCAGCTTCTTGTACTCGTTCGACTTGAAGTCCGACAGACGCACGATGACGGGCTTCGGATAGAACGCCGCTGCAATCGTGGCGATGCCTTCGGTCAGCTTGTCGACGTAGAACGCTTTCGGCGATGCATGGCCGCGCGCGACGCTTTCAACCGCCTTCTTCAGATCGGCATCGACGTTCGGGTACTCCAGAATCGCCTTCGGATGCACGCCGATGTTGTTGTTGATGATGAACTCGAGTCGCGCCAGGCCGACGCCCGCGTTCGGCAACTGCGCGAAGTCGAACGCGAGTTGCGGATTGCCGACGTTCATCATGATCTTGACCGGAATCTTCGGCAGTTCGCCGCGCTGCACTTCGGTCACTTCGGTTTCGAGCAGGCCGTCGTAGATCTTGCCTTCGTCGCCTTCCGCGCACGACACCGTGACGAGTGCGCCGTCCTTCAGGATGTCCGTTGCGTCGCCGCAGCCGACAACCGCCGGCACGCCCAGCTCACGCGCGATGATCGCCGCGTGGCACGTACGGCCGCCGCGATTGGTCACGATGGCCGATGCGCGCTTCATCACCGGTTCCCAGTTAGGGTCCGTCATGTCGGCGACGAGCACGTCGCCCGGCTGCACGCGTTCCATTTCCGACGGATCGTGAATCACGCGCACGGGGCCCGCGCCGATCTTCTGGCCGATCGCGCGGCCGGTCGCCAGCACGTTCGACTGCCCCTTCAGCTTGAAGCGCATTTCGGCCTTGCCCGACGCCTGGCTCTTCACCGTCTCCGGGCGCGCCTGGAGGATGAACAGCTTGCCGTCGCGGCCGTCCTTGCCCCACTCGATGTCCATCGGACGCTGATAGTGCTTCTCGATGATGACCGCGTACTTCGCGAGCTCGATCACGTCTTCGTCGGTGATCGAGAAGCGGTTGCGCTGTTCGTGCGGCACGTCGACGGTCTTCACGCGGCCCGGCTCGCCCGGCTTCGTGAATTCCATCTTGATGAGCTTCGAGCCGATCGAGCGGCGGATGATCGGGTATTTGCCCTGTTCGAGCGTCGTTTTGAAGACGTGGAACTCGTCCGGATTCACCGCGCCTTGCACGACGGTTTCGCCCAGGCCGTAGCTCGACGTGATGAAGACGGTTTCCTTGAAGCCCGATTCGGTGTCGATGGTGAACATTACGCCGGCCGCGCCGACGTCGGAGCGCACCATGCGCTGCACGCCCGCCGACAACGCGACTTCCGCATGCGTGAAGCCCTTGTGGACGCGATAGGAAATGGCGCGGTCGTTATAAAGCGACGCAAACACGTGCTTCATGCGATCGAGCACGTCCTCGATGCCGACCACGTTCAGATAGCTTTCCTGCTGGCCCGCGAAGGATGCGTCCGGCAAGTCCTCGGCCGTCGCCGACGAGCGCACGGCAAACGAAAGCTCTTCGGGCGAGCTGGCTTGAAGGACTTCGAAACCGCGGCGGATTTCGTCTTCGAGGCGCGGCTGCATCGGCGCGTCGACGATCCACTGACGGATTTCCTTGCCGGCTTCGGCGAGCGCCTTGACGTCGTCGACATCGAGCGTCTCGAGACGATTGGCGATGCGGTCCGTCAGATTGTTGTGATGGAGGAAGTCGCGGAATGCGAGCGCAGTCGTGGCGAAGCCCGTCGGCACGCGAACGCCGGCTTCGGAAAGCTGGCTGATCATTTCGCCGAGCGACGCATTCTTGCCGCCGACGATTTCCACGTCGGTCATTCGCAACTGCTCGAATGGAACTACATACGCCTGATCCTTTGCGACATCTTTCGCAACATTGACTGCGTTAGTCATACAAGCCCCTAAGGTGGATGGAATTCACGATCGCACGAGTGGGCTCATATGCGAGCGCGCTCATTGGAAGCGCGCACGCATCTCGTACAACCTGTTTGATAAACCTTCGGGGACACGCGCCCGCGAGAACCGGGGCACGTCAAAAAGAAGCGGGGTACGTCTGAAATCTGCTCGAAAACGTGGACTGACGTAACGAAATGCCACGAAACGACCGCGATTTGACGAAAATCCGATTCAATTTCTCCGCAATTGCTTATCGAACAGGTTGCCGCTATTCTACCTTGCCGTATTTCAAAATTGTTTCGGCCGGGCAGTCGTTCCACGGCAAAATCGAGGTCTTTAACGCCTGATCGTGGGCTCACCCACACCCCGGCGCTCACGCCCGGTTCACTGCCTGCCAGCGGTCAGCTACCTTAACACAGGTTTTTACGGCGTCCGTGCTTTCGCGCTAGCCACGGTTCAGCGTTTGAGCATCGTCGCCCCAACTCGTTCCCTCTTTCGCCGATGCCGCCTTCCGTATTCATCGTTTCCGACGGGACCGGGATCACTGCCGAAACCTTCGCGCATTCGATCCTCGCCCAGTTCGATCAAAAATTCCGGCTCGTGCGCGTGCCGTTCGTCGACTCGATCGACAAGGCCTACGCGACCGTCGAGAAGATCAACGAAGTCGTCGCGCTCGATGGCCGCCGGCCGATCGTGTTCACGACGCTCGTCGACAGCGCATCGAATGAAGTGGTCAAGGGCTGCAACGCGCTCGTGCTCGACATGTTCCAGACCTTCATCGAGCCGCTCGAGCACGAACTGGAAATGAAATCGACGCACGCGATGGGCCGCGTGCACCAGAACGCCGACACGGAGGAATACAAGAATCGCATCGAAGCGATCAATTTCTCGCTCGCCCACGACGACGGCCAGTCGAACCGCAATCTCGCCGACGCGGACGTCATTCTCGTCGGCGTATCGCGCAGCGGCAAAACGCCGACGAGCCTTTATCTCGCGATGCAGTACGGCGTGAAGGCGGCGAACTATCCGCTGATTCCCGAAGATTTCGAGCGCGGCAAGCTGCCGACGCCGCTGCTCGAGCATCGGACGAAGATGTTCGGTTTGTCGATCGATCCGCAGCGGCTGGCCGAGATCCGTAACGAACGCCGTCCGGGCAGCAAGTACGCCGCACTCGAAAACTGCCGCTACGAGATCAACGAGGCGGAAATGATGATGAAGCGCGAAGGCATCAAGTGGCTTTCGTCGACGCACAAGTCGATCGAGGAAATCGCCACGACGATCCTGCAGGAGGTCAAGCCGGAGCGGCCTTCCTACTATTGACGGCTGTCAGCGCTGCTGGCGGCACTGCTCGAAGAGACAGATCGCCGCCGCGGCCGCCACGTTCAGCGATTCCATGCCGCCCGGCTGCGGAATCGTCACGCGATGCGTCACCGCATCGCGCCAGATTTGCGACACGCCCGCGCCTTCGTTGCCGAACACCCAGGCGAGCGCGCCCGACAGGTCGCAATCGTAGAGCGCGACGGCACCGTGCGAATCGGTGATCGTCACGGGTGCGTCGAGTCGCGCGATGAGATCGGCCGGTTCGACGTCCTCGAAAATATCCAGCAGAAAATGCGCGCCCATGCCCGAGCGCAGCACTTTCGATGACCACGCGTATGCCGTGCCCGGCGCGCAGAATACGCGCGTGATGCCCGCCGCCGCCGCGCTGCGCAGAATCGAGCCGACATTGCCGGCGTCCTGAACGCCATCGAGAATCACGCAGGTTTGTGCGACGCGCGCGGGCAATTCTGCATCGATCTTTTCGACGAGCAACAGCATGCCCACGCCGTGAACGACGCTCGACAACTGCCCGAAAAGCGCATCCGGCAACACGACGACGCGCTTCTCTTCGATGCGCGCGACGATCTCGCGCGCTTCCTCGTGCGTGAGCGCGCCTTCGGTGACGACGCACGTTTGCGGCTGGCCCGCCGCGTCGAGATACGCTGACGCCAGATGCAGGCCTTCGAGCAGCGCGTGGCCGCTTCTGCGCTGCTGCGCCGTCGACCCGGCGAGCGCCTTCATGCGCTTGTAGAGCGGGTTGTCCCGCGAAGTGATGGATTTCACGTTGATTCGGTTGACGCTCAGCAGGCGAGCGCGTCGGGATCGTCTTCGATCGTCGATGCGACCTGAAGCACTTCGGGAGCGATCTCGGGCAACACCGAACCGAACACGAGCGCGTGCGCCTCGCGCACCGGCGCGAACGACCGCCGATGATGCTCGCACGGCCCATGTTCGCGCAGCGCCTTCAGATGCTGCGGCGTGCCGTAGCCGGAATGCGTGGCGAAGCCGTACATCGGGAAAAGCTCGTGCAGATCGACCAGCATGCGATCACGCGTGACCTTTGCGAGAATCGACGCCGCCGAGATCTGCTTGACGAGCGCATCGCCGCCGATCACGGCTTCGCTGCGGATGGACAAGGTCGGGCAGCGATTGCCATCGACTTTCACGAGCGTCGGCGCGACCGAGAGGCCTTCCACCGCGCGCTTCATCGCCAGCATGCTCGCGTGCAGGATGTTGATGGTGTCGATTTCCTCGACGCTCGCCGACGCGATGCAGTACGCGAGCGCGCGATCGACGATCTTCTCGTACAGCTCTTCGCGCCTTTTGGCAGAGAGCGCCTTCGAATCGTCGAGGCCGTTGATGCGCGGCTTCGCCGGATCGAAGATGACCGCCGCCGCCACGACCGGACCGGCCAGCGGACCGCGCCCGGCCTCGTCGACGCCACAAACGACGTCGAACGGTGAGCTGAAATCGAGTCCGGCTTGCGCCGATCGTCTAGCGGCCATTACCGCGGCCTCCGCGTGTCGAGCACCCGCGCGACGGCCTCGGCCGCTTTCTGCGACGTATTCTGGCGCAGCGCGATGTGCATGTCGGTGAATATTTCCGTCAGGGTACGGCGGTTGGCGTCGTCGTTCAACTGTTTCAGCGTGGCGTCGGCGAGCGCTTCGGGCGTCGCGAAGTGCTGCAAGATTTCCGGCACGACGAAGCGGCCCGCCAGAATGTTCGGCAAGCCGACATACGGCAGATAACCCTGACGCTTCATGATCTGACCCGTCAGCCAAGGCACCTTGTACGAGATGACCATCGGCTTCTTGAGCAGCGCCGCTTCGAGCGTCACCGTGCCGCTTTTCACGAGGATCGCATCGGCGGCGGTCATCGCGCGCTGGGCGTTGCCGTCCGTGATCGTCAGCGACAGATGCGGATGCGCGTCCACGAGCGGCCGCAGCAGTTCGCGCAACGCCGGATTCGCCGCGGGCATCAGGAAGCGCACGTTGGGCTCGCGAAGCTGCATCAGTTCCATCGCGTCGAAGAAGGTCGGGCCGATCAGCGAAATCTCCGAGCGACGGCTGCCCGGCAGGACCGCGATCACCGGACCGCCTTCCGCGATGCCGAGTTCGCGGCGCGCGCCCGCGACGTCCGGCTCGAGCGGAATGTCATCGGCGAGCGGATGGCCGACGTAGCTCGCGGCGACGCCCGCCTTTTCCATCAGCGCCGTTTCGAACGGAAACACGCACAGCATGTGATCGACCGCTTTCACGATCTTCTTGATGCGGCCGCCGCGCCACGCCCAGATCGACGGACAGACGAAATGCACGGTCGGAATGCCCGCTTCGCGCAGCGGCTGCTCGAGGCCGAAGTTGAAATCGGGCGCGTCCACACCGATGAAAACGGACGGCGGCTCGGCAAGCAACTGACGCTTGATCTCGTTGCGGATGCCGAGAATCTCGGGAATGTGCTTCAGCGCTTCGACATAGCCGCGCACGGTCAGCTTGTCCATCGGCCAATGCGCTTCGAAGCCCTCGGCCGTCATGCGCGGACCGCCGATGCCGCTATAGCGCGTGCCTTCGGGCAGCGTGCGCCGCAGGCCTTTGAGCAGCGATGCCGCGAGGAGGTCGCCGGACGGCTCGCCCGCGACCATCGCGATGCGTGGCGGGTTGGTGATCAGGGTCATCGGACAGCGTGTCAGCGGATGATGCCGCGCTGCGACGCCGCGATGAAATCGGAGAATGCCTTGACGGGCGCATCGCCCTCGCCGCCTGCCGTGCTCAGCTCCTTCAGCTGCGCTTTCGCCTCTTCGAGCGACAGGCCGCTCTTGTAGACGATGCGATACGCGGAGCGCAGCGCCGAAATGGCGTCGGGCGTGAAGCCGCGGCGGCGGAGACCCTCGACGTTGATGCCGTGCGGCTCCGCCTTGTTGCCTGCCGCGATGACGAACGGCGGCACGTCCTGCACGAGCGCCGATGCGCCGCCCAGCATGGAATGCGCGCCGATGCGCACGAACTGATGCACGCCCGACATGCCGCCGACGATCGCGTGGTCTCCGACGATGACATGTCCCGCCAGTTGCGCGTTGCTCGACATGATGACGTTGTCGCCGAGCCGGCAGTCGTGACCGACGTGCACGTACGCCATGATCCAGCAGTCGCTGCCGATCGACGTGAGGCCCTGATCCTGCGCCGTGCCCGTGTGCAGCGTCGTGAATTCGCGGATGGTGTTGCGGTCGCCGATTTCGAGGCGCGTCGGCTCGCCCTTGTACTTCATGTCCTGCGGACGGCCGCCGATCGACGCGTAATGGCCGATGCGGTTATCGCGGCCGATCGTGGTGTGGCCCTCGATCACGCTGTGCGAGCCAATGGTCGTGCCCGCGCCGATCACGACGTGCGAACCGACGATCGCGTACGGCCCGACTTCGACGGACTCGTCGAGCTGAGCGCCCGGCTCGATGATCGCGGTTGGGTGAATCTTGCTCATGCGCTTTTCGCCTATGCTGTTCGTGCTGCTTGTTACGTTGAACGCGGTGTGAACGCGAAGGCGCTCAGGCGTCCGTGCTCTTGACGGTACACATGAGCTCGGCTTCGGCGGCGGTCACGCCGTCCACTTCGGCGCGCGCCTTGAACTTCCAGATGCCCCGCATGTACCGCTCGAACGTGACGTTGAGAACGAGCTGATCGCCCGGCTCCACCACGCGCTTGAAGCGCGCGCCGTCGATGCCGACGAAGTAATAGAGCGTGTTGGACGGATCGTGCGGCTCTTCCGCGAACGTCAGAAGCGCGGCCGTCTGCGCGAGCGCTTCGAGAATCAGCACGCCGGGCATCACCGGGCGCGTCGGGAAGTGGCCCTGGAAATACGGCTCGTTGATCGTCACGTTCTTGATCGCTTTGATGCTCTTGTGCGGCTCGAGTTCGAGCACGCGGTCCACGAGCAGGATCGGATAGCGATGCGGCAGCAGCGTGAGAATCTTGTGGATGTCGAGATTGATTTTTTCTGTGCTCATGGTCGTTCTGCTCACGCGCGCGTCGGGCGCGGAAATTTGGATGGCGGGCCGTATCGGACGCCCGCCCGGGATTGCCAGCTCGCTTCGGCGGCTTGAACCGGCCCGCTCTTGCTTGTGGTTCGTTCTTCGTTCGAACGAGCCCGGCGCTTATGCGCCGCCGCTCGTCTCGTCGCGCTTGCCTGAATCGGCGAGCGCGGTCTCGAGCGCCTTGATGCGCTCGCGCATCTTGTCCAGATTGCGCATGATCGCCGCGCTCTTGTTCCAGTCTGCATGCGGCACGGCCGGAAACGCGCTCGTGTACATGCCGGGCTTCAGGAGCGACTTCGACACGCCGGATTGCGCGGTGACGATCACGTAGTCCGCGAGCGTCACGTGCCCCGCGATGCCCACCGCGCCGCCGATCATGCAATGCTTGCCGATGCTCGTGCTGCCCGCGATGCCCGCGCAGCCGGCGATGACCGTGTACGCGCCGATGCGGCAGTTGTGGCCGATCTGCACGAGATTATCGATCTTCACGCATTCCTCGATGACGGTGTCCGCCATCGCGCCGCGATCGATCGTCGTGTTGGCGCCGATTTCCACGTCGTCGGCGATATCCACCGCGCCAACCTGCGGAATCTTCACCCAGCTTCCGGTGCGCGCATCGCCCTCGCCGACGAAATCCGGAGCGAAGCCGAAACCGTCCGCACCGATCACCGCGCCCGCGTGCACGATCACGCGCGCGCCGAGCTTGCAGCCGTGATAAACGGTGACGTTCGGATACAGATGAACGTCGTCGCCTAGCGTAACGCCGCGCCCGACGACTACGCCCGCATCCAGCTTCACGCGCTCGCCGACGACCGCGCCCGCCTCAACCGTCACGTGAGGGCCGATCACGGCGCTCGCCGCAACCTTCGCGTCCGGATCGATGTAGGCGCTCGGTTGCACGCCAGGCTTGGCCTTGGGCGTCGCCAAGTCGATGAACGCCTGAGCCACGCGAGCGAAATAAGCGTAAGGATTCGGCGTGACGATGAAATTACTGCCCGCGCGATTCGTCACCTTGTCGAGGTCGGCCGGGGAAATCAGCACGGCGCCGGCGCGCGTCGTCTCGACTTGCGGCAGATACTTCTGATTCGCGAGAAACGCGAGCTGCGCGGGGCCCGCCTTGTCGAGCGGCGCGAGACTGCCGACCGCGTGCGCGCCGTCGCCGACCACCTCGCCGCCGAAGCGTTTCACCAGCTCGCCGAGGGTGACCGTCATGCCTGATGCCATCTCGTCTCAGTCCTCGTCAGTTCGGGTTCGTGAGCGAACCCGTGCCGGTCGCGCCCGCCGCCAGCGCCTTCAGCACCTGATCCGTAATGTCGATGCGCGGGCTCACGTACACCGCTTCCTGCACGATCAGGTCGTAGTGCTGCTGCTCGGCGATCTGCTTGATCACCTTGTTCGCGCGGTCCAGCACCGCCGCGAGTTCCTCGTTACGGCGCTGGTTCAGGTCCTCGCGGAACTCGCGCTGCTTGCGCTGGAAGTCCGCGTCGAGCTGCGCCAGATCGCGCTGACGGGCCGCGCGGTCGGTCGGCGACATCGAGGCACCGTTCTTGTCGATGTTGTCCGACATCGCCTTCAGGCGCTGCGCCATGTCCTGCAGCGCCTTGTCGCGCTTGGAGAATTCCTGCTCGAGCTTCGACTGGGCGGCCTTCGCCGCGGACGATTCGCGCAAGATGCGGTCCGAATTGACCGCCGCGATGCGCGCTTCCTGAGCACTGGCGGACATCGCCGTGCCCAGGCCGAGAACCATCGACAACGCAAGCGCCAGCGCCCTATGTTTCGAATGCTTACCGGTTCCCAAAGTGTTCCTCACGTTACGTCGAAAAAAATGAAGTTCGCGTTCATCGGCGGGCTGCTTAGAACGCCGTACCGATCTGGAACTGGAACTTCTGATACTGGTCGCCCTCATGCTTCTGCAGCGGGAAGCCGAGGCTCAGCTTGAGCGGGCCGATCGGCGAGATCCACGCGAGACCCAGACCGTAACCGTAGCGCAAGCCGTTTGCACCGCCGCTCGTACCGCCTTGACCCGGATCGCCCCAGACGTTACCGGCATCGAGGAAGGTGAACACGCGCAGCGTACGATCGTAGCCCGTTCCCGGCAGCGGGAACGTCAGCTCGATATTGCCGACCGCCATGCGCGAGCCGCCGATCGGGTCATTGGTTTTCGCGTCGCGCGGACCCAGCGAGCTCGGCGAGTAACCGCGCACCGAACCGATACCACCCGCGTAGTAGTTCTTGAAGATCGGGTACGTCTGCCCTTGCAGGCCCTTGCCGTAGCCGCCCTGCAGATTGAAGCCGAGCACGAAACCGCGCGCGAACGAGTAGTAATACTGGAACTGCGCGTCGAACTTCGCGTACGTCGTGTTGCCGAGCGGCGTGCCGTATTCTGCGTTCGACTGGATGTAGTAGCCGCGGCTCGGGACGAGCGCGCTGTCGCGATTGTCTCGCGACCAGCCCGCGGTCAGCGGGTAGTTGTTCACGACACGGCCGAACTCGTTCACGTAGTTCTTGTAGGACTGCGGCGTGTTGCTGTCCACGTCCATCGTGTTCTGTTCGGCTCCGACGCCGAAGAACACCGTGTCCTGCTCCGAGAACGGGATGCCGAACTTCGTGTCCGCGCCCATCGTGATGATCTTGAAGCTCGAATCCGTCGAGTAATACAGCGGCTGATACGTACGGTAGTAAGCGTCGGTGATGCGCTTGATGCCGTCGATCGTGAAGTACGGATCGACCTGCGTCACGGTCAGCGTGCGATAGGTTTTCGCGGTGTTCACGTTGACCGCGAGACTCGTGCCCGAGCCGAACACGTTGTCCTGCGACACGCCCGCCGAGAGCACCACCTTGTCCGTCGACGAGAAGCCCGCGCCCAGCGTGATCGCGCCGGTCGGCTTTTCGGCCACCTTCACGTCGACGTCGACCTGGTCGTTCGTGCCTTCCACGGGCGTCGTAGTGACGTCCACGTCGGTGAAGTAGCCGAGACGGTTGATACGGTCCTTCGACAGCGCCAGGCGGCTCGAATCGAACCACGAGCTTTCGAGCTGGCGCATTTCGCGGCGCACCACTTCGTCTCGCGTGCGCGTATTGCCGACGATGTTCACGCGCCGCACATACACCCGACGGCTCGGATCGACTTGCAGCGTGAGCGCCACGGTGTGGTTCGCCTGATCGATCTGCGGCTGCGCGTTGACCTGCGCGAACGCGTAGCCGTATTCGCCGAGCTTGTCGACGATCGCCTTGGTCGTCGACTGCAGCTTTTCGGCC
Organism: Caballeronia sp. ATUFL_F1_KS39; assembly: GCF_023630985.1. NCBI lineage: Bacteria > Pseudomonadati > Pseudomonadota > Betaproteobacteria > Burkholderiales > Burkholderiaceae > Caballeronia > Caballeronia sp. ATUFL_F1_KS39. Next base: position 276,977 of record NZ_JALQDZ010000005.1, on the reverse strand, counting down.
GAGAAGCGCTCGCCCGGTTTGATCTTGATGAGCTTGTTGAGCTCGGCCTGACGGTCGAGCAGATTGCCCGAAAGCGTGATGCTGCTGATCTTGTACGGCTCGCCTTCGTGCACGGCGATCGTCAGATACATGTCCTTCTTGTCCGGCGAGATCGACACCTGCGTGGAGTCGATCGCGAACTCGAGGTAGCCGCGGTTCAGATAGTACGAGCGCACGTTCTCGAGGTCGCCCGTGAGCTTTTCCTTCGCGTAGAGATCGCTCTTCGTGTACCACGAGAACCAGTTCGGCGTGGAAAGCTGCATTTCGCCGAGCAGCGTACTGGAACTGAACGCCTTGTTGCCGACGAAGTTGATCTGGCGAATCTTCGCGCTCGGACCTTCCGCGACGGAGAACAGGATCTGCACGCGATTGCGGTCGACCGGCGTCACGGTGGTCGTGACTTCCGCGGCGTAGTAGCCGCGCGTCAGGTATTGGCGCTTGAGCTCCTGCTCCGCCTTGTCGACGAGCGCCTTGTCGTACGAGCGGCCTTGCGACAGGCCGACGGAACGCAGCGCCTTCGTGAGGTTGTCCTTGTCGAACTCGTGCAGGCCCGCGAAATCGATGGCCGAAATCGCCGGGCGTTCCTGCACCTGAACGATCACCACGTTGCCTTCGGTGGCAATCTGAACGTCGTTGAAGAAACCCGTTGCGTAGAGTGCGCGAATCGCTTCGGAGGCCTTGTCGTCGGTGAAGGTGTCGCCTTGCTTGATCGGCAGATAAGCGAACACGGAGCCAGGCTCGATGCGTTGGAGACCGTCGATCCGAATATCCTGCACGACGAACGGCGTGGTGGCGTGCGCCGCCATGCCCGTTGCGGCGAGCGCCGCGGCCACAGCCGTCTTAGGAACAAAGCGATGAGGTTTGAACAACGTGCTTCCCCAGTATTTAAAGCTGCATTCGTTCCGGCGGTCGCTCGAAAGACGCCGCCAGAAATTGTCAAAGTGGATCAAAAACGAATCAGACGCGCGAGGTCATTGAACAGCGCGATCATCGACAGAGCGACGATGCAGACCAGGCCCGCCCTTTGCAGAACAAGCTGCCAGCGATCGGATACTGCCTTGCCGGTAACAGCCTCAACCAAATAATATAACAGATGCCCACCGTCCAATACCGGAATCGGTAACAAGTTCAACACTCCGAGGCTGATGCTCACGAGTGCCAGAAACGAAATGAAGGCCGTCGCGCCGAGCCTTGCGCTCTTGCCCGCGTAGTCGGCAATCGTGACCGGCCCTGACAGATTCTTGAGCGACGCCTCGCCGGTGATCATCCGCCCGAACATGCGCAGCGAGTACACGCTGATATCCCATGTGCGGTTCACGCCGAGGCGCAGACTTTCGAGCGGCCCGTAGCGCACATCCACCGTCGGCAGTTGATTCGCGAGCGCGGCGCCGATACGCCCGATGTCCTTGCCCGTCGACGCATCGCGCTTCACGTCCGGCACGATCTGCACGGAATCGCGCTGGCCGTTGCGCTCGACCACGAGCGTCACCGGCTTGCCGCCGTGCGCCTTCACGTAGTCGATGAAGCTCGTCGCGTTGTCGACGCTGCGGCCGTCGATCGCGCGCAGCATGTCGCCCGCCTTCAGCCCGCTCTTCTGCGCCGCGCTGCCCGCCTCGACGCCCGCGACCGTCAGCGTGCCGCCGCCCGGCGTGAAGCCGAGTTTGTCCATGAAATCCTGATCGGCTTCGGAATCGGCGATGCCCGTGACCGTCACCGGAAAGTCGAAGGTGCCGTCGTGCGTCTTCGCCGTCAGCACGACGCGCCGATGATCGAACGATGCGTCGAGCATCTTCCAGCGCAGGTCGGACCATGAGCGGATCGGATGCGTCTCGCCGCCTTCCGCGTCACGCATCGAGAGAATCGTTTCGCCGCCTTCGAAGCCCGCTTGCGCCGCCGCCGTATCGGAAGCGGGCTGCGAAACGATCGCCGCCGGCTCGGTCACGCCGCCCGCGAACACGGCGGAAAACAGCACGATTGCGAGCAGGAAATTGGCGATCGGCCCCGCCGCGACGATCGCGATGCGCTTGCCCACGTTCTGACGGTTGAACGCGCGCGGCAGGTCTTCAGCGGGAATGGTCGTGCCGCTCTCGGGATCGACCTCGCGTTCGTCGAGCATCTTCACGTAGCCGCCGAGCGGCAGCGCGGCGATCGTCCATTCGACGCCCGTCTTCTTGCTGACCCATCGCACGAGCGGCTTGCCGAAGCCGACCGAGAACCGCAGCACTTTCACGCCGCACAGTCGCGCGACGCTGTAGTGACCGAATTCGTGGACGACGACGAGCACGCCTATCGCGACAACGAAGGCGACGATTTCGGTCAGAAAGTTCATGACGGCCTCAATGGGCGATGGGTTCGGCGCCCGGCGCGCTCGCGGTGAGCTCTGCGACGAAACGGGACGCCAGACGGCGCGCGTCGGCATCCGCGGCGAGAACGTCGGCCAAGGTCGCGGCGCTCGTATTCGGCAGCGCGTTCAGCACGCGATCCACCACGTCGCCGATCGCCATGAAGCCGATGCGGCGATCGAGGAACGCCTCGACGGCGATTTCATTGGCCGCGTTCAACGCCGCGCTCGCGATGCCGCCTGCTTCCAGCGCGGCAATCGCCAGCGCGAGACACGGGAAGCGCGCGAAGTCGGGTTTTTCGAATGTGAGCGTCGCGATCTGCGCGAGATCGAGCGGCGCGACGCCCGAATCGACACGCTCAGGATACGCCAGTGCATGCGCGATCGGCGTACGCATGTCCGGATTGCCGAGTTGCGCGAGCACCGAGCCGTCGGCATAGGACACCATCGAATGAATCACGCTCTGCGGATGGATCAGCACCTCGATGCGCGAGCCGGGCAGATTGAAGAGCCAGTGCGCCTCGATGACTTCGAGGCCCTTGTTCATCATCGTCGCGGAATCGACCGAGATCTTGCGGCCCATCGCCCAGTTCGGATGCTTCACGGCCTCTTCGGGCGTGACGTTCACGAGCGTCGCGGGATCGCGCGTGCGGAAAGGACCGCCGGACGCCGTCAGGATGATCTTCGAGACGCCGCCGTGCAGCTTCGCTTCCTTGTCTGCGCAAGGCGGCAGGCACTGGAACACCGCGTTGTGCTCGCTGTCGACCGGCAGCAGGATCGCGCCGTTGTCGCGCACCGCATCCATGAAAATCTGGCCGGACATCACGAGCGCTTCCTTGTTCGCGAGAAGGATGCGCTTGCCGGCGCGTGCGGCGGCGAGCGTGGGCGCCAGGCCCGCCGCGCCGACGATGGCCGCGACGACCGTATCGCACTGCGCCGCGCGCGCGACTTCGACGAGCGCCTCGGGCCCGTGCGTCACTTCGGTCTTGCAACCCTGCGCGCGCAACGCAGCCGCGACGCGTACGGCGGTTTCGGCGTCGCCGACGACCGCCACTTCGGGCTGAAACTTCAGACATTGCGCGACGAGTTTGTCGCCGTTGCGGTGAGCGGTGAGCGCGTAGACCGAGAAACGGTCCGCATGCCGCGCCACGACGTCGAGCGTGCTATCGCCGATCGAGCCCGTGGAGCCGAGCAGTGTGAGACGTGTTTGCATAAATTCTTCTCTAGCCGATCAGCCAAGCATGAGCAATGCGATCGGCAATACAGGCAACAATGCGTCGATGCGGTCGAGGACGCCGCCGTGACCCGGCAGAAGGCCGCTCGAGTCCTTGACACCCGCCTGGCGCTTGAGCAGCGACTCGAACAGATCGCCGACCACGCTGAACGCGACCAGCACGGAAAGCGCGACGAACGCGCGATCCCAGCCGAGCTGTCCGACGAAGGCGGTGAATACGGTGGGCGCATAAAAGCCGGTGGCGGCGGCGAGCGCGCCGATGACGATAACGGCGAGCCACCCGCCGATGGCGCCCTCCCAGGTCTTGCCCGGGCTGATCGACGGGGCGAGCTTATGGCGGCCGAGCGCTTTTCCGGCGAAGTATGCGCCTATATCAGCCAGCCAGACTACTAGCAGAAGCGATAGCACGAAGGATACGCCTCGCGTGCGCGCGTCGACGACCGCGTGCCAGCAGGCCAGAAACACGACGATTCCGGCGAAAAGCAGGAACGCGCGCCAGGCGTGCGCGGCCAGCGCGGGCTTGCGAAGCAATGCGTAAGGCCCCGCCAGCACCCAGAAAATACCGGCCATCTGGTAGAGCGGCGTGGCTTTGATCCCGAGGAACGTGCTCAGAACGAGCGCGATGCCCGCGACGAGCGCGTAAGCGACCGGCCCCGCCCCGTTCAGCTTGAGGAGCCGTCCCCATTCCCAGGCCGCGAACACGACGACGAACCCGATCAACGCTCCGAATGCGCCGATCGGCGCAAACAGCGTGATCGGCACGAGTACGGCGAGCAGGACGATTGCCGTGATGACACGGGTTCTTAGCATGAAAGGGTGTCGGCCTTCTGCGATTGGGAAGCGAGTTGCGCGCTGGTGCGCCCGAAGCGGCGTTCGCGGTCGCCGTAGGACGCGATCGCGCGGTCCAGGGCGTCGGCGTCGAAGTCGGGCCAGTAGGTGTCGGTGAAGTAGAACTCGGTGTAAGCGAGCTGCCACAGCAGGAAGTTGCTGATGCGCTGCTCGCCGCCCGTGCGGATGAACAGATCCGGCTCCGGCGCGTAGGCCATCGCGAGATGTTCGGCGAACGATTCGTCGTCCACGCGCGCGGGCACGCCCGACTCGAGAGACTCCGCGATGAGCTTCTTCGTCGCCTGCATGATGTCCCAGCGCCCGCCGTAATTGGCAGCGATGGTCAGCGTGAGTCGCGTATTGCGGGCTGTCTTGGTTTCGGCGCGTTGGATGAGCGCGCGGATGCGGTCGTCGAACATGGAAATGTCGCCGACGACGCGCAGACGAATGCCGTTCGCATGCAGCTTGCCGATCTCGCGTTCGAGCGCGGTCACGAACAGGCGCATCAGGAAGGACACTTCGTCGGTCGGACGGCGCCAGTTCTCGGAACTGAACGCGAAGAGCGTGACGAATTCGACGCCGCGCCGCGCGCAGCTTTCGACGGTCGCGCGGACCGCATCGACGCCGCGCGTATGACCGGCGACGCGCGGCAGACGCCGCTCGGTCGCCCATCGGCCATTGCCGTCCATGATGATCGCGACGTGACGCGGGACAGCCGCGACATCGGGCACGGCAACGGTGGAGCTGGTATAGGTCATGGCCGCTGAATCTGGGAATCTGAAGAAGTGAGAGCCAGCCCGGAGCTTGCACGTCCGGGCTTGGCAGGACCGTCTCTACGGCCTCACACCGTCATGATTTCGGATTCTTTGGTCTGAACGAGCTTGTCGATTTCGGCGACGAACTTGTCGGTGAACTTCTGCACTTCGTCGCTCGCACGGCGCTCGTCGTCTTCCGAAATCTCCTTGTCCTTCACGAGTTTCTTCAGTTGATCGTTCGCATCGCGGCGCAGATTGCGCACGGCGACCTTGGCGGTCTCGCCTTCGCTCTTCACGACCTTCGTGAGTTCGCGACGGCGCTCTTCGGTCAGCGCGGGCATCGGCACGCGGATCAGGTCGCCCTGCGTGGCAGGGTTCAGGCCGAGATCCGATTCGCGGATCGCCTTCTCGATCACCGCGACCATCTTCTTTTCCCACGGCTGCACGCCGATCGTACGGGCATCGACGAGCGTCATGTTCGCGACTTGCGAGATGGGCACGTTCGAACCGTAGTAGTCGACCTGGATGTGGTCGAGCAGCCCGGTGTGGGCGCGGCCCGTACGGATCTTGGCGAGATCGGCCTTGAACGCTTCGATCGACCGCTGCATCTTCTGGTCGACGCTCTTCTTGATGTCAGCCACACTCATTTTGAACCTCCAAACCTAAGTTTTACCGGCGATAGCGGCGCTCTGTCGCGCGAGGCTTGCCGCCCCGCTGCGCGGCGCCTGATACCGCGAGAGTTTACACGTGGACGAGCGTCCCTTCGTCGTCGCCCTGCACGATGCGCTTCAATGCGCCCGGCTTCGTGATCGAGAACACGCGAATCGGCAGCTTCTGGTCGCGGCACAGTGCGAACGCGGTGGCGTCCATCACCTGAAGATTCTTGCCGATCGCCTCGTCGAAGCTGATCGTGCTGTAACGCGTCGCATGCGGGTCCTTCTTCGGGTCGGCGGAGTATACGCCATCGACCTTCGTCGCCTTCAACACCACTTCGGCGCCGATTTCCGAGCCGCGCAGCGCGGCGGCCGTATCCGTCGTGAAGAACGGGTTGCCCGTGCCGGCCGCGAAGATCACGACCTTACCCTCTTCCAGTTGACGGATCGCGCGGGGGCGGATGTACGGCTCGACCACCTGATCCATGCGCAACGCGGATTGCACGCGCGCTTCGATGCCCGCGTGGCGCATCGCGTCTTGCAGCGCGAGCGCGTTCATCATCGTGGCGAGCATCCCCATGTAGTCGGCCGTCGCCCGGTCCATGCCGGCCGCGCCGCCCGCGACACCGCGGAAGATGTTGCCGCCGCCGATCACGACGGCCAGTTGCGTCCCGATCCGCACCACCTCCGCGACATCCGCCACCATCCTTTCGATTGTTGCGCGATTGATGCCGAAAGCATCGTCGCCCATCAGGGCTTCGCCGGAGAGCTTGAGGAGTACGCGTTTGTAGGCTGTGGGCATATGAGGTTCCGATCGCGCCGAGGAGGGTTGCAACAACGTAGAACTGTAGGGGTGAAACATTACTTACCGCAAGCGGGCCGGATCGGGCGGCGGGCGCGGCAGATCAGGGTTTTCCCTGGTCTGCCGCGCCCGCTCTTCGTGCGAACCGGATCGCTGAATTCTTGCGGCGGGACGATCCGCCGCGGTACTGCGGGCCCGACGCGCGGCCGCGCCATGACAGCACACGCGTCTTAAACGAGCCTTAGCGTGCCTTAGGACTGCTTGGCCGCCGCGACTTGCGCCGCCACTTCGGCCGCGAAGTCGTCCTGACGCTTCTCGATGCCCTCGCCAACCACGAACAGCGCGAACTTCTGCACCGATGCGCCGGCCGCCTTCAGGTACTGCTCGATCGTCTGCTTGTCGTTCTTCACGAACGGCTGGTTCAGCAGCGACACTTCCTTCAGGTACTTCTGGATCGAGCCGTCGACCATCTTCGCGACGATCTCGGCCGGCTTGCCCGACTCGGCAGCCTTCTGCTCGGCGATGCTGCGCTCCTTGGCGATCAGATCGGCCGGCACTTCGTCCGACGACAGCGAAACCGGCTTCATCGCGGCGACGTGCATCGCGACGTCCTTGCCGACTTGCTCGTCAGCGCCCGTGAATTCGACCAGAACGCCGATGCGCGTGCCGTGCAGGTACGACGCAACCTTGTTCGCGGAGTCGAAGCGCACGAAGCGGCGGATCGACAGGTTCTCGCCGATCTTGCCGACGAGCGCCAGACGCACTGCGTCGACCGTCGAGCTTTCGAGCGGCAGCGCCGACAGCGCGGCCACGTCGGCCGGGTTGTTCTTCGCGACCAGTTCAGCAATCGTCTTGCCGAAAGCCAGGAAGTCGTCGTTCTTCGCGACAAAGTCGGTTTCGCAGTTCAGCTCGACGAGCGCGCCCACGCCGCCTTCGACGTGCGCCGTCACGATGCCTTCAGCCGTCACGCGCGATGCCGCCTTGCTCGCCTTGTTGCCGAGCTTCACGCGCAGCAACTCTTCCGCGCGCGCCATGTCGCCGTCGGCTTCCGTCAGCGCCTTCTTGCATTCCATCATCGGCGCATCGGTCTTCGCGCGCAGTTCTGCCACCATGCTTGCGGTAATTGCCGCCATCATTCGCTCCTTGAGTCTGTTTGATACGTGCCGCCGGCTTTACAGCCCGCCCACGGCAGGAAAATTGGCATTTCTATCGCGCCGACTAAAAAAAAGGGGCCTTTCGCAAAGCCCCCTTTTTTGTCGGCCACAGGGCTCGATTACGCCTCTGCGTTGACCTCGACGAACTCGTCGCCTTCGCCGTTACGGACAGCTTGCACAACGTCGTTCACCGCGTTCGCGCGGCCTTCGAGGATCGCGTCAGCGACGCCCTGAGCGTACAGCGCGACGGCCTTGGATGCGTCGTCGTTACCCGGGATCACGTAGTCGATGCCTTCCGGCGAGTGGTTCGTGTCGACCACGGCGATGACCGGAATGCCGAGCTTCTTCGCTTCGGTGACAGCAATCTTGTGGTAGCCGACGTCGATGACGAACATCGCGTCCGGAATGCCGCCCATGTCCTTGACGCCGCCGATCGACTTTTGCAGCTTGACCATTTCGCGCTCGAACAGAAGCGCTTCCTTCTTGCTCATCCGCTCGGTTTCACCCGATTCCAGCGCTGCTTCCATGTCCTTCAGGCGCTTGATCGAAACCTTCAGCGTCTTGAAGTTGGTCATCATGCCGCCGAGCCAGCGGGCGTTGACGAAAGGCATGCCGGCGCGCGCCGCTTCCTGCGCGATCGTGTCGCGCGACTGACGCTTCGTGCCGACGAAAAGGATCGTGCCGCGATTGGCTGCCAACTGGCGCACGTACTTCAGCGCGTCGTTGTAGAGCGGCAGGGTCTTTTCGAGGTTGATGATGTGAATCTTGTTGCGATGACCGAAGATGTACGGGGCCATCTTCGGATTCCAGAAGCGGGTTTGGTGACCGAAGTGGACACCGGCTTCCAGCATTTGACGCATCGTGACTGCCATGAAAATTCTCCGCGAGGGTTGGGTCTTAAGCCGGCTGCCGCATCCCGCGCCCGGTTATCTTTGCTTTCCGGACGCCGGACACCCTGGGTGCGCCGGCTTGCGTATCGACTTGAACAGACTGGAACAACTAACACTAAGTCGCGTTTCACACCTGCAGACACGATTGTCTTATGAAATCGTGACGACAATATGGATTACGACTTAGCCTGCGAGTATAGCATGTGAGGATTGGTCGGCTCAAGCAGCACGACCGATCCGAATTGCGCGCGCGTTTCGTGTTTCGCGGCCGCCCGCCTCGAACTATCCGGGTGCGGCGCATTTCCTAAGGTGCGATAATGCCGCTTTCGCGGCTCACTGCCGCATTGACGCATTCCGGGCCAAGTCATGTCCATTACGCTGAAAAACGAACACGATATCGCACAGATGCGCGTCGCCTGCCGGCTCGCCAGCGAAGTGCTCGATTTCATCACGCCGCATATCGTTCCCGGCGTGACCACCGAAGAACTCGATCGCCTTTGCCACGAATATATGGTGAAGGAACAAGGCACCGTTCCCGCACCGCTCAATTATCAGCCGCCCGGCTATCCGCCGTACCCGAAGGCCACGTGCATTTCCGTGAACGACGTGATCTGTCACGGCATCCCCGGCGAGAAAGTGCTGAAGAACGGCGACGCGCTCAATATCGACATCACCGTCATCAAGAACGGATATTTCGGCGACACGAGCCGCATGTTCATCGTCGGCGAGGGCTCGATTCTGGCGAAGCGTCTCGTGCAGACCACGTTCGACTGCATGTGGCTCGGCATCGATCAGGTGCGCCCTGGCGCGCATCTCGGCGATATCGGCGCGGCGATCCAGAAGCACGCGGAGTCGCAAGGCTACAGCGTCGTGCGCGAATATTGCGGCCACGGCATCGGCCAGGTGTTCCACGAGGAGCCGCAGGTGCTGCATTACGGCCGCGCGGGCACGGGCATCGAACTGCAGGCGGGCATGATCTTCACCGTCGAACCGATGATCAACGCCGGCCGCCGCGAAATCCGCACCATGCCGGATCAGTGGACCGTCAAGACGCGCGACCGCAGCCTCTCGGCGCAATGGGAGCACACGGTGCTCGTCACGCCGACGGGCTACGAAGTGCTGACCGTCTCGGCGGGCACGCAGGCGCCGTCGCAGCTGATCGCGGCAACGGCCTGATTCTCCGTCTCCCCGCGCGCCCGCTTTCCCGCCGGCGCGCCCCCACCTCCTTTTTGGTCGATCCATGAGCGTCACCGCCGCTGTCGCCACGCCCTGTGAATCGTTGCGCGCCGCCTACAAGTCGGCGAAGGCGGCGCTCATCGAACGCTTTCAGTCCGGCTCGAACGTCGAACCGCTGATGCGCGCGCTCGCCCGCGCCACCGACGACGCCCTCAAAGGCGCGTGGTCCGCCTGCGACATGCCGGACAGCGCGGCGCTCGTTGCGGTCGGCGGCTACGGACGCGGCGAGCTCGCGCCCTACTCCGACGTCGACATTCTCGTCCTGCTGCCCGACGCATCGCCGCACGGCAGCGACGCGGAGCTCAACGGCCGCGTCGAGCGCTTCATCGGCATGGCGTGGGATCTCGGGCTCGATATCGGCAGCAGCGTGCGCTCGGTGGAGCAATGCATCGCCGAGGCGGGCAACGACATCACCGTGCAGACGTCGTTGCTCGAAGCGCGGCGCATCTGCGGCGATACGCAACTTTTTCAGCGCTTCTCGGCGCGCTACCACGAGACGCTCGATCCGCGCGCGTTCTTCCAGGCGAAGGTGCTGGAAATGCGCCAGCGGCACGCGAAGTTTCAGGACACGCCCTACAGCCTCGAGCCGAACATCAAGGAAAGTCCCGGCGGCCTGCGCGATCTGCAACTGATTCTCTGGATTGCGCGCGGAGCGGGTTTCGGCAGCAGCTGGCGCGAACTCGACACGCGCGGGCTCATCACCGAACGCGAAGCGCGCGAACTGCGCCGCAACGAAGGCTTCCTGAAGGCGCTGCGCGCGCGGTTGCACGTCATCGCGAAGCGCCGTCAGGACATTCTCGTCTTCGACTTGCAGACGCCGCTCGCGGAAAGCTTCGGCTTCAAGGCGACCGCCGCCAAGCGCGCGAGCGAGCAGTTGATGCGCCGTTATTACTGGGCGGCGAAAGCCGTCACGCAGCTCGCGACCATCCTGATCCAGAACGTCGAAGCGCAGCTTTTTCCGTCGACGAGCGGCATCACGCGCGTCGTCAACGGGCGTTTCGTCGAGAAGCAAGGCATGCTGGAAATCGCCCGCGACGATGTCTTCGAGCGCGAGCCGCACGCCATTCTCGAAGCGTTTCTGCTGTACGAACAAACGCGCGGCATCAAGGGATTTTCGGCGCGGACGCTGCGGGCGATCTACAACGCGCGCGATCTGATGAACCGCGACTGGCGGCGCGACCCGGAAAATCGCCGGCTGTTCATGGAGATTCTCAAGCAGCCCGAAGGCATCACGCACGCGTTTCGCCTGATGAACCAGACGAGCGTGCTCGGGCGCTATCTGCTGAACTTCCGGCGCATCGTCGGACAGATGCAGCACGATCTCTATCACGTCTACACGGTCGATCAGCACATCCTGATGGTGCTGCGCAATCTGCGGCGCTTCGCGATCGCCGAGCACGCGCACGAATATCCGTTCTGCAGCCAACTGATGGGCAATTTCGAGCGCCCGTGGGTGCTGTACGTCGCGGCGCTCTTTCACGATATCGCGAAAGGCCGCGGCGGCGATCATTCGACGCTCGGCATGGCCGATGCCCGGCGCTTCTGCCGCGAACACGACATCGGCGACGAAGACACCGAGCTCGTCGTGTGGCTCGTGCAGCAGCATCTGACGATGAGTCAGGTCGCGCAGAAGCAGGACACGAGCGACCCGGACGTCATCAAGCAGTTCGCCTCCGTCGTGAAGACGGAACGCCGGCTCACGGCGCTGTATCTGCTGACCGTCGCCGATATCCGCGGCACGAGTCCGAAAGTCTGGAACAACTGGAAGGGCAAGCTGCTGGAAGATCTCTTCCGCGCGACGCAAGCCGTGCTCGGCGGCGCGCAGACCGACGCGCATTCGGAACTCAAATCGCGGCAGGAAGCGGCGCTCGCGCTGCTGCGGCTCGAAACGGTTCCCGAAGGCGCGCAGAAGCGGCTTTGGGATCAGCTCGACGTCGGCTATTTCCTGCGTCACGATCCGGCCGACATCGCGTGGCAGACGCGCGTGCTCTATCGGCACGTCGCGAGCGAGGAGCCGATCGTGCGGGCGCGGCCCTCGCCCATCGGCGCCGCGCTGCAGGTGCTCGTCTATCTGAAGGATCGGCCGGATCTTTTCGCCGGCATCTGCGCGTATTTCGACAAGAACGGGCTTTCCGTGCTCGATGCGCGCGTGACGACGACCCGCCACGGCTATGCGCTCGACAACTTCCTCGTGGCCCATCCGGACCACGACGGAAGTTATCGCGACATCGCCAATCTCGTCGAGCAGCAACTGGCCGCGCTGCTCACGGACGAGCGTATTCTCCCGGAACCGTCGAAGGGCCGCGTGTCGCGGCTCGTGCGTACGTTTCCGATCACGCCGCGCGTGGACTTGCGTCCCGACGATCGCGGCCAGTACTACATCCTGTCCGTGTCGGCGAACGACCGGCAGGGCCTTCTTTATTCGATCGCGCGCGTTCTGGCGCAACACCGGATCGGCGTGCAGGCGGCACGGATCAACACGCTCGGCGAACGCGTCGAAGACGTGTTTCTGCTCGACGGCAAGAGCCTGTCGAACAACCGCACCCAGATCCAGGTGGAAACCGAACTGCTGCGCGCGATCGCAGCCTGAGACTTTATGCGCGTCAAACTGACAGCCAAACATCCGCGTCCGACCTCGGCAACGCGTTCGCCGGTTCGAGCCGGCACGACCACCGGGCGCAAGCCCGTTCGCGCACCGTCGCCGGACGAGGCGCATCCGAAGCGCTCGGGCCAGCCGGCCGACAAGCGCAGCGATGCGCCGCGTGAGCCGCGTGCTTTCAAGCCGCGTGGTGACGATTCGCGTCCGGCGTTCGGTGAACGCGGTCCGCGCAAGTCGTTCGAAGGTCGTCCGCCTGCGCGTGGCGAGCGTCCGTCGGGTGGCGATGAACGTCGTCCGTTCAAACCCCGCGGCGATGATTCGCGTCCCGCGTTCGGTGAACGTGGTCCGCGCAAGTCGTTCGAGGGTCGTCCGCCTGCGCGTGGCGAGCGTCCGTCGGGTGGCGATGAACGTCGTCCGTTCAAACCGCGTGGTGACGATTCGCGTCCCGCCTTCGGTGAACGTGGTCCGCGCAAGTCGTTCGACGACAGGCCGCCGCGTGGCGAACGCGCGTCGGGCGGCGATGAACGTCGTCCGTTCAAACCGCGTGGCGATGATTCGCGTCCGGCGTTTGGCGAGCGTGGTCCGCGCAAGTCGTTCGACGACAGGCCGCCGCGTGGCGAACGCACATCGGGTAGCGATGAACGTCGCCCGTTCAAACCGCGTGGTGACGATTCGCGCCCCGCTTTCGGTGAACGCGGTCCGCGCAAGTCGTTCGACGACAGGCCGCCGCGTGGCGAACGCGCATCGGGCGCCGATGAACGTCGTCCCTTCAAACCGCGCGGCGACGATTCGCGTCCCGCTTTCAACGAACGCGATCCGCGCAAGTCACGCGACGATCGCGCGCCCGGAGCGCGTCCCGCACGCCGCGATGAGAACGACCGTCCGTACGCCAGACGCGACGATCGCGGCGATACGCGCAAGCCAGCGGCGAAACCTGCGACGAAGCCCGCCGCGCCCGTCGCGGAGTCCGCGCCGAAGCATCGCGATCACCACGACGGCCTCGTGCGCCTGTCGAAAGTGATGTCGGAGCTCGGCCTCTGCTCGCGCCGTGAAGCCGACGAATGGATCGAGAAAGGCTGGGTGCTCGTCGACGGCGAAGTCATCGACACGCTCGGCACGCGCATCCGTCCGACGCAGAACATCGAAATCCTGCCCGCGGCGCATTCCGCGCAGGCGCGCCTCGTCACGATCCTGCTGCACAAGCCGGTCGGCTACGTCTCGGGTCAGGCGGAAGACGGCTACGAGCCCGCGGTCACGCTCATCAACCCGGCCAATCACTGGAACGAGGACCACTCGGGTGTGCGCTTCGCGCCGAGTCATCTGCGCACGCTCGCGCCGGCGGGCCGCCTGGACATCGACTCGACGGGACTTCTCGTGCTCACGCAGGACGGCCGCATCGCGAAACAACTGATCGGCGGCCACTCGGAAGTCGACAAGGAATACCTCGTGCGCGTGCGCTTCGGCGAGCATACGGTCGATGTCGATCAGCATTTCCCCGCCGAAAAACTCGCGCTCCTGCGTCACGGCCTCGAACTCGACGGCGTGCCGCTCAAGACCGCGCAGGTGAGCTGGCAAAACGGCGAACAACTGCGCTTCGTGCTCCGCGAAGGCAAGAAGCGGCAGATCCGCCGCATGTGCGAGCTCGTCGGACTGGAAGTGGTCGGTCTGAAGCGCATTCGCATGGGCCACGTGACGCTCGGCGCGCTGCCCCCCGGCCAGTGGCGCTATCTCGGCCCGAACGAGACTTTCTGAGCAAACCGAGCAGTTCGCGCGCACGTCGATCGAACGTTCGCGCGGCGTCGTATTGCGTCGCAAAAATGCGACGTTCCAGCAGAAAAAACGGCACGACGCAATTCCGGTCGTGCCGTTTCATTTTTGGCGGCTTTTTGGCTAAAGAAAATAAGTCATCGATCCGATAAACCAGACAGCAGGATCAGCAGCATTGAACGGCATTGATGGAGAATCGCCATGTCAGTTGAGATCATCGTTCGTGAGACGGGAACCGGTCTGGAGATCGTGAGTGGCCGGCGACGGCTCGAAGCCCTCCTCGCCCTGCGCGACGAAGTCGTCGTGACGAGCCCCGGCGTGGGTGAAATGGTGATCGCCCGTCTGCCCGACGGACGCCTGCAGGCATCCGCGAATCCGGAGCATGTCGCGCTGTTTCGTCAACCCGACGTCAGCGGCAATCCGAAAACGTTGGCGTAAAGAAAAAGCCGCTTCTCGCGAAAGCGGCTCTCCGTATTCAGGCTGATTCGTTGCGATTCCAACCGCGCGGCGTCAGTCGTCGCGCGCGGGATCGAGACCCGGAAACAGCACTTCGGTGAAGCCGAACTTCGAAAAGTCGGTGATACGCATCGGATAGAGCTTGCCGATCAGATGGTCGCACTCGTGCTGCACGACGCGCGCGTGAAAGCCCTCCGCGAGCCGTTCGATGGCTTTGCCGTACTGATCGAAACCCTGATAGCGGATCATCGAGAAACGCTGCACCGCGCCGCGCAAACCCGGCACGGACAGACAGCCTTCCCAACCCTCCTCCATGTCGTGTCCGTTCGGCGTGATGATCGGATTGATGAGCACCGTCTCCGGCACCGACGGCGCGTCCGGATAACGCTCGTTCTGCCCGAAGCCGAAGATCACCACCTGCAGATCGACGCCGATCTGCGGCGCGGCCAGCCCCGCGCCGTTGGCGTCGCGCATCGTATCGAACATATCCTGCACGAGCGCGTGCAGTTCGGGCGTGTCGAAATGCTCGACCGGCTGCGCGATACGCAAAAGCCGCGGATCGCCCATCTTCAGGATTTCGCGAATCATGGAGTGACTCCTTCCAAAAGCTTACGCATGGCCTCTTCGTCGAGAACAGGAACCCCGAGTTCCTCCGCCTTGGCGAGCTTGCTGCCCGCTTCCGCGCCCGCCACGACGTAGTCGGTCTTTTTCGATACGGAACCGGCAACCTTCGCACCCGCCGACTCCAGCATTTCCTTCGCTTCCTCGCGCGATAGCGTGGGCAGCGTGCCCGTCAGCACGACGGTCTTGCCGGCCAGCACGCCCTGCGGCGCTTTCGGCGCGGGCGGCCCTTCCGGCCACGACACCTTGACGCGCAACTGCTCGATCACATGCTTGTTGTGTTCTTCGCTGAAGAAATTGTGGATGGCCTCGGCGACGATCGGCCCGACATCGTTGACTTCGAGCAGCTCTTCGACCGAAGCAGCCATGATCGGATCGAGCGAGCCGAAATGCTTCGCGAGATCCTTCGCCGTCGATTCGCCCACGTGCCGGATGCCGAGCGCATAGATGAAGCGCGCGAGCGTCGTCTTCCTCGCTTTTTCGAGCGAATCGATCAGGTTCTGCGCGGATTTGTCGGCGAAACGGTCGAGCGCCGCGAGCGTCGAAAAGCCGAGATTAAACAGATCCGCGGGCGTACGCACGAGATTCTGCTCGACGAGTTGATCGATGATCTTCTCACCTAGCCCGTCGATATCGAGCGCGCGGCGCTGCGCGAAGTGCCACAGTGCCTGCTTGCGCTGAGCGGGACAGAACAACCCGCCCGTGCAGCGCGCGATCGCCTCGTCCGGCAGGCGCTCGATCTTCGAGCCGCAGACGGGGCACTCCGTCGGCATGACGAATTCGCGCGCGTCGGCGGGACGGCGCTCAAGAATGGCGCCGACGACTTCGGGGATCACGTCGCCCGCGCGGCGCACCGTGACCGTATCGCCGATGCGGATGTCCTTGCGCCGCACTTCGTCCTCGTTGTGCAACGTCGCGTTCGTGACCGTCGCACCGCCGACGAACACCGGCGCGAGACGCGCGACCGGCGTGATCGCGCCCGTTCGACCGACCTGCACGTCGATGGCGAGCAGTTGCGTCAGCGCTTCCTGCGCCGGGAATTTGTGCGCGAGCGCGAAACGCGGCGCGCGCGACACGAAGCCGAGCTTATCCTGCTCGTCGCGGCGGTCGACCTTGTAGACGACGCCGTCGATGTCGTACGGCAGCTTCTCGCGCTTCTCGCCGATCCGGTGGAAGAAGGCGAGCAAACCGTCGGCGCCTTCGACCACGGCGCGCTCCGCATTCACCGGCAAGCCCATTTCCTTGTACCAGTCGAGCAACGCGGCGTGCGTCGCGGGCATCTCCGCGCCTTCGAGCACGCCAATGCCATAAGCGAAGAACGACAGCGAACGCTGCGCGGTCATTTTCGGATCGAGCTGACGCAAGCCGCCCGCCGCCGCGTTGCGCGGATTCGCGAACTCGCGCTGGCCCGCTTCGCGCTGACGCGCATTCAGGCGCTCGAAATCGCGCTTGAACATCAGCACTTCGCCGCGCACGTCGAGCCGTTTCGGCACGTTCTTGCCCTTCAGCGTGAGCGGAATCGAGCGGATGGTGCGTACGTTCGCCGTCACGTCCTCGCCCGTCGCGCCGTCGCCGCGCGTCGCGGCCTGCACGAAATGGCCGTCCTCGTAACGCAGGGAAATGGCGAGACCATCGAACTTGAGCTCGCACGCATATTCGACGCTCGCGTGGCCCAGCGCGTCGGACACGCGCTTGTCGAATGCGGCGATGTCCTCGTCCGCGAAGCCGTTGTTGAGCGAAAGCATCGGCACGTCATGGACGACCGGCGTGAATCCTTCGGCGACTTCGCCGCCCACGCGCTGCGTCGGCGAATCCGGCGTGATCAGATCCGGATGCTCGGTCTCGATGCCCTGAAGTTCCTTGAAGAGCGTGTCGTACTCGGCGTCGGGCAGATCCGGCTGATCCAGTACGTAATACGCGTAGTTCGCGCGTTCCAGTTCCGAACGCAGCCACGCCGCGCGCTCGGCCGGACGAGCGGCGCTGGGCACGGCGGCGCCCGACTTCGCGGTCGCGGCGGATTCGGCTTTTGATTTTGCGGACATGCGGCTTCGAGAAAGTAGGTAAGTCAGTCAACCGACCGTTCGATTGTCTCAGAAGATCGGTAAATCGTGGCCTCGGCCAAACGGCCTAAGTGCGGGCGTCGGTGCGGCGGCGCGCACGCAAAGAAAAGCGCCCCGGCTGGGGCGCGATTCTCCTGGCAAGCGAGCGCCTTGCCGACTGCGCGCAGCAAAAAGTTACTGGCTGAAAAGACGCCGCGTCGCGGGCGAGCCGGCCGGAATGCCCGCCTGCTCCAGCTTCGCGTAGAGCGTCATCAACTGCTTCTCGATGGCGAGCAGCGCGGACTCCGGCAAGGGCCGGCGCTGGTCGTCGACGACACGCGCGCCGATACGCTCCGACAGCGACTTCGCGTAATCGCACATCAGGCGGAACGGCAGGATGTCTTCGTCGGCGACGGGCACGTCGAGCACCAGCGTGATCATCTGGCCGCCCTTGTAGGTGAGGTCGTCGCGCAGGAAGTTCGTGTCGCCGAACTGGAGCATGAAGACCGGATTCTGCTTCGCGTCGAGTTTGACGAAGCGTGTGCCGTCGCGCGAGAGCAAAAGGCCGTCTTGCGACGCCACCGCCTGCACGTAGTTCGCGGACCACGGCGCGCCGTCGGAGAGGATGTTGATCGAGAGCTGCGCGTCGCATTGCGCGGCAAACGCGTCCAGCTCGCGCGCCATGCCGACGGTTTCCATCATGTCGGGGAATTCGGGCGCGCCGTCGATGGCGTCGGCAAGCCGCTGCACGCCGGTCACGAACTCCGAGAATTCGAGTTCGTTGAGCGGGCCGCTGCGGTTCGCGAGTTGCGCGGCCGCGCGCAACTCCTCGTAGCGCACGCCGTTTCGCGGCAACTCCCACGCGCTGTCGCCTTCGGCCTTGCCTTCGATCGTCACGGGCTTCGTGCCCGCGCGGCGCAGGCGCTGCGCAAGCGGAATCACGCGATCGCCCGCAACCGGCGCGGCGAGGCGAATCGGCACGACACAATCGATGCGGCGATCGACGACCGCCGGCGGCGCCTGCGAAATCGTCGTCGCGGCGGCCATCACCGGTTCGGTGCGCTCGTCTTCGGTGGCACTTGGCGCTTCCTCGGACGCGCCATTGGCGGACGTCGCCTCGGCCTGGAGATCGACGGCGGTATCGGCAGGCGCGACGGGAGCCGCCGCCGTCGACTCGTTCGCCGTGCCGAAGCTCGGCTCGACACGCGTATCGCGCGGTTCGGCATCGGCGCCATCGGCGCCGCCCGCTACGGGCGCGCGCCGCGACTGACGCACGGGCTCGATGAACGGCTGCTCGTCGTCCGCTTCCTGGCGCGCAAGCGCATCCGCCGCTTCGTCCGGCATCGGACGCGGCATCTTGCGACGCACCTTCGCGCTCTGCCACGCGTTGTACACGACCACGCCGCCCACCACCACGGCTCCGGCTCCAATCAAACCGAGTGTCAACTCGTCCATGCAGGCTCCATCATTCTTTTAAGTTACGAAGCGCCGCGCGATCTGTCGCGCGCATCGCCGCGTTCCGGCTTCTCGCCGCCGCCTGGCCGATGCGCGCCACTCCGCGCCTTGACGCACGCTGCCGGAAACCTCGTCCGGCCCTTTCACTCAATCAAACTCTCGCGAGCGCGATGCTTCAGCCGTTCTGCGCGAAGCCCGCCGCCGCTTCCATGTCCACCGCGACGATGCGCGACACGCCCTGCTCCTGCATCGTCACGCCGATCAGTTGCTGCGCCATTTCCATCGCGATCTTGTTGTGCGAGATGAACAGGAACTGCGTCTTGGCCGACATCGCGCGCACGAGGTTCGCGAAGCGCTCGGTGTTGGCGTCGTCGAGCGGCGCGTCGACTTCGTCGAGCAGACAGAACGGCGCGGGGTTCAACTGGAACATCGCGAACACGAGCGCGGTCGCGGTCAGCGCCTTTTCGCCGCCCGAAAGCAGGTGAATCGTCGAATTCTTCTTGCCGGGCGGCTGCGCCATGACCTGCACGCCGGCGTCGAGGATTTCATCGCCGGTCATGATGAGCTTCGCCTGACCGCCGCCGAAAAGGCGCGGGAACAGTTCGCCGAAGTGACGGTTCACTTCGTCGAAGGTGCCTTGCAGCAGCGCGCGCGTTTCCTGATCGATCTTCTGGATCGCGTCTTCCAGCGTGCCGATGGCGTCGTTCAGATCCGCGGACTGCGCGTCGAGGAAATGCTTGCGCTCGGTTGCCGCGGCGAGTTCTTCGAGCGCGGCCATGTTGACCGGGCCGAGCGCGTTGATCGCGTTGTTCAGCCGCGTGACTTCGCCCTGCAGATACGACGGCTTCATGTCCGGCGTGAGCTTTTCGGCGAGCTCGGCTTCATCGACGCCGGCTGCTTGCAACTGCTCGACGAACTGTTCGCCGCTGATGCGCGCCGCCTGCTCCTTCAGTTGCAACTCGTTGATCTTGTCGCGCAGCGGCTGCAGCGAACGTTCGGCCATGAGGCGCTGCTCGTCGGCCTGACGCAGACGCGCGGTCAGATCGTCCAGTTCGACGCGCGCCGCATGCAGCGCTTCCTCGCGCGCCGCGCGCACTTCGAGCGCGTCCTGCAGGCCGGTCTGCGCGGTCTGTTCGTTGATGGTTTCGAGTTCGGCGCGCGCGTCTTCCAGCGTGCCCGCGATGCGCTCGCTCTGATCGTGCGCCGTCTCGATATTGCGCTTGTATTCGTCGATCTTCGCGGCGAGGCCGCGCACGGCGAAGCTGGCATCGCTCGCGGCGCGTTCCAGTTCGCGAAGTTCGTGGCGCGCGTTCGTGAGTTCCTCGTCGAGCGACTCGAACGCAAGCTGGTTGTCTTCGAAACGCGCCTGCAATTGCGCGATTTCGCCATCGTGACGTTCGAACGCGGCTTCCGATTCGGCGCGCAAGGCACGCTGCTCGTCGACCTGCGCGGCGATCTCTTCGAGCTCCTCGCCGATCTGCGTGTTGCGCTGCGTATAGCGTTCGTGCGCCTGCGCGAGCTTGAGCACGTCCATCTGCAACGCGTGCACGCGCTGCGTCGCGCGCTCAGCGGCGGCGCGCGCTTCCGCGAGCGTCTGCGAGCCTTGCGTGTGGGCGGCATCGGCACGCACGGCGTTGGCCTTGGCTTCATCGGACAGCAAAGCCTGCGCGCGCACCTGCTTCGTCAGATTCTCGATTTCCTGCGCACGCGCGAGCATGCCCGACTGCTCGGAATCCGACGCGTAAAGCTGCACGCCCACGCGCGTCACGATATGCCCCGCCTTCACGACGAACGCGGCGCCATCCGGCAACTGATTGCGCGAAGCGAGCGCCTGCGCGAGATCGTCGGCGACGAAAGTCGTGGCGAGCCATTCGTTGAGCACGGCGCGCAGGCCCGGATCGTCGATGCGCACGAGCGACAGCAGCGAGCGCAAGCCTTGCGGCGCGTCGACCGGCTTGCCCGCGACGGGCGGCGAGTAGAACGCGAGCTTGGCGGGCGGCGCATCCGTGGCGAACGCCTTGACCCAATCCAGATTCGATACTTCCAGCGCGGCGAGACGCTCGCGCAGCACGGATTCGAGCGCCGCTTCCCAGCCGGTCTCGACGTGCAGCTTCTTCCACAGACGCGGCAGCGCGCCGAGCTCGTGCTTGTCGAGCCACGGCTGGATCTTGCCTTCCGTCTGCACGCTTTCCTGAAGCTGCTTCAACGCGGCGAGACGCGCTTCGAGCTGATGGATCTGCGCGCTTTCCTTCTGCACGCGTTCCTGCGCGGCGCGGCGCTCGGCGTCCAGACGCGGCACGGTTTCCTGCGCATCGGCGAGACGCGCTTGTGCTTCGGCGAGAATCTCTTCGTTTTCCGCGAGCTGCATGCGCAACTCTTCGAGATGCGCTTCGTCGGGCGCATCCAGACCGCTCGCCTCGCTCTTCAGACGCTCCTGACGCTGCTGCAATTGCTGAAGCTGCTGATCCGCGTTGCGCTGATGCGCCGCTTCGAGCTTGAGCGCCTGTTCCGCGCGCGCGATGCCCGCGCGCTCTTCGTTCAATTGCGCTTGTGCGTCGCGCCAGCGCGCTTCGAGCGCGGGGAGCGCGTCGTGTTTCGCGGCGGCATTTTCCTGCGCGATCGCGGCCTTTTCTTCGCCTTCGGCGAGCGCTTCGGTCGCGGTATCGATTTCGTCGCGCGCCTTTTGCGCCTGCACCTGCCATTGCTCGCGCTGCGCGGTAAGCGCGGCGATCTGCGCCTGCACGCGATTGCGCGACTCGACGATAAAGCGGATCTCCGCTTCGAGCCTGCTCACTTCGGCATTGGCTTCGTAGAGCGAGCCTTGCGCGCCTTGCATCGCGTCGCTCGCGCTGTAGTGCGCGACGCGCAGCGTTTCCAGTTGCGCTTCGACTTCACGCAGACGCGCCGTCTGCGCTTCGAGCTCGACCTGGGCCTCGCGAATGGCGCGCTGCTGACGCTCGGCTTCGTTGCCCGCTTCCTTCTTGCGCAAGAGCCACAGAAGGCGTTGCTTCTCTTCGCCTTCGGCCTGCAGTTCCTTGTACTTCGTCGCGACGACCGCCTGCGCTTCGAGCTTTTCGAGGTTCGTCGACAGCTCGCGGATGATGTCTTCGACGCGCGTCAGGTTCTCGCGCGTGTCATGCAGACGGTTCTCCGTCTCGCGGCGGCGCTCCTTGTACTTCGACACGCCCGCGGCTTCTTCGAGGAACACGCGCAGCTCTTCGGGCTTCGCCTCGATGATGCGCGCGATCATGCCCTGCCCGATGATCGCGTAGGCGCGCGGGCCGAGACCCGTGCCGAGGAAGATGTCCTGGATGTCGCGACGGCGCGCGGGCAGATTGTTGATGTAGTAGCTGGAAGTGCCGTCGCGCGTGAGCACGCGCTTCACGGCGATTTCGCCGTAGGCGCTCCATTGACCGGCGGCGCGGCCGTCGCCGTTATCGAAAATGAGTTCGACGCTAGCCCGGCTGCCGGGTTTGCGCGCCGTCGATCCGTTGAAGATCACGTCCTGCATCGATTCGCCGCGCAACTCGGAGGCGCGCGATTCGCCGAGCACCCAGCGCACGGCATCGATGATATTGGACTTGCCACAGCCGTTCGGCCCGACGACGCCGACCAGTTGGCCGGGGACCTGGAAATGCGTGGGATCGACGAAGGACTTGAAGCCAGCGAGTTTTATCGAGGTCAGACGCACGGCGATATCGCTGTTTTGAATGAGTGACGGAGGATATATGGCAGACAGGCCGCAGCGCGGCCCGTCGTTTCCCGGCCGCGCGGCAGTGAAGCACCATCAACTGGCCCGGCGAAAGCGGACTCCATCATACCATCGCGCGAGTCGATTTCTTTTTGCTTTCCGGCACTTCTATCGCGATGTCGGACGCTGCGGACGAAGGCGAGCGCGCTGCCCGCGGCCGATGCACCCACGCCGACAGCACGCATGCAACGACGATGCACGCGCCGCCCGCCCATTCTCGCGCGCCGGGGACTTCGCCTGCGAAGAGCCACGCCGACAGCGCCGTGACGACGAGTTCGAACAGCATGATGATCGACGCACGATTGGCCGGCACGCGCGCGAGGCCGAGTTGCACGATCATGTTGTTGCCGGCGAGCACGACGCCCAGCCCGATCACGATCAGGCTCACGGTCGGCAAGAGAGCGGCTGCGGGCGGCGCGGGCATCGGCTCGAACAGCGTGACGATGGACGCGATGAGCGCCGCGCCGCCGAAGATCACCGCCGTGCGCATCTCGGGCTTCATCGCGGGCAGCGTACGGGTGACTTTCACGACGAGCACGTTGCTCATCGCGAAGCCCATGCCGCCCATCAGACCCGACCATTCGGCGAGATCGGCCGGCAGCGGCATGCCGAGTTCGGGCGACCAGAGCATGGTGACCGCGCCCGCGAGCGAGAGGAGCGAGAGCGCGGCGTCGGCGCGCGTGAGACGCTCTTTCAGGATGACGTGCGCGAAGATCGCGGTCCACGCGGGCGTCAGATAGAAGAGCAGCAGCACGCGCATCACCTGACCGTGGATCGCGCCCCACACGAAACCGATATTAGTCACGCCCGCGGCCACGCCGAGCCCGACGAGCAGCCAGTGCCACGACAGCGTACTGATCGAGCGGCGTTTCGCGACGAGCACGAAGACGCACGCGGCGGCGCTCGTCGTCGCGCTCGCGGCCGTGCCGGAGAGGCCCATGGCGGCAAGCATCCGCATCGGATACCAGACGAGGCCCCACACCGACGCGCCGAGCATGATTGCGAGCGTCGGCCATGCGTTGCGCACACTGCTCGTCATCGAGATGGTCCTTGCATTGCGTCCGGCATCACTCGTGTTTTCGTCCTTCGTGGCGCGCGCCGCCCGCCGTTTCCGGCGCGACGCCACGCGCTATAATCGTGAGTTCGTTTCACGTCCGTTCGATTCTTCCGATTGCCGCGCTCGCAGGCGCTTCTCGCCTCGCGCGCATCGCTCACTGCTTACCGGTCACGCCGTGAATCCACTTCTCGAGAAACTTCAGTCTTATCCATTCGAAAAGCTTCGTCTGCTCTTCAAGGGCATCGAGCCGCGCGCGGGATTCACGCCGATCAGCTTCGGCATCGGCGAGCCGAAGCATCCGACGCCCGCGCTGATCCGCGATGCGGTGATCGATTCGCTCGACGGCCTCGCGAGCTACCCGGCGACGCTCGGCAGCGAGCCGTTGCGCCGCGCGATCGCGGCATGGGTGATGCAGCGTTACGGCCTCGAATCGATCGATCCGGCAACCGAAGTGCTGCCTGTCTCCGGCTCGCGCGAGGCGCTTTTCGCGCTCGCGCAGACCGTGATCGACAGCCGCACGAACAAGGCCGCAGAACCGCCCATCGTACTCTGTCCGAACCCGTTCTATCAAATCTACGAAGGCGCGGCCCTGCTCGCGGGCGCCGAGCCGTACTTCGTCAACAGCGATCCGGCGCGCAACTTCGCGTGCGATTACTCGGCGGTGCCCGAAGAGATCTGGGCGCGCACGCAACTGCTCTACGTCTGCTCGCCGGGCAACCCGACGGGCGCCGTGCTCACGCTCGAAAACTGGCGCGAACTCTTCGCGCTGTCGGACAGGCACGGCTTCGTGATCGCATCGGACGAGTGTTATTCGGAGATCTATTTCGACGAAAGCAATCCGCCGCTCGGCGGCCTCGAAGCCGCGCGGCTGCTCAATCGCAACTTCGACCGTCTCGTGATGCTGTCGAGCCTGTCCAAGCGCTCGAACGTGCCGGGCATGCGTTCGGGCTTCGTCGCGGGCGATGCGTCGATCCTGAAGGACTTCCTGCTCTATCGCACGTATCACGGCGCGGCGCTGTCGACGGTGTTTCAGCGCGCGAGCATCGTCGCGTGGCAGGATGAAACGCACGTGCGCGACAACCGCGCGCAGTATCTGAAAAAATTCCAGACGGTCACGCCGATGCTCGCGGACGTCCTCGACGTGCGTTTGCCCGACGCCGCGTTCTACCTCTGGGCGAACGTTTCGGGCACCGGGCTCACCGATACCCAGTTCGCTGCACGCCTTTACGCCGACTATAATGTGACGGTTCTGCCGGGCTCCTTTCTCGCTCGCACGGCGCACGGCACGAATCCCGGCGAAGGTTTCGTGCGCATCGCGCTCGTCGCTGAAACCGGGGAATGTGTCGAAGGCGCTCGCCGCATCGTCGAATTCTGCCGCACGCTCAGTTCCTGACAAACGGTTCTGAAACGTAGCCGGCCCAACTACCCATCCTTGATACCAACTATGTCGCAACAACTTCAGAGCATCATCGATACCGCCTGGGAAAACCGCGCCGAGCTGTCGCCCAAGGCCGCGCCCGCCGAAGTCCGCGAAGCCGTCGCGCATGCGATCGAGCAGCTCGACAAAGGCCAGATGCGCGTCGCCGAAAAGCGCGATGGCGACTGGGTCGTGAATCAGTGGCTCAAGAAGGCCGTGCTGCTGTCGTTCCGACTGGAAGACAACGCGCCGATGCCTGCCGGTGGCGGGTCTTACAACTACACGCAGTTCTACGACAAGGTGCCCTCGAAGTTCGCGAACTACACGGCCGAAGACTTCGCGGCGGGCGGTTTCCGCGTCGTGCCGCCGGCCATCGCGCGCCGCGGCTCGTTCATCGCGAAGAACGTCGTGCTGATGCCGTCTTACACCAACATCGGCGCATATGTCGACGAAGGCACGATGGTCGATACGTGGGCGACCGTCGGCTCGTGCGCGCAGATCGGCAAGAACGTGCACCTGTCGGGCGGCGTGGGCATCGGCGGCGTGCTGGAGCCGCTGCAGGCGAACCCGGTCATCATCGAGGACAACTGCTTCATCGGCGCGCGTTCGGAGGTCGTGGAAGGCGTGATCGTCGAAGAGAATTCCGTCATCTCGATGGGCGTGTATCTCGGCCAGTCGACGAAGATCTACGATCGCGAAACCGGCGAAGTCACGTACGGCCGCATTCCGGCGGGCTCGGTCGTCGTCGCGGGCAACCTGCCGTCGAAGGACGGCTCGCACAGCCTGTACTGCGCGGTCATCGTGAAGAAGGTCGACGCCAAGACGCGCGCGAAAGTCGGCCTGAACGAACTGCTGCGAGGCGACTGATTTTGGCACGCGGATCCACCCCGACGACTGTCGTCTACGGCATTCCGAACTGCGACACGGTGAAGAAGGCGCGCGTGTGGCTGGAAGAGCACGGCGTGCCGTTCGAGTTTCACGACTTCAAGAAAGCCGGCGTGAACGAGAAGCTGGTTCAGGACTGGCTGAAGGACGTATCGCTCGATCAGCTCATCAACAAGCGCGGCACGACGTGGCGCGGCCTGTCGGACGTGCACAAGGCCGAAGCCGACACGACCAACGGCGCGATCGCGCTGATGATCCACAAGCCGTCGATCATCAAGCGGCCGGTCGTGGTGGTGAACGGACGCGTGAAGACGCTCGGATTTTCCGCCGAGCAGTACGAAACGCTCTTTGCCTGAGCCGATGCGATGACTGTGAATCCGACGGTCATCGCGAGCTTGCTACGAGTGCCGGCCCGCGCGCCGGCATTTTTTATCGCTGTGGAAAAAGAACCATGTCCGGCACCCTTTCCCTTACCGAAGCGCTGATCGAACGCGCATCCGTCACGCCCGACGACAAGGCTTGCCAGGCGCTCATGATCGAGCGGCTCGCGGCGATCGGCTTCGAATGCGAAACGATCGAATCGGGCGGCGTCACGAACCTGTGGGCCGTCAGGCGCGGCACGGACGCAAGCGGCAAGCTGCTCGCCTTCGCCGGCCATACCGACGTCGTGCCGACCGGCCCGCTCGAACAGTGGAGCTCGCCGCCCTTCACCCCGACGCATCGCGACGGCAAACTCTACGGTCGCGGCGCGGCGGACATGAAGGCGTCGCTCGCGGCGTTCGTCGTGTCGAGCGAGGAATTCGTCGCGCAGCATCCGGAACATCGCGGCACGCTCGCGTTTCTCATCACGAGCGATGAAGAAGGCCCCGCGACCGACGGCACGATCAAGGTCGTTCAAGCGCTGAAGGCGCGCGGCACGCGGCTCGATTACTGCATCGTCGGCGAGCCGACTTCGAACGCCACGCTCGGCGACATGGTCAAGAACGGCCGGCGCGGCTCGATGACGGGCAAGCTCGTCGTCAAGGGCGTGCAGGGGCATATCGCGTATCCGCATCTCGCGAAGAATCCGGTGCATCTGCTCGCGCCCGCGCTCGCCGAGCTCGTCGCCGAAAAATGGGACGACGGCAACGAATATTTCCCGCCGACAACCTGGCAAGTGTCGAACCTGCATTCGGGCACCGGCGCGACCAACATCATTCCCGGTCATGCCGACCTGATGTTCAACTTCCGCTTCTCGACCGCGAGCACGGTCGAGAGCCTGCAAAGCCGCGTCCACGCGATCCTTGACAAGCACGGCCTCGAATACGACCTGCAGTGGATCGTGAGCGGCCTGCCGTTTCTCACCCCGCGCGGTGCGCTG
This sequence comes from Caballeronia sp. ATUFL_F1_KS39, assembly GCF_023630985.1. Classification (NCBI taxonomy): domain Bacteria; kingdom Pseudomonadati; phylum Pseudomonadota; class Betaproteobacteria; order Burkholderiales; family Burkholderiaceae; genus Caballeronia; species Caballeronia sp. ATUFL_F1_KS39. The sequence continues at coordinate 249,638 of NZ_JALQDZ010000005.1, read as the reverse complement.
TCCGACGCGCTCGAAAAAGCCATCGCCGATGAAACCGGCGTGCGCACCGAGCTGTCTACCACGGGCGGCACGTCCGACGGACGCTTCATCGCGCAAATCTGCGATCAGGTCGTCGAATTCGGCCCGCCGAACGGCACGATCCACAAGATCGACGAGCATGTCGAAGTGCGCTTCATCGAACCGTTGAAGAACGTGTACCGCCGCGTGCTCGAAGCACTGATCGCCTAATTCAAATCCGACAATAAAAAGGAGCCTTCGATGGCGCTGCCCTTCACCACCGTGCGCGACCTGCTGCGCTTCGGCGTCTCGCGTTTCACCGAAGCGGGCTTGTCCTTCGGCCACGGCTCGTCCAATGCCTACGACGAAGCCGCGTATCTGATCCTGCATACGCTGCATCTGCCGCTCGACACGCTCGATCCGTTCCTCGACGCGCGCCTGCTCGACCACGAGATCGACGCGGTCATGAAAGTCATCGAGCGCCGCGCGAAGGAACGCATTCCCGCCGCGTACATCACGCAGGAAGCGTGGATGCACGGCCGCCGCTTTTACGTCGATGAACGCGTGATCGTGCCGCGCTCGTTCATCGGCGAGTTGCTGCAGGACGGCTTGCAGCCGTATGTGGCCGATCCGGATCAGGTCACGCGCGTGCTCGAACTGTGCACCGGCTCGGGCTGCCTCGCGATTCTCGCGGCGCAGGCCTTCGAAAACGCCGATGTCGATGCCGTCGACATTTCCGCCGATGCGCTCGCGGTCGCGCGCCGCAATGTGGACGATTACGGTCTCGAAGAGCGCGTGAGCCTCTACGAAGGCGACCTGTACGCGCCGCTTCCCGAGGCGCGCTACGAGGTCATCATCACGAATCCGCCGTACGTCAACGCGGACGCGATGCAGGCGCTGCCGGCAGAGTACCGCCACGAACCCGAGCTCGCGCTCGCGGGCGGCGCGGACGGCATGGACGTGGTACGGCGCATCGTGCGCGACGCGGGCAAGTGGCTGACCGAGGACGGCGTGCTCGTCGTCGAGATCGGCAATGAGCGCCCGAATGTGGAAGCCGCGCTCGGCGGCCTCGATCTCGTCTGGCTCTCGACGAGCGCCGGCGATGACAACGTGTTCCTCATCCAGGCCGCCGACCTTCCGGCCTGAGCGTCCGCTTCTCCGTGAGCGGTCGTTGCGGCGGCGCAAGCGCTGCAACGATCGCTGACACTTCGCGTGGAAGGGTTGGGTAATATGGCAAATCGCCATTAGCCAAGCCCTTAGCTCCTTCCCGCGTCTATGCAAGCATCCGACTGGCTTCACCTCGGCACGCTGGTGATGGCCGCGCATGTGCTCGGCGTGATCGCCGCGATCCATGCCGTCATCAACACACGCACGTCGCAAGGCGCGGTCGCGTGGGCCGTGTCGCTCGTCGCGATGCCCTACTTCACGCTGATCCCGTATCTCTTCCTCGGCCGCAGCAAGTTCGCCGGCTATATCGACGAACGGCGGCTGGAAATCGAGATCCTGCGCAGCCGTTCGAAGCCTGCCGAATGGGATTCCGGCGCCCGCAGCGATGCGCCCGAAGCCGCTCCGCTCGTCGATTCCACCGGCGCGCGCGGCGAAATCGCGCCGGGGCCTGCTGCTTATCTCGGCAATCCGACGATCCGCACGCTGCAGCGCCTGTCCGGCATGCCGTTCTTGCGCGGCAACTCGGCCCGCGTGCTCATCAACGGCGACGCGACGTTCGCCGCGATTCTCGAAGCGATCGCCGGCGCCGAACGCTATGTGGTCGTGCAGTTCTTCATCGTGCGCGCCGATGCGCTCGGCGAAATGCTCAAGGACGCGCTCATCAAGAAAGCTCAGGCCGGCGTGCGCGTGTACTTCCTCTATGACAGCATCGGCAGCTTCGACCTGCCGCATCGCTACGTCAATGCGCTGCGGGCGGGCGGCGTCGAGGCGCATCCGTTCGCGGCCACCCGCAAGTTCGTGCACCGTTTCCAGATCAACTTCCGCAATCATCGGAAGATCGTCGTGGTGGACGGCAAATGCGCGTTCGTCGGCGGGCACAACGTGGGCGTCGAATATCTCGGCGGCAATCCGCGGCTTTCGCCGTGGCGCGACACGCATATCGAAGTGCGCGGCCCGGCGGTCGCGAGCATTCAGTTCGTGTTCACCGAAGACTGGTACTGGGCGACGCAACGCCTGCCGGAACTCGGCCCCGCGCCGCATTCCGGCGAGAACATGCACTGCATGGTGCTGTCGAGCGGCCCGGCGGACAAACAGGAAACCTGTTCGCTTTTCTTTGTCGAGGCGATCAACGCGGCGCGCGAGCGCATCTGGATCACATCGCCCTATCTGATTCCCGACGAAGCCGTGTTCTCGGCGCTGCGGCTCGCCGTGATGCGTGGCGTCGACGTACGCATCCTGATTCCGAGCCGGCGCGATCATCGCGTGGTGTTCGCGGCGTCACGGCTTTATGCGTACGACCTCGTGCAGGCGGGCGTTCGCATCTTCCGCTACAAGCCGGGATTTCTGCATCAGAAGGTCGTGCTCGTCGACGGCATCGCCGCGTCGATCGGCAGCGCGAATCTCGACAATCGCTCGTTTCGCCTGAACTTCGAGATCACGGTGCTGACCGTCGATCGCGCGTTCGCGAGCGAAGTGGAAACCATGCTGCTCGCCGACTTCGCGCATTCGTTCGAGATCGACGCCAATGACTATCGCGGCAAGGCCTTCTGGCGGCGCATGGCGATGCACGTCGCGCGGCTTTTCTCGCCGATTCTCTGAGCGGCGTCAGAGCAGCTTTTCGATGTCGTCGGTGATCGATTCCGGCTTGGTCTGCGGCGCATAGCGCCTGATGACCTTGCCACTGCGATCGACGAGAAACTTCGTGAAATTCCACTTGATCGCTTCGATGCCGAGCAGGCCCGGTTCCTTGTCCTTCAGATACTTGTAGAGCGGATGCGCGTTGGAGCCGTTCACCTCGATCTTCGCGAACATCGGAAACGTGACGCCGTAGTTTTGCTCGCAGAAAGCGCCGATTTGCCCGGCATCGCCCGGTTCCTGCTTGCCGAACTGGTTGCACGGAAAGCCGAGCACCTCGAAACCGCGCGCCGCGTACTGTCGATAAACCTCCTGCAAACCCTTGTACTGCGGTGTGAATCCGCATTCGCTCGCCGTATTCACGATGAGCAGAACCTTGCCGCGGTACTTGTCGAGGCTGACGGTCGCGCCGTCGAGTGTTTCGGCCGAGAAGCCGTAGATGCCTTCGCTGGCTGTGCTCATGGCGTGCTCCGGAAAAATTCGATGAAAGTCACGCGATGCTAACCCGTCGCGCGTTCGCCCGCCATTAGCCGAACGGCCAACCCCTGCCGCGCAATCGGTCCGGTCTAAAATAGCGCTTTCCCTCAAAGCCGCGCCCTTTTCGCCGCCATTCCGACGTGATCCGCTTCAACCAGTTCAGCCTGTCCCGCGGCACCAAGCCGCTTTTCGAAGACACGAGCTTCACGCTCAATCCGGGCGAGAAGGCCGGTCTCGTCGGCGCAAACGGCGCGGGCAAGTCGACGCTCTTTTCCGTGCTGCGCGGCGAATTGCACGCGGACGGCGGCGATTTCTCGATGCCGCCGTCGTGGCGCATCGCGCACGTCGCGCAGGAAACGCCCGCCGTGGATCGCAGCGCACTCGACTACACGCTCGACGGCGACACGCATCTGCGTGCGATCGAGGCGCGCATCGTGGCCGCGTCCGCCGCGCATGACGGCGCGGCCGAAGCGGAAGCCCACGCCGCCTTCGCCGATGCCGACGGCTACACGGCGCCCGCGCGCGCCGAAACGCTGCTGCTCGGTCTCGGCTTCACGCTCGAGCAGACGAGCGAGCCGGTGTCGAGCTTCTCGGGCGGCTGGCGCATGCGCCTGAATCTCGCGCAGGCGCTGATGTGTCCGTCCGATCTGCTGCTGCTCGACGAACCGACCAACCACCTGGACCTCGACGCCATCGTCTGGCTGGAAGACTGGCTCGGGCGCTATGCGGGCACGCTCGTCGTGATCTCGCACGACCGTGAGTTCCTCGATTCGGTCTGCAACGTCACGCTGCATCTGGAAAATCGTCAGGTGAAGCGCTACGGCGGCAACTACAGCCAGTTCGAAGTGCTGCGCGCGCAGCAGATCGCGCTGCAACAAAGCGCGTACGAGAAGCAGCAAAGGACAGTCGCGCATCTGCAGAGTTTCATCGACCGATTCAAGGCCAAGGCGACCAAAGCCAAGCAGGCGCAAAGCCGCGTGAAGGCGCTGGAGAAGATGGAGCTGATCGCGCCCGCGCACGCAACCTCGCCCTTCACGTTCGAATTCCGCGAGCCCGACGCCGCGCCGAATCCGATGATGGTCATGGAGAGCGTGCGTTGCGGCTATCACAACGACGCGGGCGGCGAGATTCCAATCGTCGAAGGCGTGACGCTGTCGATCCAGAACGGCCAGCGCATCGGCTTGCTCGGCGCGAACGGTCAGGGGAAATCGACGCTCATCAAGACGCTCGCGCAGACGCTCGAACCGCTTTCCGGCGACGTCCGGCAGGGCAAAGGCTTGCAGATCGGCTATTTCGCGCAGCATCAACTGGAAACGCTGCGCCCGGACGATTCCCCGCTCCAGCATCTCGCGCGCCTCGCACCCGACACGCGCGAGCAGGAACTGCGCGACTTTCTCGGCAGCTTCAACTTCTCCGGCGACATGGCGACCGCGAAGATCGCGCCCTTTTCCGGCGGCGAGAAGGCGCGGCTCGCGCTGGCGCTCATCATCTGGCAAAAGCCGAATCTGCTGCTGCTCGACGAGCCGACCAACCACCTCGACCTCGAAACGCGCCACGCGCTGACCATGGCGCTCGCGCAGTTCGAAGGCACGCTCATACTCGTGTCGCACGACCGGCACTTGCTGCGCGCGACGACCGACACGTTCATGCTCGTCGCGAAGCATCGCCTGAGTCCGTTCGACGGCGATCTCGACGACTACCGCGACTGGCTTCTGCAGCACGCCGCCGAAACGCGCGCGGCGGCGAAGGAAGCGAGCGCCGCGGCCTCGGGCGAGGCGTCCGACAGCGCGCTCAATCGCAAGGAACAGCGCCGGCAGGAAGCTCAGGAACGGCAAAAGCTTGCGCATCTGACGAAGCCGCTCAAGTCGCGCATCGCCAAGATCGAGAAAGAGATGGAAAAGCTCAACGCGGAAAAATCGGCACTCGATGCGTTCGTCGCCGATCCGGCGAGCTACGAAGCGCCGATGAAAGCGAAACTCACTGAGACGATCCGACGCCAGGGCGAAGTGAATGCGCGCCTCGAAACGCTCGAAATGGAGTGGCTCGAAGCGCACGAGGAACTGGAGCAGATCGGCTCATAACAGGAGATCGACAACTTGACGACGCCTTCCCTAACCGGCCTGCGCGTGCTGGATCTGACGCGGCTTCTACCCGGCCCCATCGCCACGCTACGGCTCGCGGAACTCGGCGCCGATGTGCTCAAGATCGAGCCGCCGGGCGAAGGCGACTACACCCGCACGATGCTGCAAAGCGAAGCCGATCGGCAAAGCGGCACGCCGAGCGCGTTTTATCGCATCGTCAATCGCGGAAAGCGGCAGCTCACGCTCGATCTCAAAACGGACGAAGGCCGCGCGAAATTGATCGAGCTCGCGCGCGATGCAGACGTGCTCGTCGAGAGCTTTCGACCTTCGGTGATGGCGCGGCTGGGCGTCGGCTACGACGTGCTGCGCGAGGCAAATCCGAAGCTCGTCTATTGCGCGATCACCGGTTTCGGCAGCGAGGGACCGTTCGCGCAGAAGGCCGGACACGATCTGAACTACATCGCGTATGCGGGCGTGCTGGATCAGCTCACGGCGCGCGACGGCACCCCCATCGCGCCGAATTTCCAGTTGGCGGATCTGCTCGGCGGCGCGCTTTCGGCGGTCATGGAAATACTGGCGGCGGCGTGGCACGTCGCGCGCGGCGGCGAAGGACGTTGCCTGAATGTGTCGATGACGCACGCGGCGCACGCGCACAACGTGATGGCGCATATCGCGCTCGCCAATGCCGACGAAGCCACGACGCGCGCGGGCGCTGGCCTGCTGAACGGCGGCGCGCCCTGCTATGACGTGTATCGCACGCGCGATGACCGTTTCGTCGCGGTCGGCGCGCTGGAGCTGAAGTTCTGGCAGACCTTGTGCGAAGCGCTCGGCCGTCCCGATTGGGCGACGCGGCACTGGAGCCTCGGACAGGCGATCGGCGGTGCGGACGCGGCAGACTTGTCCGCGCAGCTTGCCGCGATTTTCCGCGAACGCACGCGCGACGAATGGATGACGTTGCTGGAGCCGCTCGATTGCTGCGTCGCGCCCGTGCTGACGCCTGCCGAAGCGGCGGCACACCCGCTTTTCAGAAGCGCCTAACGCCGCGGCAAGACCTGACGCGGCTGACGTTCGTCGTCGACGAGCACATGCTTGCGGCCCGTCACATGCTCGCGAATGGTCGCGACGACTTGATCCTCGGTGACATCGGCCGCGACGACGCGACGCGAGATCTGGCCTTGCTCGTCGATCCATTCGACGATCCGGCAGCCGCTGCCCCAAGGCTGCTGAAGCGGCGCTGAGACGCGGCATCCGCGCAGGTGGAAAGCGGGCTTCGGCCGGGCTGAATTAGCGTGTTTCAATGCGTGGTCCTCTCGATCCTTCCGGTCACTTCGCGTGTTGAAATGCCCTTGGCGAAGTTGGCCGGGTCCGTAGCCCTGTAAGGATAGGAAAACCGCGCGCCCGTTGGGTTACATTGCGCAATGAGATTTTTACACGCCGTTACGAAGGGTCTGATCGCGAAATCATTCGAGGTCGCGAACGCGGTCGATCGCTTCCTCGATGCGGTCCACGGCGATCACCTTCAGACCGTCGATGGCCTGCTTGGGCGCGTTCGCCTTCGGAATCAGCGCGACGGAAAAGCCTAGCTTCGCCGCTTCCTTCAGGCGATCCTGCCCGCGCGGAGACGGCCGGATTTCACCCGCCAAGCCCACCTCGCCGAACGTAATGAGACCCTTCGGCAGCGGCTTGTTGCGCATCGACGAGTGGATCGCGAGCAGCACGGCGAGATCGGCGGCGGGCTCGGTGATCTTCACGCCGCCGACCGCGTTCAGGAACACGTCCTGATCGAAACACGCAATTCCCGCGTGCCGATGCAGCACCGCCAGCAACAGCGCCAGCCGGTTTTGTTCCAGCCCGACCGCGAGCCGGCGCGGATTGGGCACGTGCGCGGTATCGACGAGCGCCTGCACTTCGACGAGCAGCGGCCGCGAACCTTCCTGCGTCACGAGCACGCACGAACCCGCGACGCTCTGCTCGTGCTGCGACAAAAATAGCGCCGACGGATTGGCGACGCCGCGCAAGCCCTTTTCCGTCATGGCGAAGACGCCGAGCTCGTTGACGGCGCCGAAGCGATTCTTGAACGCGCGCACGAGCCTGAACGACGAGTGCGTGTCGCCTTCGAAATACAGCACGGTATCGACGATGTGCTCCAGCACGCGCGGTCCCGCGAGGCTGCCCTCTTTCGTCACGTGGCCGACCATGATGATCGACGTGCCCGTCTGCTTGGCGATGCGCGTGAGTTGCGCCGCGCACTCGCGCACTTGCGCGACGGAGCCGGGCGCGGACGTCAGCGCTTCCGAGTAGATCGTCTGAATCGAGTCGATGACGGCGACTTCAGGCCGTTGCTCATCGATGGTCGCCTGGATCTTTTCGAGCTGAATTTCCGCAAGCAGCGCGAGATCGCCCGCGGCGCTCGCGCCGCCGATCAGTCCGAGCCGCTGCGCGCGCAGCGCGATCTGCGCGCCGGATTCCTCACCGCTCACGTAGAGCGCCGGCCGCTCGCGCGCGATTTCGGCGAGCGATTGCAGTAGCAATGTCGATTTGCCGATGCCCGGATCGCCGCCGATCAGCACGACGCCGCCCGGCACGAGCCCGCCGCCCAGCACGCGATCGAATTCGCCGACGCCCGTCGTGAAGCGCGGCACGTCCGACGCCTCGATTTCCGCGAGCTTGCGCACCGGCGAACTCTTCGCGAGCGCCTGGAAGCGATGGTTCGACGCCGTCTGCGCCACCGATTCGGTCAGCGTGTTCCACGCGTTGCATGCGGCGCACTGGCCGGTCCACTTCGGCGATTCCCCGCCGCATTCGCTGCACACATACAGCGTTTTTGCCTTCGCTACTTTTGCCACTCGAAGCCTTGCCTGATTTCTTGTTGTTGATTTCGTGTTGTTATTCCGCGCGCACCGGCACGCGTTGCGCGATCGCGCACATGAGTTCGTAGCCGATCGTGCCGGCCGAGCTCGCGACATCGTCGATCGGTAGATTCGCGCCCCACAGTTCCACGCGCGAACCGATGCCGGCGTTCGGGCACGGCGTCAGATCGACGGTCAGCATGTCCATCGACACGCGGCCGACGAGCCGCGTTCTCGCGCCGTCGACGATCACGGGCGTGCCTTCGGGCGCCACGCGCGGATAGCCGTCCGCGTAGCCGCACGCGACCACGCCGATGCGCATCGGCGTTCCCGCTGTATACGTCGAGCCATAACCGATGCTGCTCCCCGCGTCGACCGTCTGCACGGCGATCAGCTCGGACTGGAGCGTCATCGCGGGCTTGAGGCCGGTATCGGCGATATCCGCGGTCACGCCCGACGGCGATGCGCCGTACAGCATGATGCCGGGCCGCACCCAGTCGAAGTGCGCGCCCGGGTGCCACAAGAGCGCCGCCGAGTTCGCGAGACTGCGCGCGCCCGCGATGCCTTCCGCGCCGCGTTCGAACGCTTCCAGTTGATGCGCGACGCCGCGCGGGCCATCGGCATCGGAAAAATGGGTCATGAGCGTGATCTGGCCGACGCCCTGCACGGCGCGCGCGCGCTCCCACGCGGCGCGGAACTTCTCGGGCGTATAGCCGAGCCGGTTCATGCCGCTGTTCATCTTCAACTGAATGTTGACCGGTTTCGACAGCCGCGCCATTTCCAGCATCCGCAACTGCTCGTCGCAGTGCACGGCCGTGGTGAGGCTATAGCGGTCGATCACGTCGATGTCGGTCGGCCGGAAAAAGCCCTCGAGCAAAAGAATTGGCCCGGCCCACCCCAATTCACGCAACTTCGCAGCTTCTTCGAGGTCGAGAAGGCCAAAGCCGTCCGTTGCGCGCAAACCGGGGAACGCCCGGGCGAGACCGTGGCCATATGCATTGGCCTTGACGACGGCCCAGATCTTGGATTTCGGGGCGTACTTGCGTGCAACGGCCAGGTTGTTGGCGAGCGCGGCGGTGTGAATTGTTGCTGAAAGGGGGCGCGGCATGAGCGTTTGGTGGAATTGCAACGAGTGCGGTCTAAAAGGCCAGCATACGCGAGCGGGACGCGTCCTGCTGCGCCGACCGGGACGCCTTGCGAATCAGTATGTTATGAGGAATCACGAACACAGGCGCGTCATTTCTGGCGCGATCGAGATTACTGCTAGTCAGAATGCGCCTATTTTCGTGTTATAAAGCCGTGCACACAACCCATTTCGAAAGGCATAAGCCCGAGTGCACGACCGGTGCCCGGGGCGGATCACCCGCAGTGAGGAAAGCTTCGGATCAGATGAAAAAAGGTTTTTACACCATCATGGCCGCGCAGTTTTTCTCATCGCTGGCCGATAACGCTCTACTGATCGCTGCCATTGCACTGCTGAAAGACCTTCACGCCCCGAACTGGATGACGCCGCTGCTCAAGCTGTTCTTCGTCCTGTCGTATGTGATTCTCGCGGCTTTCGTCGGCGCTTTCGCGGATTCCCGGCCCAAGGGCCACGTCATGTTCGTGACCAATTCGATCAAGGTCGTGGGCTGCGTGACGATGCTCTTCGGCGCGCATCCGTTGCTCGCGTATGGCATCGTCGGGTTCGGCGCGGCGGCCTATTCGCCCGCGAAATACGGCATTCTGACCGAGCTCCTGCCAGCCGATCGGCTCGTCGCCGCGAACGGCTGGATCGAAGGCACGACGGTCGGCTCGATCATCCTCGGCACGGTCATGGGCGGCGCGCTCATCAGTCCGCATATCGCCAGTCATCTGCTGTCGCTTCACATTCCGCGCATCAACACGCCCGCCGAAGCCGCAATGCTCGTCATCATGCTGATGTACGTGATCGCCGCGATCTTCAATCTGCGCATTCCCGACACCGGCGCGCGGTATCCGAAGCAGGAGACGCGGCCGCTCAAGCTCATCACCGATTTCGCCGACTGCTTTCTCGTGCTCTGGCGCGACAAGCTCGGCCAGATCTCGCTCGCCGTCACGACGCTCTTCTGGGGCGCAGGCGCGACGCTGCAGTTCATCGTGCTGAAATGGGCCGAAGTGTCGCTCGGCATGACGCTCTCGCAGGCAGCGATCCTGCAGGCGGTGATCGCGGTCGGCGTCGCGGCGGGCGCGGTGCTCGCGGCCGCGCGCGTGCCGCTCAAGCGCTCGCTCAGCGTGCTGCCGGTAGGCATCGTCATGGGACTCGCCGTCATGCTGATGGCCTTCTACACGCGCCATCTCTTTCCCGCGCACTGGGGCATCTACTTCGGCAAGATGCACTTCCCCGGCTATCTGCTGATCGCATATGTGTTCCTGATGATCGTCGGCGGACTGTCGGGCTTCTTCGTCGTGCCGATGAACGCGCTGCTCCAGCATCGCGGGCACGTTCTGCTTTCCGCCGGGCATTCCATCGCCGTGCAGAATTTCAACGAGAACCTGTCGGTGCTCGTCATGCTGTGCCTCTACGCCGTGCTCGTGTGGCTCGACGTGCCGATCCAGTTCGTCATCGTGCTATTCGGCTCGTTCGTGTGTCTCATGATGTACTTCGTGATGCGACGGCATCAGGCCAATCAGCGCGCGTTCGATTCGGTCGCGCTGATCGGCGAAGCGCGGCACTGACCCTCTTCGCATCATGCTTGCCGCCGATCTCTTTTCCTTCGTCACCCGCGTGCGCGAACGCGCGCCGCTCGTGCATTGCCTCACGAATCTCGTCGTCACCAACTTCACCGCGAACGTGCTGCTCGCGATCGGCGCCGCGCCCGCGATGGTCGTCGCGCGCGAGGAAGTCGGCGAATTCGCGGCCGTCGCCAATGCGCTGTCGGTCAATCTCGGCACGCTCGACGTGCCGCAGAGCCGCGCGATCCGCGCCGCCGTCGAGGCCGCCAACAGCGCGGGCACGCCGTGGGTGCTCGATCCGGTCGCGGTCGGGCCGCTCGCGTTTCGCACGGAATTTGCGTTCGATCTGCTCGATGCGAAGCCTGCGGTGATCCGCGGCAACGCGTCGGAGATCATCAGCTTGTCGGGGGGCGCAGCGAGCGGACGCGGCGTCGACAGCACCGCCGCCACCGATGCCGCGCTCGACGCCGCGCAGGTGCTCGCGCTGAAGACGCAGGCCGTCGTCGCGGTCACGGGCGAGACCGATTACGTGACCGATGGCCGCCGCGTCATCGCGATGTCGAACGGCTCGCCCTTGATGACGCGCGTGACGGGCGTCGGCTGCGCGTTGTCCGCGACGGTGGCCGCGTTCGTCGGCGCGGCGCCGGATCGCGACGCGTTCTGGTCCGCGACCGTCGCCGCCATCGCCTATTCGACCATCGCGGGGGAACTCGCCGCGCGCGACGCCGCGCTGCCCGGCAGCTTCGCCGTCGCGTATCTGGACCGGCTCGCATCGCTCGATGAAGCCGCGTTCGGCAAGACGCTCGTGCAGCGCGACATCGTTGCCGGCTGACATGCGCGCTTCGTTCGATCTCTCGCTCTATCTCGTGCTCGATCCCGTGCAGTGCGGCGGTCATGACGCGGCGGTTCGTGTCGCGCGCGCCGCGCTCGAAGGCGGCGCGACCATCGTGCAACTGCGCGCGCCCGAGTGGCACAAGCGCGCGTGGTTCGAACTCGCGCGCGATCTGCTGCCGATCACGCGCGCGCACGGCGTGCCGTTCGTCGTCAACGATCATGTCGATGTCGCGCTGGCTGTCGGCGCGGATGGCGTGCATATCGGCCAGCGCGATCTGCCCGCCGATGTCGCGCGCCGACTGCTCGGGCCGGACGCGCTGATCGGACTGTCGGTATCGAATCTCGATGAAACCGCCGACGCGGCGAAACGCGCGGACGTCGTCGATTATCTCGGCGCGGGTCCGGTGTACGCGACGCCGACCAAGACCGACGCCTCCACGCCCTGCGGCATCGACGGTCTCGCTGAAATCTGCGCGGCCGCGCATGTGCCGACCGTCGCGATCGGCGGCATTCAGGCGCATAACGCCGCAGACGTCATGCGCGCGAAGCCGGCCGGTCTCGCGGTGGTGTCGGCGATCTGCAAGGCGGCCGATCCGCGCACGGCGGCCTCGGCGCTTGCCGCGACCATCGCACAGTCACGCATCTAAGCTCATGGCAATCACGAAAACCATTCCGAACGTCCTCACGATCGCCGGCTCCGACTCGGGCGGCGGCGCGGGCATTCAGGCCGATCTGAAGGCGTTCTCCGCGCTCGGCGCGTACGGCGCGAGCGTCATCACGGCGCTCACCGCGCAAAACACGCGCGGCGTGACAGCCGTTCACGCGCCGGAGCCCGCGTTCATCGCGGCGCAGCTCGACGCCGTGTTCGACGACATCCGCATCGATGCCGTGAAGATCGGCATGCTGGCGAACGCGGGCATCGTGCGCGCGGTCGCCGAGGCGCTCAAGCGCCATCGGCCGAAACACGTTGTGCTCGACACCGTGATGATCTCGAAGAGCAATCACGCGCTGCTGGCGCCGGAAGCCGTTGCCGCGTTGCGCGACGAATTGCTGCCGCTCGCGACGCTCGTCACGCCGAATCTGCCGGAAGCGGCGGCGCTGTTAGGCGAAGAAAGCGCCGCCGACGAAGACGCGATGGTCCGTCAGGGCGAAGCCTTGCGCGCGCTCGGCGCGCGGGCCGTGCTGATGAAAGGCGGCCACCTTGCATCGAACGACAGTCCCGACTGGCTGATCGAGGCGGCGGGCGCACTGAGGCTCGGCGGCGCGCGCGTGCCGCTCAAGAACACGCACGGCACGGGCTGCACGCTGTCGTCGGCGATCGCGGCGCTGATTGCGCAAACCGACGATCTTGCGAGCGCGACCGCCGAGGCGAAGCGCTATCTGACCGGCGCGATCGAAGCGAGCGTGCGGCTCGACGTCGGTCATGGCGTCGGTCCGGTGCATCATTTTTTCCGCTGGTGGTGATCAGCCGGTGATCACTCCGCCGACGCGGCGAACGCCCGCGCGCGCTCCGGCCAGTCGTCCGGCACGATGAAGCCTCGCGATTCCTCCACGAAATTTCCCGCTTCGTCGCGCGCGTAGGCGGCAACCATCGTCGGCGCGATCGTGCCTTCGAGACGCGCGCGAATCGCATCCGATTCCGCGATCAGCGTTTCGGCGGAATCCGCATCGAGCCGCCGCGACGCGAGCCACGCCATGCGCGGCTGCACGACCCACGCGCGCTCATCGTCCGACGCATTCGAGCGCGCGTCGCGCCATTCCGACGCCGTCAGCCACCATCCGCGCAGATGGTGCTCCCCTATTTCGCGCGCGGGCACGACCTCGTCGCCGCCGTGCCCGTGATAGAAAAGCCGGCCTTTGATGAACAACTGCGCCTGCCACGGACCGTCGAAGCCGAGCAACGCGAACTCGGCGCGCCGCGTCAGCGCCAGTTGATGCGTGAGAAGCCGCTCGTGCTTGATATCGAAGCGATCCTGCAAATTCGGCCCGACGTAGTTCGACAGACGCGCCGCGCGCGCCGCATCGCCGTCGCTATCGTCGATATGCAGGTAGAACTTCACCGCCAGCTCCCAGTGCAGCCGCGCGCCATCCGCCGATTCGAGCAGGAAATCGCATTCGCCGATGGTGCGCCGCTGTTGCCGCAACGGCACGTTCGCCGCGATGAGGCGCGCCGCCGGACCGTGCGCGAGAAAAAAGCGGATGAGGCTCTCGGCGTAGATGCCGAGGCGCGTGAACTTCGGATCGCGCGCGTGATCGTGCAGCGGCTGCGGCGCGGCATCGAGCGCCTTCAGCCACACGAGCGTCGCGTCGCGCTCCGCTGTCGACGCGAACGGATGCGCGAGCGCGGCGTCGCCTTCGCGCAGCAGATCGGGAGCGAACAGAAGCCAGGCGAGATCGCGAACCGTGACGTCGCCGAAACGATCGACGAGACGCGTGAGATCGCTCGCCCGGGCCGTCATCAGACGCCGCCCTTCTCTGCTCCTTGCTCGACGCCGAGCGCGGCGAGCGCCTCGCGATACGTATTGCGCGCGAGGCAGAGATCGGCCCACGCCTTCGACTTGTCCTGCAGGCTGCGCAGCAGATAAGCCGGGTGATACGTGACGACCACCGGCACGCCACGATACTCGTGCACGCGTCCGCGCATCGATGCGATGCTCGCCTCGTTCTTCAGCAGACTCTGCGCGGCGAAGCGTCCCATCGCGACGATGACCTTCGGCTTCACGAGTTCGACCTGCCGTTGCAGATACGGCTCGCAGCGCGCGACTTCGTCGAGCTCGGGATTGCGGTTGCCGGGCGGCCGGCACTTGATGACATTCGCGATATAGACGTTCGTCTGCCGCGACAGCGTGAGCGCGCGCAGCATGTTGTCGAGCAGCTTGCCCGCCTGGCCGACGAACGGCTCGCCTTGCTTGTCCTCGTTCTCGCCCGGCGCTTCGCCGATCAGCATCCAGTCGGCTTCGCGATCGCCGACGCCGAAGACCGTGTTCGTGCGGCGCTCGCACAAACGGCAGCGCTCGCAGTTCGCGACGCGTTCGGCGAGCGCATCCCAGCCGAGCGTGTGGATGTCGCTCGGGGCTTCCGCGGTGGCGGGCTCGACATGGAGCGGCGTTTCGTCGGTCCAGGGGAGATCGTCGTAGGCGTCGAGCGGCGGCGCGTCGGATTCGGGCTGTGCGGACTGGAGCGGCTTCGGCTCCGGCCGCATGTCGACGACGACGGGCGCGGGTGCTTCCGCCATCGTGGCGATCGCTTCAGGCGTGCGCTCTTCCTCGACCTGCGGCGCGGGCGCAAGCCCACGCCGTACCCAGACCGGCCCGATTCCCAACTCTTCGATCAGCATTTCATCGAGCGCCATGCGCAGTCTCCTCCGTAAACGACAGACGCATGACGATTGCGTCCTCGCGCGAGCGATGCCGCGCGGGGTAATAGTTCTTGCGGCGTCCGATGGCCGCGAAGCCAAAACGCTCGTAGAGCTGGATCGCGCGCGGATTGGACGGCCGCACTTCGAGCAGCACGCCTTCGAGCTTCTCCGCGCGCGTGATGCGGACCGCTTCGCGCAGAAGCGTCAGACCCGCCCCCGCCCGCTGCGCAGACGGTGCAACGCACAGATTGAGCAGATGCATCTCGTCGACGACGGGCATCAGCACGCAATAGCCGATCAGCGTGCCGGTCACATGGCGCAGACACACGCCGAAATAGCCATTGCGCAGCGAATCCTGAAAATTGCCGCGGCTCCACGGAAACTCGTAGGCGAGCTTTTCGACCGCGGCGACTTCGTCGAGGTCCGCTTCCGTCATCGGTGTGAGATACCGATCGGCCAGCAGCACGCCGCTCACCGAAGCGCCTCCTCGCGAGCCTGCATGCGTTCGGCCGTCGTCTGGGCGACCTTGTCGCGCACATATTCGGGCGCGGCGTGTTCGGGTGCGACCGCGCGCCCAGCCCGCCAGTCCCGCAACCCGATGAGCGCGACCGGCAACGCGTGCGGCAGCGCCTCGCGATCGACACGCGCGGCGGCGGCGAGCGCCGGCAGACGATCGCCGAATGCGGACGCGGCGTTGCCCGCGAGCGCGAACGGCACGTCGGGCAGAGGCAGCGCGCCGGGCGCATCGAGCGCGGCCGGATGCAGCGTGCGCCAGTCGCCGGCGGCGGCATCGAATTCGAAATCGGCCCAGTACGCTTCATCCATGCGGGCGTCCAGCGCCGCTAGCACGCGCGCCGGGATCGACGGATCGTTCAGGCGCGCGTGCTCCGCGCAGGCGAGCAGCGTGCTCACCGGCACGACCGGCGCGTTCAGACCGAACGCCAGGCCTTGCGCCACGCCTGTCGCCGTGCGCAAGCCGGTGAACGAGCCCGGGCCCGCGCCGAATGCGATCGCCGCGCAGTCGGCGAGCGCGAGCCCGGCGTCGGCGAAAAGCTCGCGCACGGCCGGCAAAAGGCGCGTGCTCGACACGGCGCCGGTCGCCTCGTGGCGAAACCACACGCGCGTGTCGCCGTTCACGTATTGAGGCGCGGCGGAGTTCGGAGTGGCGGCGAAAGCGCTGTCGGCGAGCAGGAGCGCGACGGAGCAAAATTCCGTCGAGGTGTCGAGGGCGAGCAAAACGGTGCGTGTCATAGCCGGTATTGTAATGCGGGACATGCGCCGGATTCGCGTGATCGGCGATACGCGGTCGATCCAATTCGCGTCCGCAAGGCGCCTGGAAGGCGTCCTCGGTTGGAGGAAAGCCTCGACCGGGCTCGCGCGTCTCGCTTGCTAAGATCGTCCGGTCCATCTCGATAACAACGGAGAACGCATGACCGACATCGATCAGCAATTCGCCCAAGCCCAGTCTGACGTCACTCAACTGCCCGAGCGTCCCGGCAATCTCACGCTGTTGCGGCTTTATGCGCTTTTCAAGCAGGCGAGCATCGGCGACGTGCAAGGCGAAAAGCCGGGCTTCACGGATATCGCCGGCAAATACAAATACGAAGCGTGGGCCGCGCTGCAAGGCACGCCCGCCGACGACGCCAAGGCACGCTACGTCGAACTCGTCGAATCGCTCAAGCGGGGCGAGGCGGCCTGAGGTTCCGGCCGGCGTCGGCCAGTTCCAGCGGACCGGCCGCGCCGTCCGATGCCCGAAGATGGCGCGGCGATGCGTCAAAATGTGGCGCAGTGCAGCAAATTCCGATATACTAGCGGTCAGCGCTCGATTGCGGGTGGCGAGCCTTCCGGCAAGTCCCACGCAGCAAGGCGCTTCGTAGCGTTTCGCTCCAATCCAGTTTAGAAACTGTCCCCTTCCTGCCAGGCCTTTGCGTCGCATTTGCGCGCAGCACGTTTCTCGGCCCGTCATGCATCAGGCTGACGTCAGCGCCCGTCGTTCGCTTCGGAACGATCGAGCCTGCCGTATCCGATACAGCTTCTAACAAAGATACTCGCCGCACGTTCGCGCGAGTAGCCTACGTTTTTCGATTTGCTCGCTGTTTCTTCGCTCGCTGAATCCAACGACCTGGGTATGCCGATTGGCGCCGACGCCTTATTCCTCGTTTCAAGGATCGACATGACTTCGAGCTTCACCGCTAGCCCGTTGGACAATCTCGCAGCAAACATTGGCATCACCCCCTCGGCCGATACCCCGGCCACCGACGCACCCGCCGACAAGCCCGCCGGCCCCACTTTCGAATCGCTCGGCCTTTCCGCCGATATCGTGTCCGCGCTGACCGCTGCGGGCTACGAATCCCCGACGCCCGTGCAGCAGCGCGCGATTCCCGCCGCGCTCGCCGGCCGCGATCTGCTCGTCTCCAGCCCGACCGGTTCGGGCAAGACGGCCGCGTTCATGCTGCCCGCCATCGAAAAATTCGCGCAACTGCAAAAGCTGGAAGCGCAACAGCCGCGCGCGCCGCGCGACCCGAACGCAGCGCGTGGCCGCCGTCCGCAGCCGATCGCGCGCCCGAAGCTGCTCGTGCTCACGCCGACGCGCGAACTCGCGATGCAGGTTTCCACCGCCGCGACCACGTACGGCAAGCATCTGCGCCGCCTGCGCACCGTCAGCATTCTGGGCGGTGTCGCGTACGGCCAGCAGCTCATGCTCCTCGCGAAGAACCCTGAGATTCTCGTCGCGACGCCGGGCCGCCTGATCGACCATCTGGAACGCGGCCGCATCGACCTGTCGGAACTCAACATGCTCGTGCTCGACGAAGCCGATCGCATGCTCGACATGGGCTTCATCGAAGACATCGAGACGATCGTCGACGCGACGCCCGCCTCGCGTCAGACGCTGCTCTTCTCGGCGACCATCGATAGCAAGATCACGTCGCTGACCGGCCGGCTGCTGAAGGATCCGGAGCGCATCGAGATCGTCCAGAAGCTCGAAGCGAAGAGCAACATCGCGCAGACCGTGCATTACGTCGATGACCGCGATCACAAGGACCGCTTGCTCGATCATCTGCTGCGCGGCGAAGGCCTGGATCAGGCGATCGTATTCACGGCGACGAAGAGCGACGCCGATCTGATCGCCAACCGTCTCGCCGACGCGGGCTTCGAGTCCGCCGCGCTGCACGGCGATCTGCCGCAAGGCGCGCGCAACCGGACGATCCGCGCGCTGCGCGAGCGCCGCGTGCGCGTGCTGGTAGCGACCGACGTCGCCGCGCGCGGCATCGACATTCCGGGTATCACGCACGTCTTCAACTATGACCTGCCGAAGTTCGCGGAAGACTACGTGCACCGTATCGGCCGTACCGGCCGTGCTGGCCGCAGCGGCACGGCGGTGAGCCTCGTGCACTACGCCGAAATGGGCGCGTTGAAGCGCATCGAGCGTTTCGTGCGCGCGCCGCTGCCGGTGAACGTCGTCGCAGGCTTCGAACCGCGCAAGGCGCCGCCGAAGGGTGGTTTCGGCGGCGGCCGTGGCCGTCCGGGCGGTAACGGCAGTGGCCGTCGCTTCGGTGGCAATGGCGGCGGCAGCAGCAGTGGCCGTGGTTACGGTCCGGGCAACGCCGGCGGTTATGGCAACAAGTCGAATGCAGGTTCTCGCGAAGGCGGTTATCGCGATGGCGGCGGTTATCGCGGCGGCAACAGCGATGGCGGCTACCGTGGCGGCAACAGCGACGGCGGCTATCGCGGTGGCAATCGCGAAGGCGGCTACGGCTCGCGCGACGGCTACAGCGCACGCCGTAACGACGGCCCGCGCGCCCCGCGCCGCGGCAGCTAAGCTGCTTGCGGGAAGCGGTTCCTGATACCGCTTCCCCGTTGCGAAAAGAAAAACCGATGCCTCGTGCATCGGTTTTTTTTCGCCCCGTCGCCATATTTCACCATGCGCAATGCTCTTTTGCGTCGCAAAAGCGGTGCTGCGCGGCACAAAACCGGCGGTTGCAAGATAGAAAACGCCGTTCCGCAATACGATATTCGGATCGTATCTCGTTGATTTTTAACAAGGAAAAATAAACCCGAAATCTCTGTCAGAGAGGTGTTTCGGAAATCGCATTAGCCTAGACTCTTATATAAGAGTTGAGCAAACGCAGACGCCGATTCGGCGCCGCTCATGCGATTCAGGAACATCAGTCCGGTCCCAGGGAGATTCGCCATGACCTCACGTCAACAACAAGCCCAGCAACTCCAGCAGCAATGGGAAACCGATCCGCGCTGGAAGGGCATCAAGCGCGGCTACTCGGCGGATGACGTCGTGCGTCTGCGCGGCTCGGTGCAGCCGGAGCACACGCTCGCGCGACGCGGCGCCGAACGGCTGTGGGCATCGATCAACGACCAGCCGTTCGTCAACGCGCTCGGCGCGCTGACCGGCAATCAGGCGATGCAGCAGGTCAAGGCCGGCCTCAAGGCGATCTATCTGTCGGGCTGGCAAGTGGCGGGAGATGCCAACGTCGCGGGTGAAATGTATCCCGACCAGTCGCTGTATCCGGCGAATTCGGTGCCGCTCGTCGTGAAGCGCATCAACAACACGCTCACCCGCGCCGATCAGATTCAATGGTCGGAAGGCAAGAATCCAGGCGATGAAGGCTATATCGATTACTTCGCGCCGATCGTCGCCGATGCGGAAGCGGGTTTCGGCGGCGTGCTGAACGCGTTCGAACTCATGAAGGCGATGATCGAAGCCGGCGCCGCGGGCGTGCACTTCGAGGACCAACTGGCGTCGGTCAAGAAATGCGGTCACATGGGCGGCAAGGTGCTCGTGCCGACGCGCGAGAATGTGGCGAAACTGTCGGCCGCGCGGCTGGCCGCGGACGTGTGCGGCGTGCCGACGTTGCTCATCGCCCGCACGGACGCCGAAGCCGCCGATCTCGTCACGTCCGACATCGACGACAATGACAAGCCGTTCCTCACCGGCGAGCGCACGGTGGAAGGCTTCTTCCGCACGAAGCCGGGTCTCGCGCAGGCAGTTTCGCGCGGCCTCGCCTACGCGCCCTACGCCGATCTCGTCTGGTGCGAAACGGGCAAGCCGGATCTCGAATACGCGAAGAAGTTCGCCGAGGCGATCCACAAGGCATTCCCCGGCAAGATGCTGTCGTACAACTGCTCGCCGTCGTTCAACTGGAAGAAGAATCTGGACGACGCGACCATCGCCAAGTTTCAGCGCGAACTGGGCGCGATGGGCTACAAGTTCCAGTTCATCACGCTGGCCGGCTTCCACGCGCTGAACTACTCGATGTTCAACCTCGCGCACGGCTACGCCCGTTCGCAGATGAGCGCGTTCGTCGAATTGCAGCAGGCCGAATTCGCCGCCGCCGACAAGGGCTTCACGGCCGTCAAGCACCAGCGCGAAGTGGGCACCGGCTACTTCGACGCGGTCACGCAGACGGTCGAGAAGGAAGCATCGACGACCGCCCTGCACGGCTCGACCGAAGACGAGCAGTTCTTCGACAAGAAGGTCGCGTAATACGGCTTCAGCAGGCGAATCAGGGAGAGTGGTGAAAGAAGCGGCGGTCCCGGCGCGCGCAGCCACGCGCCGGGGAACGCCGCTCGCTAGCGATACACGATCACCGGAATCTTCGTATGCGTCAGGACGCGCTGCGTTTCGCTGCCGATCAGCAGACTGCCGAGACCGCGCCGTCCGTGCGACGCCATCAGGATCACGTCGCAACCGTTTTGCTCCGCCGCCTCGATGATGCCGATATACGGCGCGGCATCGATGCTCGTCACGCTCGTGCAGGGCACGCCGGCGCTTTCCGCGGCGCGCTCGACCGCGCGCAGATGTTCGCGGGCTTCGTTCTCGGCGCGGGCGTGAAAATCGTCGGGCGGCTCGACGGCGACATCGGCGAATGGCGAATACGGATACTGAGGCAGGCACGCGTAAGCCGTGATGCGCGCACCGACGGATTGCGCAAGATCGATCGCGCCGTCGATGGCCTTTTGCGATAGCTCCGAGCCGTCGGTCGGCACGAGGATGTGTTTGAACATGGCGTCCTCCCCCGTAAGTTGATGGTGCGTGATTCCATTGTAGTAACGGGCGCCGGCGCAGAGCAATTTCGATGTACCCGCGCGGCGATGCGACGCCGCGCATAGGATTCCGAAGCTTTCACCGGCTCGCAGTCAACCCCAATATCCCGTCGCGTTATAGGTATGTTTGAGCAAATCGAGAAACAATCGCACGCGCAACGGCAGATGCCGCCTTTGCGGAAACACCGCGTGAATGCCGATCGGCGGCGCGGCGTACGCATCGAGCACGCTGACGAGGCGGCCAGCGTCGATGTCATCGCCGACTTCCCACCACGAGCGCCACGCGAGACCGCGGCCTTCGAGACACCATTCGTGCAGCACGGCGCCGTCCGAGCATTCCATCGTGCCGGAAACCTTGATCGTGACAACCTTGCCGTCCTGCTCGAACACCCAGCCACGCTGCTGATTCGCCGACGCGCCGAGTGCCAGGCAATTGTGATGCGCGAGCGCGGCGAGATCGGCGGGCTCGCCACGTTTTTCCAGATACTCCGGCGACGCGACGCACACGCGCCGGTTCTCTCCGAGCTTCAAGGAGACCAGCGACGAATCCGGCAGTTCGCCGAGACGCACGGCGCAGTCGAAGCCTTCGTTGACGAGATCGACCATGCGGTCGGTCAGATCGAGACTCACGGAAACGTCCGGATGCAAGGTCGTGAACTTCGGCACGAGCGGCGCGACGTGACGCCGTCCGAAGCCCGCCGGCGCCGAGACGCGCAAATGCCCGCTCGCCTTCACGCCGCCCGCCGACACGCTCGCCTCCGCGTTCTGCATGTCGTTGATGATGCGCTGGCAGTCCTCGAGAAACGCGGAGCCTTCGAAGGTCAGCGTGATTCGGCGCGTCGTACGCACGAGCAGCTTCACGCCGAGCCGCTCTTCGAGCGCATCCAGCCTGCGTCCGATGACGGCCGGCGCGATGCCCTCCGCCTGTGCCGCCGCCGACAGGCTGCCCTTCGCCGCGACCGAAGCGAAGGTTTCTATCTGCTTGAATCGATCCATGCGCGTTCGTCGTCAATATCGGTGTTGAACCACAGATTAGGTAAGTAAAAGTAAAAGATCAAGTGATGCTGCGGTGCTTTTTCCATCACTTAGATCACGAATACAATCGATTCCGACCTCTAAACGGAGCGCAAGGCTATGTCGGCCATAACGACACACGCATCGTCCAGCGAATTTTCCCGCGAGTTGTCCAAGCTCCCCCGCGCAGTCATCTTCGACGCTTACGGCACGCTTTTCGACGTCCACTCGGTCGTCGCGGCGGCCGAGCAGCTCTTTCCCGGCCACGGCGACGCACTCTCGAAGCTCTGGCGCCGCAAGCAGATCGAGTACACGCAACTGCGCACGCTCGCCGATCCGTCGGGCGCGCACTACGAGCCGTTCTGGACAGTCACGATCGATGCGCTGCGCCACGCGGCTGCACGCCTGAACCTCGCCGATGCGCTCACGAGCGCCGCCGAGAAGCGCCTGATGGACGAATACGCGTGCCTTTCCGCGTTCCCCGACACGCTGCCCGCGCTCAGATCGTTGCGCGACGGCCTCGCCATTCCGCTCGCGATTTTGTCGAACGGCAATCCGCCGATGCTCGACATCGCCGTGAAAAGCGCCGGCATGAGCGGCCTCTTCGATTACGTTCTGTCGGTCGATGCAGCGCGCGCCTACCAGCCCGCGCCCGCCGCCTACGCGCTCGGCACCCGAGCCTTCGACGCCAGCGCGCGCGACATCGTATTCGCGTCGAGCAACGGCTGGAATGTCGCCGGCGCAACATGGTTCGGCTACACGACTTTCTGGATCAACCGCGCCGCGCTGCCGCCCGAGGAACTGGGCGTCGCGCCGCACGGCAGCGGCCGCGGCATGGCCGATCTCATCGCTTTCATCGAAGGCGGCGCGGTGCGCGCCGTCGCCAACTCTCGCCGGATCACGCAGCCGAAAAGCAGGCAGCGCAACGCTTCACGCACAACCACTAGCAAAACCGTCTGACCGACCAAGGAGAAAACCATGACGCATCCATCGAATCCGCTTTCGCTTCCGAAAGGCATGGCCATCTCAGCCGATATCAAGCCCGGCTACGAGACCATCCTGACGCCCGAAGCGCTCGCGTTCGTCGCGTCGCTGCATCGCCAGTTCGAGCCGCGCCGCCAGCAATTGCTCGCGGCGCGCGTCGAGCGCACGAAGCGTCTCGATGCGGGCGAGCGCCCGAGCTTCCTCGAAGAAACGAAATCGATCCGCGAAGGCGACTGGAAGGTCGCGCCGCTGCCGGCAGATCTTCAATGCCGTCGCGTCGAGATCACCGGTCCGGTCGAGCGCAAGATGATCATCAACGCGCTCAACTCCGGCGCGGATTCCTACATGACCGACTTCGAGGATTCGAATGCGCCGAACTGGGACAACCAGATCGTCGGCCAGGTCAATCTGAAGGAAGCCGTGCGCCGCACGATTTCGCTCGAACAGAACGGCAAGTCGTACAAGCTCAACGACAAGATCGCGACGCTGATCGTGCGTCCGCGCGGCTGGCATCTCGACGAAAAGCACGTCACCGTCGATGGCGAGCGCGTGTCGGGCGGCATCTTCGATTTCGCGCTCTTCCTGTTTCACAACGCGAAGGAGTTGATCGCGCGCGGCAGCGGTCCGTACTTCTATCTGCCGAAGATGGAAAGCCATCTCGAAGCGCGTCTGTGGAACGACATTTTCGTCGCGGCGCAGGAGGCCATCGGCATCCCGCGCGGCACGATTCGCGCGACGGTGCTCGTCGAAACGATTCTCGCCGCGTTCGAGATGGACGAAATCCTGTACGAGCTGCGCGAGCATAGCTCGGGGCTCAACGCGGGCCGCTGGGATTACATCTTCTCGGCGATCAAGAAGTTCAAGAACGACACGGACTTCTGCCTCGCCGACCGCGCGAAGATCACGATGACGTCGCCCTTCATGCGCGCCTATGCGCTCGAACTTTTGAAGACATGCCACAAACGCAATGCGCCGGCGATCGGCGGCATGTCGGCGCTGATTCCGATCAAGAACGATCCGGCCGCGAACGACAAAGCGATGGGCGGCGTGCGCTCCGACAAGGCGCGCGACGCCTCCGACGGCTACGACGGTGGCTGGGTCGCGCATCCGGGCCTCGTGCCGGTCGCGATGGAAGAGTTCGTGAAGGTGCTCGGCGACAAACCCAACCAGATCGACAAGCAGCGCACCGACGTGCAGGTGACGGCGCACGATCTGCTCGACTTCCGTCCGGAAGAGCCGATCACCGAAGCGGGCTTGCGCAACAACGTGAACGTCGGCGTCCACTATCTCGGTTCGTGGCTCGCGGGCAATGGCTGCGTGCCGATCCACAATCTGATGGAAGACGCCGCGACCGCCGAAATCTCGCGCTCGCAGGTGTGGCAATGGATCCGCTCGCCGAAGGGCAAGCTCGACGACGGCCGCAAGGTCACGGCATCGATGGTGCGCGAGATCACCATCGACGAACTGGAGAAGGTGAAGCAGGCGGTCAGCGCGTCGGGCGCGGACACGAAGCCCTACGAACGCGCGGCGAAAATCTTCGAGGAAATGTCGACTTCGGCGCACTTCACCGAGTTTCTGACGCTGCCGCTGTACGAGGAAATTTGAGCATTTCGTGCCGTCTCGCGCACGAACGGAAAACGGCCTTCGGGCCGTTTTTTCGTCTGGCACGCCGCATGGATCGCGCACGGCGTGTGCTACATTGCGCATCGTCTTTTCAACGATTCAACCGTGGAGCGCACTCATCGTGCGAACGACAGCATGAGCAATATCCAGCTCGATATCGAATGGACCGAAGCGGCATCGCGCAAGATCGAAAAACTGATGCCGCGCAACGCGAACAAGGACTCGTATCTGGCGCTGCCGCCCGTCGAATGCCTGCCGATGGAAGGCGACGTGCTGTTCCTCGGACCGTCCGGCAAGCAGCAGCCGTTCATCGTCGCGGAGCGCCAGTATCATCACGACGGCGACGCCGACTGGACCATCATCCTGATCCTCGACGTCCCGCAAGAAACGCATTAAAAGCGCTGTCCGATCCGTCAGAGAATCTTGCTCGCGACACGGACTTCGCCGTGCTCGCACAAGTCCGGCGATTTGGCGCGGAACGTCTGGATGTGCGCCGTTTCGCCGTGCTTCGCGAGCGCGGCCTCGCTCTCCCAGCGCTCGACGAAGATAAAGCGCCGCGGCTCCTTCAGGTCGCGGTGCAAGTCGTATTGCAGCGCACCCGCCTCCTTGCGCGTCGGCTCGACGTTCGCTTCCAGCACTTCCCTCAGTTCCTCTTCCTTGCCCGGTTTGGCGACAAAGATCGCGACGACGGCAACTTCCGACATGAGCTTCTCCTTTCTTACTTGAACGATGGAAGCACGAGCATAACCGCGCATCGCGCATGTCGCCGAAAACGCCCGATCTGCAAGCCAAAGAAAAAGCCCGCGTTCCAAGAGAAACGCGGGCAAAAACCGTCGCCCTACGAGGATAGGCGACGGGGCCATCGGGGTTCGCGCAGCGCGAACCAATCGTCTGTTTGTCAGGTACAACGTGCGTGATACGCGCGCTTCGTGGAACTTCCGGCGGGTGATTTACGCCACTGATGCAATGTACTGTCCGGGCGTTCATTTCTATAAGCTTTTGCGCACATTTCCCGATAGAAAGAATTGTCTGCGCAATATTTACGCGTCGCTCGCATTTCCGTGCGCGCTGAAAAAATCGTTTGCGCGCCCGGCGGCGGCATCGACGGCGTAAAAAAACCGCCTCGCGAAGGAGGCGGTTTCTGCGGATCGGCGCGGAAAACGATCAGCTGATCTGGTCGGCGAGCAGCGCCATGATCTGGCGAGCTTGCGGCGACGAATCGACTTCGCCCTTGTCGTCGACGATCGCCACGCGCGTTTGCTGCTCGGTGACGGCGCGCACGTTGACTTGATACTGCTTCGCCTTCATTTCCTTGCGGCCGTGGAACACCTGGCTCCAGAAGCCTTGTTCCGCCGACGACTTGTCCGTCGGATCGACGTAGCGCACGTAATAGACGCCCTTGCTGCGGTCGCGGTCGTCCACCGTGAAGTTGGCGCGATCGAGCGCGATGCCCACGCGCAACCACGCGCGGTCGTACGCTTCCGGCAAGGTCAGTTGCGACGATGCGGCCTCGGGCACGACTTCGTTGCGGATCGGCGAATTGCCCGCGTACGCGGCGTTCTGCGCCGCGACCGACGCCGCCTTCGCATCGCCGCCCTTCGCGGCTTGCGCGCCCGCAGCACCGGCGGCCGGGGCGTCGAGCGGCGTTGCGCCGCCGGAAGCCGCCCGCTGGTCGGCCAGCGAGAGCGAGGACATCAGGCGCTTGAGGTATTCGTTCTCGAGCGCGGGATCGTTCGGGCGGGCCTGCCACTGGCTCGTGTCATTGTTCACGCCGGTCAGCGCCTCGCGCATGCCCTTCTGGCTGATGAACACATACGTGCCGCCGTTCGGCGCCGCTTCGAGACGCGTGCGGTACTTGTTGCGCTCGGCCGTGACATACGAGTTGCCCGTTGCCTTGGCGAGCGTGTCGCGGATCAGGCCGTCGGAAATCTGCGGATGGGTTTCGTTCCAGTCCGTTTCCATCACGCCCTTGTCGCGCTGATCGACGACGAGCAGAAAGCCCTGCTCCTGCCAGAAACGGCGGACCTGCGGCCACACCTGATCGGGCGTCTTGCCATCGACGACGAGCCAGCGCTCGGTGCCGTCGCGCTGAACGCGCATGCCCGACACCGGCGGAACCACCGTGGGCGCGTTCGGTGCGACTTTCTGAATCTGCTGCAGATCGGACAGCGATGCCTGCCCGCCCTGCGGCGGCAATGAACGCTGATCGGCCGCTTCGTCGAGCAGGTTCGGCGGCACGGCGAGAGACACCTGTTTCGAACGCTGATCGCTCTTGTAGTTGAACGCGTTGGGATTGGACGAGCCACATCCCGCCACGATTCCGGCCACCGCGAAAAGCGCAGCCATCCGCTTCGTTACACGAAAATCTGTCATTTGGAGAAGTCCTTCCGCTACGCCACGGGCGTTCTTCCGTGGATCAACCCGTTATTTTACCGGTCCGCCGTGCGCCGTGACAAAAAAGAGGTCACGACGGCTTCCGGCAAGGCTGCGCAGCGCGCCCATTAAACGTTGCCTTTCAATGACGAAAGCAGACTACGCGCAGCCAAAAGGCGCGCCTCAAATTTCCATTTAAGCCGCTCCGCATCGAATTGACAATTTATGACAATCGCGAAAAGCGGCAATTCGGCTTTTCGATCTGCGTAACCTTTTGATTCATAGAGACTTCTTTTTCTCCGACGCGCATCCGCCCGTTTCGCGCGGAAACATCGACGTGTATCAGTTTTTTCTGACTTCCTCCTAAAATCGCATCTCGAAAATAAGAAGAGTCCTAATTAACGGAGAGAACGTCATGAGAAAAATCAGAATTCCTCACTACGCGACGGCATGCCTGACCATTCTGGCGATCGGCGCGTCGGCTAATGCGCACGCGCAGCTCGGTGCCGCCGGGCGCGCGTCGAGCGCATCGCAGGGCGATGTCGTGCATCAGGCGCAGAGCGGCCTTGTCAAATTCCACGAAACGACCGATGCCGACGGCATCGTCGTGCGTGAGTATGTCGATTCGAGCGGCACGGTGTACGCGGTGTCCTGGCGCGGCCCGGCGATGCCGGACGTCCGCACGCTGCTCGGCAGCCATTTCGAGACGTTCAGGCAAGGCGCGAGCGCGTCGGTCGGCGATGCGGGCCTGCATGCGGCGCACGTCGCCGCGGGCGATCTCGTCGTCGAAAATCGCACGCGGCTGCGCGAATTCATCGGCCGCGCATGGCTTGCGAGCGCCCTGCCGCCGGGCGTGAGCGCAACGGACATTCAGTAAGAGGCCCGCCATGAGCCCACGCGCCCTTCTCTCGATCGCCGCACTCGGCACTTGCGTTCTGCTTCACGCCTGCGGCGGCGGCGGAGGTTCGGACGGCGGCTCGAACGGCAGCGCCGCCGCGTCGCCTCACCAGGCCAGCGCGCCCCAGACGGCCAGCGCCGCGACGCCCGCGAGCGCGGCGTCGTCCCCATCCACCGGCACGACCGTCGCGCAATCGACGACGCCCAACGTCCAGATCATCCATGTTTCCAGCACGCCGACCAACACGCGCAACATGCTGCAAACCAGCGTGACGATCTGCGTGCCGGGCACGGACACATGCCAGACCATCGACGACATTCAGGTCGATACCGGCTCGCACGGCTTGAGAGTGCTGGCGTCCGCACTCAGTCCGTCGATCGCGTTGCCGCTCGTCGCGGGCGGCAGCCAGAGCGCGATCATCGCGGAATGCGCCGTGTTCGGCTCAGGCTATACGTGGGGCGCGGTCCGCACGGCCGATATCCGGCTCGCGAGCCAGGTCGCGCGCTCGACTTCCGTGCAACTGATCGCCGACTCCGCCGCAGGCAACGCGGCGCAGGACTGCAGCCAGTCCGGCCTGCCGATGCTCTCCGCGTCGAGCCTGCGCGGCAACGGCATCCTCGGCGTCGGACCGTTCACCGCCGACTGCGGCGCGGGATGCGCAACCTCGGCGATGCCGCGCTGGTACTACAGCTGCATCTCGGGCAACTGCACCGCGAGCAAGCTGGCGGTCGCGCAGCAGGTGACCAATCCGGTCGCGAACTTCGCGTCGGACAACAACGGTGTGCTGATCGAGCTGCCCGACGTGCCGGATAGCGGCGCATCGGCGGTCACGGGGACGATGACCTTCGGCATCGGCTCGCAGTCGAACAATCTGCTCGGCTCGGCCACGGTGCTCAAGGCGAGTTCGCTGTCCGGCTACGTCACGACGGATTTCGGCGGCAGCCAGTACGGTTCGAGCTTCATCGATAGCGGATCGAACGGCGTCTTCTTCCCGTCGGCGACGCTCGCGAAGTGCGGCGCGTGGTATTGCCCGTCGACGCCGACGACGATCGCCGCGACGATCCGTTCGTCGAGCGGCGCGCAGAGCGCGGTGAGCTTCACCATCGCGCAATCGACGACCTTGTTCGGCACCGGCCACTTCGCCTTCGACAATCTCGCCGGCTCCGCGAGCGGCTTCTTCGACTGGGGCTTGCCTTTCTTCTACGGACGGCGCGTGTTCACGGCGCTCGCAGGACGCCCGACGCCCGCAGGACCGGGACCGTTCTACGCGTTCTGAGTCCGCAAACGAAAAAACCGTCTCCGGTTTCCCGGAGACGGTTTTTATCGGTTCCGCGTCGCGACTACGCCTTGCTCTCTTCGTCGAAGATTTTCTGCGCGAGGTGGAACGCCGAATTCGCCGCCGGCACGCCGCAGTAGACCGCCGTTTGCAACAGCACTTCCTTGATCTCGTCTTGCGTGACGCCGTTGTTCTTCGCGGCGCGCAAGTGCAGTGCGAGTTCTTCGCTGCGGTTGAGCGCGACCATCATCGCGATCGTGATGAGGCTGCGCGTGTGACGCGGCAGGCCGTCGCGCGTCCAGATTTCGCCCCACGCATAGCGCGTGATGAAGTTCTGGAATTCGGTCGTCAGCTCGGTGCGGTTTGCAAGCGAGCGGTCGACGTGCGCGTCGGACAGCACCGCGCGGCGCACTTTCATCCCGGCTTCGTAACGTTCGTCGTCGGTCATCTTTATTCTCCGAGGAAGTCGAGGACGGCGCGCGTGTAGTCGTCGCGCTTTTCGATGTTCGACAGATGCGCCGCGTCCAGTTCGACGTAGCGCGAGCCGCCGATATAACCCGCGAGCTCGCGGCCCTGCTCGGCCGTCGTCGACAGATCGTGCGTGCCCGCAATCACAAGCACGGGCAATGCGATGGTCTTCGCTTCGTCGCGCAGGTCGGCGTCGCGGATCGCCTCGCAGTTCGACGCGTAGCCGTCGCCGTTGGTGTGGCGGAACACGTCGCGGATATTCGCGAGTTCGAGCTGCTCACGCTCGATGAAGGGCGCGGTAAACCAGCGCGCGATCACGGCGTCGGTCAGCGCGGGCATGCCGCCCGGCTCGCGCGCTTTCGCGGCGCGCGGCGTCCACACGGCGTCCGAGCCGATCAGCGCGGCGGTGTTCGACAACACCACGCGCGAGAAGCGCTCCGGATGACGCGCCGCCAGCCCGATGCCGGTCAGCCCGCCCATCGACAGGCCGCAGTAGTTCGCGCGCTCGATTTTCAGATGATCCATCAGGCCGATCACGTCGCCGATCAGCTGATCGATCGTGTACGGGCCCGGCGGCACGTCCGAATGACCGTGGCCGCGCGTGTCGTAGCGCACGACGCGATAGCGCGCGGCGAACGCCTCGATGTTCGGCGTCCACATCGAGACATCGGCGCCGAGCGAATTCGACAGCACGAGCCACGGCGCGTTGTCGCCCGCCGTCGCGTCGATGCGATAGTGAATCCGTGTTCCGTTGACTTCGGCAAGAGGCATGTTTTTACCGCTCCTGTGTGTTCCTGCTTATTTCGAGTGAGCGTTCGCGATGGCGGCATCGACGAACGCCTGCGCCTGTCCGACGTAATTCGCCGGATCGAGCAGCGATTTCAGTTGATCCTGCGAAACATGACGCGTGACGGTTTCGTTCGAGCAGAGTTCGTCGAAGAGCGACGTGCCGTTCGCCACCGACGCCTTCGACGCGCCTTCGACGAGCTTGTGCGCGTCGAGCCTGCCGATTGCGTCGCCGAGCGCGAGCATCACCGCTTCGCCGAGAATCAGTCCGTTGGTCACGTCGAGATTGCGTGCGAGCCGTTCGACATTGACTTCCATCGACGGAACGATGCCCACGATGTTCGACAACGCGCCCGCCGTCAGACGCGCGAGATCGGGCAGCGCTTCCCACTCGGCCTGCCAGCCGCCGAGCGCGCGCTCGTGCTCCTGGACCATGCCCGCGAAGATCGTCGCGACGAGATTCGGCGCGCGCGTCGCGGCGGTCAGAACGGCCGCGCAGCCGACTGGATTGCGCTTGTGCGGCATCGTCGACGATCCGCCCTTGCCTGCGGCCGCCGGTTCGGCGACTTCTCCGAGCTCGGTCTGCATCATCAGCGAGACATCGCGCGCGATCTTGCCCAGCGTGCCCGTCAGCATGCCGAGAAACGACGCGGTTTCCGCGATGCGATCGCGCTGCGTGTGCCACGGCAACGCGGGAAGCGCCAGCTTCAGGTCCTGCGCAAGCGATGCCGCGACCGGCAAGGCCTTGTCGCGCAGACTCGCGAGCGTGCCCGCCGCGCCGCCGAATTGCAGCACGAGCGCGCGCGACCTCAGTTCGCCGAGGCGCTCGCGATGACGCGTCACTGCATCGAGCCATTGCGCGAACTTCAGGCCGAGCGTGATCGGCAGCGCCTGCTGAAGCCAGGTGCGGCCGATCATCGGCGTGTTTTTGTGGGCTTGCGCCTGCGTGGCGAGCGCATCGGAGAGCGAGCGCAGATCCGCATCGATCAGATCGAGAAACGCGCGCAATTGCAGCACGACGCCCGTATCGATGATGTCCTGACTCGTCGCGCCCCAATGCACGTACTTGGCTGCTTCGGCGTCGCGCGCCTTCACGACGGCCGTCAGTTGCTTGACGAGCGGAATCGCGAGATTGCCGCCCGCCGCGGCGCCGGTCATCAGCGCATCGGCGTCGATGTTATCGGCATCGCAGGCGGCGACGATCGCATCCACCGCGCCCGACGGAATCACGCCATGCAGCGCGGATGCGCGCGCGAGCGCGGCTTCGACATCGAGGATGGCCTGCACGGTCGCGCGCGGCGACCAGATCTCGTTCGCGGCGGCGTTGCCGCAAATGAGATCGGTCAAACGTCCGGTCGATGAAAACATGTGATCAGACGCGCTCGATGATCATCGCGATGCCTTGGCCGACGCCAATGCACATCGTGCAAAGCGCGTAACGTCCGCCCGTGCGATGCAACTGGTAGCTCGCGGTCGTGACGAGCCGCGCGCCGGACGCGCCCAGCGGATGGCCGAGCGCGATCGCACCGCCGTTCGGATTGACGCGGGGATCGTCATCGGCGACGCCGAGCATGCGCAGCGTCGCCAAACCTTGGGACGCGAACGCTTCGTTCAGCTCGATCACGTCCATCTGGTCGATGGTCATGCCGAGACGCGCAAGCAGCTTCTGCGAGGCCGGACCCGGACCGATGCCCATCACGCGCGGCGGCACGCCGGCCGTGGCCAAGCCCAGAATGCGCGCGCGCGGCGTGAGGCCGTTGCGCTTCGCGCTTTCCTCGTCGGCTATCAGCATCGCGACCGCGCCGTCGTTCACGCCCGACGCGTTGCCCGCTGTCACCGAGCCGTCCGGACGCACGACGCCCTTCAGTTTCGCGAGCGCTTCGAGGCTCGTTTCGCGCGGATGCTCGTCCTTGTCGACGACGAGCGCATCGCCCTTTTTCTGCGGAATCGTCACCGCGACGATTTCCTGCGCCAGCGTGCCGTCCTTTTGCGCGCGCGCCGCCTTCTGCTGCGAGCGCAGCGCGAACGCGTCCTGATCGGCGCGGCTGATCTTGTAGTCGTCCGCGACGTTTTCGGCGGTTTCCGGCATCGAATCGACGCCGTACTGCTTCTTCATCAGCGGATTGATGAAGCGCCAGCCGATGGTCGTATCGTGGATTTCTGCGGAACGCGAGAACGCGCTCGTCGCCTTGCCCATCACGAACGGCGCGCGGCTCATGCTTTCGACGCCGCCCGCGATCATCAGGCTCGTCTCGCCCGCCTTGATCGCGCGGGCCGCGACGCCGATCGCGTCCATGCCCGAGCCGCACAGGCGATTGACCGTCGAGCCCGGCGTGCCGACCGGCAAACCGGCCAGCAGCGCCGACATGCGCGCGACGTTGCGGTTGTCTTCGCCCGCCTGATTCGCGCAGCCGTAGATCACTTCGTCGATGGCTTCCCAGTCCACTTCCTTGTTGCGCTCGACCAGCGCGCGCAGCGGCACGGCGCCGAGATCGTCGGCGCGCACGGAGGACAGCGAGCCGCCGTAACGACCGATCGGCGTGCGGATGGCATCACATACGAAAGCTTCTTTCATCTTCAATGTCTCCAGAATTCTCTCAGGCTGCTTCGGTCAGCGGCGCGTATTGCAGTGGCACCTGGGCCAGCTTCTGCAACTCTTCGAACGCCAGTCCGTCGACGATTTCGCGCACGACGAAGCCTTCCGGCGTCACGTCGAACACGGCGAGATCCGTGTACACGCGATTCACGCACGCGACGCCCGTCACCGGATACGTGCAGGCGTCGACCAGCTTGCTCTCGCCCTGCTTGGTGAGCAGTTCCATCATCACGTAGACCTGCTTCGCGCCGATCGCGAGATCCATCGCGCCGCCGACAGCCGGAATCGCGTCGGGCGCGCCGGTGTGCCAGTTCGCGAGATCGCCCGTCGCGGAAACCTGGAAGGCGCCGAGCACGCAGAAGTCGAGATGGCCGCCGCGCATCATCGCGAACGAATCGGCGTGATGGAAAAACGCGCCGCCGGTCAGCAACGTGACGTGCTGCTTGCCTGCGTTGATGAGTTCGTCGTCTTCCTCGCCTTTGGCGGGCGCCGGTCCCATGCCGAGCAGGCCGTTTTCGCTGTGCAGGAAGATCTCGCGGTCCGCCGCGAGATGATTGGCGACCAGCGTCGGCACGCCGATGCCCAGGTTCACGTACGCGCCTTCGGGAATGTCCGCGGCCACGCGCTTGGCCATTTCGTCACGAGTGAGTTTCTTCATGGCTTTTCGTCCTTCCTTAAGCGGCGAGTTCGGCTTGATGCACGGCTTGCGGTACTTCGACGACGCGCTGCACGAAAATGCCCGGCGTCACGATGTTTTCGGGGTCCAGCTCGCCGAGCGCGACGACCTTCGAGACCTGCACGATGGCCGTTTTCGCGGCGCTCGCCATGATCGGACCGAAGTTGCGCGCAGTTTTACGATAGACCAGATTGCCCCAGCGATCGCCCTTATATGCCTTCACCAGCGCGAAATCCGCGTGCAGCGGCGCTTCGAGCACGTAGTGCCGGCCGTCGATCACGCGCGTTTCCTTGCCTTCGGCGAGCTTCGTGCCGTAGCCCGTCGGCGTGAAAAATCCGCCGATGCCCGCGCCCGCCGCGCGGATGCGTTCCGCCAGATTGCCCTGCGGCACGAGTTCCAGCTCGATTTCGCCCGCGCGATAGAGCGCGTCGAACACATGCGAGTCCGTCTGACGCGGGAACGAGCAGATGATCTTGCGCACGCGCTTCGCCTTCAGCAGCGCGGCCAGTCCCGTGTCGCCGTTGCCGGCGTTGTTGTTGACGATCGTGAGCCCGCGCGCGCCCTGCTCGATGAGCGCGTCGATCAGCTCGGACGGCATGCCCGCCGTGCCGAAACCGCCGATCATGATGGTCGCGCCGTCGTGGACGTCGGCGACGGCCGAGGCGAGCGAATCGAAAATCTTGTTGATCATTGCCGTTCCTGTCTGTCTCGAACTGGGGTTTACCTGCTCGTCAGCACACTTGCGCTGAGATGTTCGTCATGCGAACATGGATTCGTTTAGCGAACATCGGCATGTTAGTCCCGCATTCGTTGTCGTGTCAACGAAGCATGCGCGAAGTGGGGGTTTTCACCGAGCTCGAACTTCGCCTCGACCGCCCGTTCGCGCTTTCATCACAGGCCTTATGAAGAATTCAGCCACGCTCAATCCGGATGCCGAGCCGCAAGACGCGCAGGCGCGCCCCGGCGATGCCTACGTGCAGTCGTTCGCGCGCGGGCTCGCTGTCATCCGCTCGTTCGATGCGAACCGCCCCGCGCAGACGCTGACGGATGTCGCGGCGGCCACCGGCCTTACGCGCGCCGGCGCGCGCCGCATCCTTCTGACGCTGCAGGCGCTCGGGTATGTCGAGGCCGACGGGCGTCTCTTTCAGTTGACGCCGAAGATTCTCGACCTCGGCTTCGCCTATCTGACGTCGATGCCCTTCTGGAATCTGGCCGAACCGGTAATGGAAGATCTCGTCGAACAAGTGCACGAAAGCTGCTCGGCGGCCGTGCTGAACGGCGCGGAAATCGTCTATGTGCTGCGCGTGCCGACGCACAAGATCATCACGCAGAATCTGTCGATCGGCAGCCGTCTGCCTGCGTTCTGCACGTCGATGGGCCGCGTCCTGCTCGCCGCGCTCGACGAAGCGCGCCTCGACGAAGCGCTCGATGCGAGTTCGCTCGTCGCGCGCACGCCGCGCACGATCGTCGACAAGGGCGCGCTCAAGGAAGCCATCGCCGCGGTGCGCCGCCAGGGCTGGGCAATCGTCGATCAGGAACTGGAGGAAGGACTGATTTCGATGTCCGCGCCGATCCGCGACCGGCAAGGCCGCGTGATCGCGGCGCTGAACATCAGCGGCAACGCACAGCGCAAGAACGCAAAGCAGATGGTGAAGGCGTTTCTCGAACCGCTGCAGGAAGCGGCGCAGCGCGTGTCGGACATGGTCGCGCGGCGCGGATGACGCCGTATCGACGCGAGGAGACGGCGGTTCCGAAATGAACGATCTCGATCTCAACCTGATTCCGTACCTCGTCGCCATCGAGGAGACGCGCAACGTGAGCCGCGCCGCCGAGCGGCTCGGGGTAAGTCAGCCACGCGTGTCGACCGCGCTCGCACGTCTGCGCGAGTACTTCAACGATCCGCTCTTCGTGCGCACCTCGCGCGGCATGGAGCCGACGCCGCGCACCATCGCGCTCGTGCCCGCGGCGCGCGA
Source organism: Caballeronia sp. ATUFL_F1_KS39 (assembly GCF_023630985.1). Classification (NCBI taxonomy): domain Bacteria; kingdom Pseudomonadati; phylum Pseudomonadota; class Betaproteobacteria; order Burkholderiales; family Burkholderiaceae; genus Caballeronia; species Caballeronia sp. ATUFL_F1_KS39. The sequence goes on along the minus strand of NZ_JALQDZ010000005.1, from coordinate 213,819 downwards.
GGCGCTGGCGCGCATCGAACGCGGCCTGCTCGACCGGCAGCACTTCGATCCTTCGACGAGCGCGGAGACGTTTTCGATCGCGCTTTCCGATGTCGGCGAGATCGTCTTTCTGCCGCGCCTCTTGCAGGCTTTCGCGAAGGAAGCGCCGAACGCGAATCTGCGCTCCGTGTCGGCGTCGCATGGCGATGTGGAGCGCGGGCTTGAAGCCGGCGATATCGATCTGGCGGTCGGCTACTTTCCGGACTTGCGCGGCAACAACTTCTTTCAGCAGCGGCTTTTCTCGCACCGGTTCATCTGTCTGATGCGGCGCGATCATCCGTTCGCGAACCAGCCGCTCACGCTCGAACGCTTCATGGAATGCGGCCACGCGGTCGTGCGCGCGGAAGGCCGCAGCCAGGAAGTGCTGGAGAATTATCTCGACAAGGAACGCGTGCGCCGGCGCGCGGTGCTCGAAACGCCGCACTTCATGAGCCTGCCGTTCATCCTGTCGCGCACAGATCTGATCGCGACGGTGCCGCATGCGATCGGCTTCGCGTATGTCGCCGAGCATGCGTCGATCACGCTCGCCGAGCCGCCGCTCGCGTTGCCCCGCTTCGATCTGAAGCAGCACTGGCATCGCAAGTTTCACAACGATGCGCGCACGATGTGGCTGCGCGGCATCGTCGCTTCGCTCTTCAACGACGAGCTGGACGAGTGGCCGAAGTGATGCTCAACGTCGCCCGTCGATGCTCCACGCGCCCGGCCCCGCCGCCGCGATGAACAAATAGATGAACGACAGCAGCACGGCCGGCTCGCCCTGATTCAATAGCGGCAGCAGGAAGTTTCCTTTCGGCGCGTGCCCGATGAAGTACGCGAACGCCAGTTCGCCCGACAACACGAACGCCGCCGCCCGCGTGAACAGGCCGATCAGCACGAGCACGCCGCCGATCAATTCGATGACGCCCGCCACGCCGAGCAGCGAGACGAGCGGCAGACCGTCGAACATCGCGATGTGCGGAACATGGAACAGCTTCGCGCTCGCATGCGTGAGCAGCAGATACGAAGCGACGATGCGCAGCAGCACGTGAGCGTAGGCGGCGAGCGCCGACGCGTTGGCCGCGGATGGTCGAGTGTGTGTCGCAGACATCGCAAAACTCCAGTGAAGGTAGGTTGCCTGCAGTTTAGGCAGACATCGTCGGTCGATAAATCCGGCTAACATTAGCGTTTTGTTTCCCGGCAGGAAATGATCGATGGATGCTCTCACCAGCTTGCGCGTGTTCCGCGAAGTCGTCGAGGCCGGCAGCTTCGTGAAGGCTGCTGAACGGCTCGACATTTCGACCGCGATGACGAGCAAGCACGTCGCCAATCTGGAGCGCCAGCTCGGCGTGCGTCTCCTGAACCGCACGACGCGTCACCTGAGTCTCACGGAAGCCGGCAACGTCTACTACGAGCAATGCAGCGAGGCGCTCGACATCCTGCAGGCCGCGCAAGCTGCCGTCGGCGTGCAGACGGCGGAGCCGCAAGGCGTGCTCAAGGTCACCGCGCCAGGCTGGTTCGCCAATCGCACCTTCGCGGATCTGCTTGTCGCGTATCAGGCGCGCTTTCCCGGCGTGCTCGTCGATCTGCGGCTGGAGAATCGCTTCGTCGATCTCGTCGAGGAAGGCTACGACATGGCGATTCGCGCCACGTCGGAGCCTTCGCCCTCGCTGATCGTCAGGCCGCTGTGCAAGATGCCGTTCGTGCTCGCGGGTTCGCGCGCGTATCTCGAACAGCACGGCAAGCTGCGTCATCCGGATGATGTCGCGCGTCATCGCTTCGTGTTGCCGACCTACACGAATATCGATTCCGTCACGTTGACCGGTCCGGGCGGCGCGTTTACCGTGAAGAACCAGGCGGTGCTCAAGACCAACGATACGTCGATGGCGCTACAGCTCGTGCGCGCCGGACTCGGGCTCGCATACTTTCCGGCGTGGATCGTCGAGCCGGAATTGGCGTCGGGCTCGCTCGTGCGCGTGCTGCCGAGCTATTCGGCGTTCGCGCCGTCCGTGTATGCGGTGTACACGAGCCGCAAATACATGACGACGAAGGTGCGGACGTTCATCGATTTCCTGTCGGAGTCGCTGGCCGATCGGCCAATCTGATTAGGATTACTCTTATTTTTGCGTCGAGACTTGCGTGTAATCATCGCGCTCGCTTCCGGAAGCGGGCGCTCCAGACGCAACATAAATCCATCTTGCGCGCCGCCGGGATCGTCCCTTCTACCCATACGCGAGGCGCGCGACATGCATTTTCCGTGGCTTCCCTTGATTTTTATCCTGAGTTTGCTGGGCGTGACGCTCTTCGTCTGCCGCACGTTGAATGCGAGCGAACGCGCTCTGAAGTGGAACGGCGCCTTGATCTTTCTGTGTCTGTGCGGCGCGGCCATGGTGCTGGACTTCACGTTGACGATGATCTTTGCGTCCGCCGGCTTCGATGAGCGCACGGCGTACGACACTTTCGGATCGCGCATCGCGTGGACGGAGCGCATCGCCACCTATCTGATTCCATGCGCGATTTCGTTGCTTCTGGCTTTGAGGTTCCGCAGGCGTCAGCGCTTCGCGCTGGAAGTCTCGCCTGAGCGGGCGTCGGCCGAGCGCGAGGATTCGGTGAAGATCCAGACGTCGCCGTACACGCAGTCGGAACTGACGCTCTGACGCATTGCGAGTGAATTTTGTGAGTGCAACAGCGAAATTGTTGGAAGCAGTTCTACTATTCGTTTCTCTCTGATATACTTTCGCTCTTTCGGGGCGTAGCGCAGCCTGGTAGCGTACCTGCATGGGGTGCAGGTGGTCGGAGGTTCAAATCCTCTCGCCCCGACCAGAAATTGAAGGCTCTCCGGCTTCTGCCGGAGAGCCTTTTTTCTTGGCCCCTCGCGGGTCATCGATGACGCATCGCCCGCGTTTCTCCAAGGGCGTGCGCAGCTCGACTACCATCTCGCCGATGCAATGCTTAAAGTCGGCGCCGATGAAGAAGCGCTGACCAAAACGGCCGCGACGATGGGCATGACCGTCTGAAGCCATTCGTCATGGACGACACGCGCGCAAAAACGCGGCGCCGCCCGCCAATATTCAGACGTAAAAGCCCAAAAAACACTTGTGTGTCAGTAATTTAAGCCCTAATCTTAAGGTGACACATAAGGAACGGCGCCCCATGCCTTTGTCTGTCCCAGCGTCCGCCAGAGCGCGGCGCAGCCGATGCGGCCAAACCTGCTCCGCCCTGCGCGCGGAAGTCGCGAGATGGTTCGGTCCGGGAAGCGGCGCGCGCGTCACGCGCTTCGGGCGCATCTATCCCGGCGGCAGCCGCTATATCTCCGTTCGCGCGACGAGGCCAGGCCGATGCTTCGCGCTTTACTTCTTCCACCATGGCGTCGATGACTGGCGCATCTATCCGCCATGGGGCGTCGGACCGAGCATCGTCTATTGGTCGGTCAAGACCAAGTTGCCGGCCTCGCAAGCAGCCGGTCCGAAAAAACGCTTCCGCGTAGGCGTCAAGGCTTAACCGCGGGCAGGGCCTGTCCGGTCATCGACTCCTCGACGGCGGCTGGTAGACCTTCGCTACATCGGCGGCCACGATGCCTTGCGACGCATCCGGTAATTACAGCGCGGGACGGACAAAAAAAATGCCGCGAGAACTCGCGGCATCGGGACTTTGAATCGGACGGAGTTCATCCGCCGAGAAGATCGATCACCTGAAGAATATCCTTGCGCAACTGCTCGACATCGACGCCCGGTTGCGCTTGCGCCGACACTTGCGTCTCGGCCATGTCCGCATCGTCGTCGATTGCACGTCCCTGCGAATCGAGCCGGTTACGCGCACCGTTGATCGTGAAGCCCTGCTCGTACAGCAACTCGCGGATGCGCCGGATCAACAAGACTTCGTGATGCTGATAGTAGCGGCGATTGCCACGCCGCTTGACCGGCCTCAACTGCGTGAACTCCTGCTCCCAATAGCGCAGCACGTGAGGCTTGACGCCGCACAACTCGCTGACTTCGCCAATCGTGAAGTATCGCTTGGCGGGGATCGGAGGCAAGACGACTTTTTCCATCGTCGATCAACCATCGTTATAAGTGATGTCGATTGAAGCACGGTGGCCAAGCAACGCGACGCGCGAGTCATTCGCGCGCCACCGGGAAATCAGCGAGTGAGATCGGTCTCCGCTCCCGTTTCGACCAGCGCCTTCAGCTTCTGACTTGCATGAAACGTGACGACCCGCCGCGCGGCGATAGGAATGGCCTCGCCCGTCTTCGGATTGCGGCCGGGACGCTGAGGCTTGTCGCGCAACTGGAAATTGCCGAAGCCGGAAAGCTTGACGCTCTCGCCGCTCTCCAGCGCATCGCGGATGACTTCGAAGAAGGCTTCGACCATGTCCTTGGCTTCGCGCTTGTTCAGACCGACATGGTCGAACAGCATCTCCGCCAACTCGGCTTTGGTGAGCGTCGGCGTATCGCCGGGCGCGCTCGAGGTCGGAATATCTCGGGTCATGGCGCTACGCTGCGCCGAAAGAAGGGCTTCGAAATCACTCGAGTTCATTTGGTTCATATCGGTAAAACGGCGCTTGCCATATTTAAGACTTGGCGATTAAGACGGAAAGGGCCAACTGAAGGCTATCCGCGCAACCGCGCGCCGTGTACTCGAGCCAGGCGATCCACCAGCGTTTTGATAGCCGTATCGACCGTTTCGTCCTGAAGCGTGCCGCCAGTATCTTGCAACGTTACACGGAAGGCAAGACTTTTCTCATGCGCTCCCAAGCCACCGGAAGTATTTGATTTTGGACGAAATTCATCGAAAAGGGCAACCTTCGTGACGTACCTGCACGCCGCTTCCGCGCGCGCGCTTTCGAGCTCGTCGAGCAGCGCCTGAACCGCCACGTTTTGATCCACGACAATCGCGATATCGCGACGCACCGGCGGAAATTTCGACACTTCGGACGGCGCCGGCAATGCGCGATCCATCAACGCGTCGGCGTCGATTTCGAAGAGGATCGGCGCGTTCGGCAAGTCGTACTTTTGCAGCCAGCGCGGATGCAGTTCGCCGATCCAGCCGACCGCGCGCCCCGCCACCTCGATGCGCGCGCTGCGTCCCGGATGCAACGCCGGATGCTCCGCCTTAACGAAGCGCGGCACGACGGGCGCGAAGAGCGCTTCGACATCGCCCTTCACGTCGAAGAAGTCGACGTTGCGCGTGGCCACGCCCCACTGTTCCTCGACCACCGGACCATACGCGAGCCCGCCGATCATCTTCGGTTGCGCGAAGCCTTCGACCGTCAGTTCGCCCGCTTTAACCGTTGCGTCGCGATGGAACACGCGCCCCGCTTCGAACACGCGCACGCGGTCTGCGCGGCGATTCAGGTTATGACGCAGCACTTCGATGAGGCTGCCGAGCATGGTCGAACGCATGACCGAGAGCTGGCTCGCGATCGGGTTCAGCAGCTTGATCGGATTATCGTTGCCGGCGAAGTCCTTCTCCCACTCGGCATCGACGAAGCTGAAGTTCACCGTCTCCGAGTAGTCGCGCGCGGCGACTTCGTGGCGCAGCGTATGGATCGAGCGCTTCGTTTCGTTCGTGATGCGCATCTCGCTGCGCGCGACCGGCGGGCGCGCCGGAATCTTCTCGAAACCGTAGATGCGCGCGACTTCCTCGATCAGGTCTTCCTCGATCTCGATATCGAAGCGATACGGCGGCGGCGTGACCTTGAAGGTGTCGCCGTCGCGCTCGAACGCGAGGTTCAGACGCGTGAAGATCTGCGCGATCTCTTCCGCGCCGATCTCTACGCCGATGATCCGATGCGCGCGCGACACGCGCATCGACACCGGATTGCGATCCGGCACGTTGACGATCTGATCGTCGACCGGACCCGCTTCGCCGCCGCAGATGTCGAGGATCAGGCGCGAGATGCGTTCGATATGCTCGACGGTCGTCGAATAATCGACGCCGCGCTCGAAGCGATGCGCCGCATCGGTCGAGAAGTTGTACTTGCGCGCGCGGCCGCGGATCGCGTCCGGCCACCAGAACGCGGCTTCGAGATAGATGTTGGTGGTGTCGAGCGAGACGGCCGTGCTGTCGCCGCCCATGATGCCCGCGAGACTTTCGACGTGACGATCGTCGGCGATCACGCCGACGGTTTCATCGAGCTCGACGGTGTTGCCGTTCAGGAGCTTCAGCGACTCGCCCTTCTTGCCCCAGCGCACTTCGATCGCGCCGTGAATCTTGTCGAGATCGAACACGTGCGTCGGACGGCCGAGTTCGAGCATCACGTAATTGGAGATGTCGACGAGCGCGGAGATGCTGCGCTGGCCCGCACGTTCCAGACGCTCGACCATCCATTGCGGCGTCTTCGCGCGGGCGTTCACGCCGCGAATCACGCGGCCCGAGAAGCGCCCGCACAGATCGGGCGCGAGCACCTTGACCGGCAGCTTTTCGTCGAGCTTCGTTTCGACGGCCGGCATGTCCGGTTGCTTGAGCGGCGCGCCGGTGATCGCGGCCGTCTCGCGCGCAACGCCGAACACCGACAGGCAGTCTGCCTTGTTCGGCGTGAGCTTGATTTCGAAGACGGTGTCGTCGAGGTTGAGCGCCTCGCGAATGTCCTGGCCGACCTTCGCATCGGTCGGCAGGATCAAGAGACCGCTGTGATCTTCCGACAGCTTGAGCTCACGTGCGGAGCACAGCATGCCTTGACTGTCGACGCCGCGCAGCTTCGTCGGCTTGATCGCGAAGGGCTGGCCGCCGGCTTCGGCCGGCGGCAGCACGGCGCCGATCAGCGCGACCGGCACCTTGATGCCCGGCGACACGTTCGGCGCGCCGCACACGATATTGAGCGTCTCGCCCGTGCCCGCATCGACCTGACAGACGTTGAGCTTGTCGGCGTTCGGATGCTTGGCGACTTCGAGCACTTGGCCCACGACGATCTTCGTGGTCGGCGGCGCGACCGGGCGCAGGTCTTCGACTTCGAGGCCGGCCATCGTCAGCGCGTGCGCGAGTTCGTCGGTGGAGAGCTTGGGATCGACGAAACTGCGGAGCCAGGATTCTGGGAATTGCATGTGTGTCTACGTTCGAAATGTTTGGAGTCTCACGATCGCCGCTTATCGAGAAGCGATCGCCGCGGGCGCTAAGTGCTTTACGCGAACTGACGCAGGAAACGCAGATCGTTCTCGAAGAACAGACGCAGATCCTGCACCCCGTAGCGCAGCATCGTCAGGCGCTCGAGGCCGCTGCCGAACGCGAAGCCGATATAGCGCTCCGGATCGAGGCCCATGTTGCGGATGACGGTCGGATGCACCTGCCCCGAACCTGAGATTTCCAGCCATCTGCCCGCGTTCTTGCCGTGTTCGAACATCATGTCGATCTCGGCGGACGGCTCCGTGAACGGAAAATACGACGGACGGAAGCGCACGAGAATGTCGTCGCGCTCGAAGAACTTCTTCAGAAAATCGGTGTAGACGCCCTTCAGATCCGCAAAGCTGATGTTCTCTTCGATCCACAGGCCTTCGACCTGGTTGAACATCGGCGAATGAGTGGCGTCGCTGTCCACGCGATACGTGCGGCCCGGCACGATCACCTTGATCGGCGGCTTGTTCATGCGCGCGTAGCGCACCTGCATCGGGCTCGTATGCGTGCGAAGCAAAAGCGGACGGCCATCCGCGTCCTTGCCGTCGACGTAGAACGTGTCCTGCATCGAGCGCGCCGGATGGTTCTCCGGGCTGTTCAGCGCCGTGAAGTTGTACCAGTCGGTCTCGATTTCCGGACCGTCGGCGACATCGAAACCGATCGTGCGGAAGATTTGTTCGACGCGCTCCCACGTACGCATCACCGGATGCAGCGTGCCCGCACCCGCGCCGCGTCCCGGTAGCGTGACGTCGATGGCTTCCGACGCGAGACGCTGATTCAGCAGCGCGTCGGCCAGCGCCTGACGGCGCGCGTTCAGCGCGGCTTCAACCTGCTGCTTTGCCTGATTGATGCGCGCGCCTTCTGTCTTCTTCGCTTCCGGATCGAGCTTGCCCAATCCCTTCAGCAATTCGGTCAGCGCGCCGGACTTGCCGAGGAACCGTGCCTTCTCGTTTTCGAGCGTGGTGGTATCGGCGGCGTGTTCAAAGGCGCTTTTCGCGTCGGCGACAATCTGGTCCAGATCCATTGATCCCATCTTTTAGCGTCGAAATTCAATCTGAGGTTCGGTTTTGCTCATCCACGCTCCACGATGGGCATGAGATGCGCAAAACCGTCCGACCAACAAAAACGGGGCTCGGTGAGAGCCCCGTTTTCTGCCTTCGCGCCGCCGTCAACGTATTTCTACGATGCGGCGACGAGGAGGCGAACCACGCAGTACTAATTTCGCAATTAGGCTGCAACGGCGGCTTTCACCTGCTTCACGATCGCAGCAAAAGCAGCCTTGTCGAACACAGCCATGTCAGCCAGAACCTTGCGGTCGAGTTCGATCGAAGCCTTCTTCAGGCCGTTGATGAACACGCTGTAGGTCATGTCGTGCTGACGCACCGCCGCGTTGATACGCGTGATCCACAGTGCGCGGAACACACGCTTCTTGTTGCGGCGATCGCGGTAGGCGTACTGGCCTGCGCGCATGACCGCCTGCTTGGCGATGCGATAGACGTTATTGCGACGGCCGCGGTAACCCTTGGCCAGACGGATGATCTTCTTGTGACGGGCCCGTGCGGTAACCCCACGTTTTACTCGAGGCATGTTGCTCTCCTTAAGTTAGATGAGGTTAGGCGAACGGCAGCATTGCGCGGACGGAGTTCAGATCGGAATCATGAACGGCCGTGGCGCCACGCAGATGGCGTTTGTTCTTGGTGGTTTTCTTGGTAAGAATGTGGCGCTTGAAGGCCTGACCGCGCTTGACGGTACCGCCCGGACGCACCACGAAGCGCTTTGCAGCACTCTTCTTGGTCTTCATCTTCGGCATGAAACAACTCCAGTTTATTAGATGGTCATGGGTGTGCGGATGATCCGCCGATACTGCCCGCGAACCCCTTCCCGCCCTTCGAAACCCACGCTCCACTTGTGTGCGAACGGTTCGGTGAAGAACCGCCGCTTTTCATGACCGGCGTCACCGAAATGACGCCGGCCTGAAACCGCCGGCAATGCCGCGCCGACCGCCTTTCGACGGCGCGCGATCCATCGCCCTACTGCTGTTCGGTTACTTGCCCTTCTTCTTCGGGGCAAGCACCATGATCATCTGACGCCCTTCCATCTTCGGCATCTGCTCGACCTGGCCATATTCGTCCAGATCGGACTTCAGGCGCTCGAGCATACGCATGCCGATTTCCTGGTGCGCCATTTCGCGACCGCGGAAACGCAACGTGATTTTCGTCTTGTCGCCGTCTTCGAGGAAGCGCGTGAGGTTGCGCAGCTTGACGTTGTAGTCACCGTCATCCGTGCCGGGGCGGAATTTGACTTCCTTCACCTGCACGATCTTCTGCTTCAACTTCGCTTCGTGCTGCTTCTTCGCTTCCGAATACTTGAACTTGCCGTAATCCATCAAACGGCAGACAGGCGGCGAAGCCTGCGGCGCGATTTCGACGAGATCCACGTCGAGTTGCTCCGATTGACGGAACGCCTCGGCCAGTTTCACGATTCCGAGCGGCTCGTTGTCCACTCCGACCAAACGCACTTCCGGCGCGGTAATCTCACCGTTGATGCGATGTGACGACTTATCAGTAGCGATGTTACGTTTCCTCTAAAAATGAAAAAACAAGCCGCGCTGCGAGTGACTTACTTGAACGCCCGCACTTCCTGCTGCAGACGTTCGAGGAATGCGTCGACCGGCATCACGCCCAGATCGACACCGCCACGAGCACGCACGGCTACGGTTTGTGCATCACGCTCCTTGTCGCCGACGACCAGCAAATACGGCACCTTTTGCAGCGTGTGCTCGCGTATTTTATAGCTAATCTTCTCATTGCGCAAATCGGACTCTACTCTAAGCCCTTGTTTTTGCAACGATTGAGCCAGATTTCCGGCATATTCGGCCTGACTTTCAGCAATATTCAACACAACGGCCTGGATCGGCGCGAGCCACGGCGGCATTGCGCCGGCATGATGCTCGATCAGAATGCCGAGGAAACGCTCCATTGATCCGACGATTGCGCGATGAAGCATCACCGGACGGCGGCGGCTGTTGTCTTCCGCCACGTACTCCGCGCCGAGACGCTCCGGCAGCACCATGTCGAGCTGCAGCGTGCCGCATTGCCACGAGCGGCCGAGCGCATCCTTGATGTGATACTCGATCTTCGGACCGTAAAACGCGCCCTCGCCCGCGAGCTCTTCCCACTGCAGGCCGCACGCGGTCAGCGCTTCGCGCAGGCCCTGCTCCGCGCGATCCCAGGTTTCATCGGTGCCGGCGCGCTGTTCCGGACGCAGCGACAGCTTGATGTCGATGTGATCGAAGCCGAAATCCTTATACACGCTCATCGCGAGCGTGTTGAACGCGATCGATTCCGCGATGAACTGATCTTCGGTACAGAAGATATGTGCATCGTCCTGAACGAAGCCCCGCACGCGCATCAGACCGTGCAGCGCGCCCGACGGCTCGTTGCGATGGCACGAACCGAACTCCGCGTAACGCAGCGGCAAGTCGCGGTACGAGCGCAAGCCGTGATTGAACACCTGGACGTGGCCCGGGCAGTTCATCGGCTTGATCGCGTAGTCGCGCTTTTCCGACTCGGTCGTGAACATGTTTTCACGATAGTTCTGCCAGTGCCCCGATGCTTCCCACAGCGAACGGTCCATCACCATGGGAGTCTTGATTTCGAGATAGCCGGCTTCGTTCACGCGGCGACGCATGTACTGCTCGACCTGCTGCCATAGTGACCAGCCCTTCGGATGCCAGAACACCATGCCCGGCGCTTCGTCCTGCAGATGGAACAGGTCGAGCTGCTTGCCGAGCTTTCGGTGATCGCGCTTCTCGGCTTCTTCCAGCATGTGGAGGTACTGCTCCTGGTCTTCCTTCTTGGTCCACGCGGTGCCGTAGATGCGCTGCAGTTGCTCGTTCTTCGAATCGCCGCGCCAGTACGCGCCCGCGACTTTCATCAGCTTGAAAACCTTGAGCTTGCCGGTGGACGGCACGTGCGGGCCTCGGCACAGGTCGATGAAATTGCCGTGCGCGTAAAGCCGGATCTCGTCGCTTTCCGGAATCGATTCGATGATCTCGGCCTTGTACGCCTCGCCGATGCTCTTGAAGTACTCGACGGCCTCGTTGCGCGAGACGACGCGGCGCGACACCGGCTCGTCCTTCTTCGCGAGCTCCTGCATGCGCTTCTCGATCTTTTCGAGATCTTCGGGCGTGAACGGACGGCTGTACGAGAAATCGTAGTAGAAGCCGTTGTCGATGACCGGCCCGATGGTTACTTGCGCCTCGGGGAACAGATCCTTCACGGCATAGGCCAGCAAGTGCGCGGTCGAGTGACGCACGACATCGACGCCTTCCGGGTCTTTGTCGGTGACGATCGCGAGCGACGAATCCTTGTCGATCAGAAACGAGGTGTCGACGAGTTCGCCGTTGAGCTTGCCGGCGAGCGCCGCCTTGGCGAGGCCCGCGCCGATCGATGCTGCAACTTCCGCGACGGTCACCGGGTGGTCGTATTGTCGGACCGACCCATCAGGCAAACGTACCGAAACCATATCGTTCTCCAAGACGCCGGCACATGCCGGGCGATTCGATTAAGCATTGCCACGCGATTTCGTTTGAAAATCGCAAGACAAAAAAAATGCGGCCCCGCTATCGAGGGGCCGCATTCACTTTTCACACATACCGCGAAACAATTTGGCAGAAGGCGAATATGGTCCTCGACTAGCGTCGCTCCGAAGTTGTTTCGGTCAACGTTCGACGTGCCATGTTTTTTCGCCTTTTGCGCTGCGCGCTTCTTGCGGTTTGAAACCCCGCGAACCGAAGTCCGCTGAATTTCGTTTTCGTTGGTAGGCTCGATTGGACTCGAACCAACGACCCCCACCATGTCAAGGTGGTGCTCTAACCAGCTGAGCTACGAGCCTGAAAGAAGTGAGATTATATGGAGTGTTTCAGATGTTGGCAAGTGCTTATCTTTAGAAAAATCGAAAATATTCGCCAATCCGTTCAATCCCTTCTAAATGCTACGCGCGACGCGAAGCGCGAATCACGCCCTGCACTTCGCCGAGCAGCGTGCATGCGCGTTGAATCTGCGCTGCACTCGACACTTCCACGGTGAACTGCATATACGCGACATTCCTGCGGCTCTGGCTCTTCACGCCGATCACGTTGATCTTCTCGCGCGCGAACACTTCGGAGATGTCGCGCAGCAAGCCCTGGCGATCCGCCGATTCAACCGAAAGGTCCACCGGATAAACGGACGAGCCACGCCCGTTCATCACCTCGGCGGACCAAGTCGTGTGCAGCACGCGTTCGGGCGAGCGCTCGGCCATGCGCTTGAACGTTTCGCAATCGGTCCGGTGCACCGACATGCCTTTGCCGCGCGTGACGAATCCCGCGATCGGATCGGGAGGCGCCGGGCGGCAGCAACGCGCGAGTTGCGTGAGCAGCGCATCGACACCGACGACGAGCACGCCCGTCGACGCTCCGTGCGCCACGCTTTGCCCGCTGCTGCGCTTCTCGAACTGCTCGGGCGCTTCGGGTTCGGGCTCGGGCGGCGGCGCATCGGAGAGCGCCTGCTCGATGTTGCGCAGACTGAACTCGTCCTTCGCGACGAGTGCGTAAAGCTCCTCGGGCGCCTTGAAGCCGAGTTTGGCCGCGAGCTGTTCGAGACTGACCGACGTCTTTCCCTCGCGCTGCAAGGTCTTCTCGACGATGCTCCGTCCGGCCGCGATGTTCTCCGCCGCATCCGCCGCGAGGAACCACGAGCGCACTTTCTGCCGCGCGCGGGCGCTATGCAGATAGCCGAGCTGCGGATTGAGCCAGTCGCGCGACGGACCGCCCTCCTTCACCGCGACGATCTCGACCGTCTGTCCGTTTTGCAGCGGCGTGTTGAGCGGCACCATCGCGCCATCGACGCGAGCGCCCCGACAACGATGTCCGAGCTCGCTGTGCAGGTGATATGCGAAATCGACGGCTGTCGCGCCTTGCGGCAACGCGATCACGCGCGCCTGCGGCGTCAGCACGTAGATATGGTCGTCGTCGAGTGTCGCGTCGCGCAGATGCTGCCAGCCGGGATGCTCGCCTTCGACGTCGTCCTTCCACGCGAGAAGCTGACGCAACCATGCGATCTTCTCGTCGTATTTCTCGCTCGCGGTCACCTGCCCCGCATAGCCACGCGCGCCCGCTTCCTTGTACCGCCAGTGCGCGGCCACGCCGTACTCGGCGAACTGATGCATCTCGTACGTGCGAATCTGGACTTCGAATGCGCGCCCGTCGTCGCCGATCACGACCGTATGCAGCGACTTGTAGCCGTTGGGCTTGGGACGCGAGATGTAATCGTCGAACTCACGCGGCACCGGCTGCCACAGGTTGTGCACGATGCCGAGCACGGTGTAGCAATCCTTGATGTCGCCGACGATCACGCGAAATGCGCGCACGTCGTTCAGTTCGGCGAAATCCAGCTGCTTGCCGCGCATCTTCTTCCAAATGCTGTAGATGTGCTTCGGCCGTCCGCTGACGTCCGCCTTGATGTGCGCGGTTTCCAGTTCCTTCTGCAGACGAGCGATGGCCTCGGTCACATAGGTCTCGCGCTCGACGCGCTTCTCGTCGAGCAGCTTCGCGATGCGTTTGTACGTGACCGGATCTTCGAAGCGAAACGACAGGTCTTCGAGTTCCCACTTCAGTTGCCAGATGCCGAGCCGGTTGGCGAGCGGCGCGTAAATCTCCAGCGTCTCGCGCGGCACGTCGGGCGACGGTTCGATCTTGTGCGCGGCGTAGTAGCGCAGCGTCTGCACGCGCGAGGCGAGCCGGATCAGCACCACGCGAATGTCCTGCGCGAACGCAAGCAACATCTTGCGCAACGCTTCGACCTGCGCACGGCGCGCGGCCTGCGCGTCGCGCGTGTTTTCAGGCAGTTCCGCGAGCGTCGCGCGCGAGCTGACCGAACCAAGCCGCAACAGCTTGCGCACATCGCCGACGAGCCGCTGCACTTCCGGGCCGAAGCGCTCCGCGATCACCTTCTCCGGATCGTCGAGATGCGGCGCCAGCACGAAGAGCGCCGCGGCGGCGACCGCGTGCGAATCGACGTTGAGCGTCTGCATGATGCGCGCGGTGCCGGCAGCGTGGTCCGCGAGCAGTTCGCCCGTCGAGACGCGCGCGTCCTTCGCGTGCTCGCGCACGAACGCGAGCGCGTCGTCGATGGACGGCTCGGGCAACGTTTCGGTGGGGACGGCGGTCTCGGTCATTCGGGCGATGCCAATACTTCAGACGACTCGATTCAGTTGCGCTGTGCGGCGATCACGACGATTTCCACGAGGCACGCCGGATTGGCGAGCTTCGCCTCGACGGTGGCGCGGGGCGGCGTGTTGCCTTCCGCGACCCACGAGTCCCACACGGCGTTCATGCCGGGGAAATGGATCATGTCCGAGATATAGATCTGCACCGACAGCAAGTGCGACTTGTCGCTGTTCGCCTCTTCGAGCAGGCGGTCGATGTGACCGAGCACTTCGCGCGTCTGACCGGTGATGTCCTGGTCCGTGTCCTCGGCGATCTGGCCGGCGAGATACACCGTGCCGTTGTGGATCGCGGTTTCGGAAAGGCGCGGCCCGACGTGATGACGAATGACTGCCATTGTTTGTTCCTGATCGGTGATGGTGAGAAAAGAAGCGCAAGCGGCGCGCAAGCACCTTATGTTCAGCCCAATATTATGCCCCGCTCGCGTCATCGCCGAGAAAGAACCCCCTGGCGATGGCGATTTGATCTTCGACAAGAAACGCCGGCGCGTGACCCGCGCCCGGGATCTCGGCGCTCGTCACGGCCTGACCTTTCTCGACCATTTGCGCGACCGTCTCGCGCGACAGCAAATCCGAGCTCTCGCCGCGCACGACGAGCACCGGCGTCCTGATCGACGCGAGCGAGCGCCAAAGAAACGCCTCGCCGGCCGCATTCTGCTCATCGGTGGCCGACGTGAACGGCGTCGCGATGCCCGGGTCGTAGCGAAAGCCCCACGCACCGTCGCGCTCGTGCAGGAGCGGCGTGTTGATGCCCGCCCACTCCTCGTCGGTCAACGGCCCGAACGACGACGCGAGCGCCGCCGCGTGCCGCACGCCTTCGTCGAGCGATGCGAAACGCGCCGGCTTGCCGAGATACTCGCCGATACGCTGCAGCGCGACCGGTTCGATATGCGGCCCGACATCGTTGAGCAGCATCTTTCGGATCGGCGTGTTCGGCAAGCCGCCGAGCGCCATGCCGATGAGACCGCCCATCGACGTGCCGAACCAGTCCACCGTCTCGACGTTCAACCGCGCGATCAGCGTTACCATGTCCGCGACATACTGCGGCACGCCGTAGTAACGCGGATCCGCGAGCCAGTCGGACAGTCCTCGCCCGACCACGTCCGGACACACCACGCGATAGTCCCGCGCGAACGCTTGCGCGAGCTTGTCGAAGTCGCGTCCCGAGCGCGTCAGGCCGTGCACGCACAGCAGCACGCGCGGATTGGCCGGATCGCCCCACTCCGTATAGGCGATGCGATGCAGACCCGCCGGGCTCGCGCATTGCACGAAGCGCTGGCGCGGCTCGCTCAGATCGGAATGCACGGCTTCGGCGACGATGGATGCGGTCATGGAGAGGTCCTCGTGGAAGTGTCGAAACGATTGTAAAGCGCATCTCACCGGATCGAGCGGGCCTATGCCGAACGGACGACCCCTTCCCGCGTGCACAGATGCGGGCGAAACCCGCAAAAGCAAAGCGGGCGAAGCTCCGAAAGCTTCGCCCGCCCGTGTTCGCGCTCACGCCGAGAGAACCGGCGTTCGTGTCACGCCGCTATCACTTCACGCTCGTGACATCGAGCGGCGCGCCCGTCTTCTTCTGAATTTCCTCGACCGTCACGCCGTCGGCCAGCTCGACGAGCTTGAGGCCATTGTCGGTGACGTCGATCACGCCGAGATCCGTGATGATGCGATCCACGACGCCCACGCCCGTCAGCGGCAGCGAGCACTCTTCGAGGATCTTGTGCTGGTCGCCCTTCGCGACGTGTTCCATCAGCACGACGACTTTCTTCACGCCGGCGACGAGGTCCATCGCGCCGCCCATGCCCTTGATCATCTTGCCGGGGATCATCCAGTTGGCCAGATCGCCCTTCTTGCTGATCTGCATTGCGCCGAGGATCGCCAGGTTGATGTGGCCGCCGCGGATCATCGCGAACGAATCCGCCGACGAAAAGATCGACGAGCCCGGCAGCGTCGTCACGGTCTGCTTGCCGGCGTTGATGAGATCGGCGTCGACTTCGTCTTCATACGGCGACGGCCCGATGCCGAGCAGACCGTTTTCCGACTGCAGCCACACTTCCATGCCGTCCGGAACGTGATTGGCGACGAGCGTCGGCAAGCCGATACCCAGGTTCACGTAGAAGCCGTCCTGCAGTTCCTGCGCCGCGCGCGCGGCCATCTGGTCACGAGTCCAAGCCATGATTACTCTCCTTTCGCGCGGACGATGCGCTGTTCGATGCGCTTTTCCGGCTGCGCATTCAGCACGAGGCGCTGCACGTAGATGCCGGGCAGATGGATCGCGTCCGGATCGAGTTCGCCCGTCTCGACGATTTCTTCCACTTCGGCCACGGTGATCTTGCCGGCCATCGCGCACATCGGGTTGAAGTTGCGCGCGGTGCGCCGGAAGATCAGGTTGCCGGATTTATCGGCCTTCCATGCCTTGACGAGACCGACGTCGGCCGTGAGCGAATGCTCGAGCACGTAATGGTTCTCGCCGAACTGGCGCGTTTCCTTGCCTTCCGCGATCACCGTGCCGAAACCGGTGTTCGTGAAGAACGCCGGAATGCCCGCGCCGCCCGCGCGGAGCTTCTCGGCGAGCGTGCCCTGCGGCGTGAATTCGAGCTCGAGTTCGCCGGCGAGGTATTGGCGCTCGAACTCCTTGTTTTCGCCGACGTACGACGAAATCATCTTCTTGATCTGGCGCGTCTCGAGCAAGAGACCGAGGCCAAAGCCGTCGACGCCCGCGTTATTGCTGATGCAGGTGATGCCCTTGACGCCCGTATCGCGCAGCGCGGCGATGAGCGCTTCGGGAATGCCGCACAGCCCGAAACCGCCGACGGCGAACGTCTGCCCGTCCTTGACGATGTCCTCGAGCGCGGCTTTCGCGCTGGGATAGACCTTGTTCATCTGTGTGTCCCTTCCATGTTGAAACCAACTGAAAATCGGTTTTTTGATGCCGCCGATGCACTGTTCGAGCGCATCGCGCGGCCTTTTGACGTGGCACAAGCGTACTTTGTGCCGATGATCCGGCACAATACGCAAAAATACATAAGTCTTTGCCCGCGCGCGTTGGTTCCCGGCGCTTTTCGCCGCGATACGCAAGGCGCCGCGCGCCCGATCTCACATGCGTGCACTGGATTATCAAACCGCGTTTCAACTTGCGCCCGTCGGGCTCGTGCTTTCGCGCGAGCGCACCATCGAAGACTGCAACGAGCAGCTTTGCGCGATCTTCGGTTTCACGCGTGAGGCGCTCATCGGCAAGTCGTTCGAGGTGCTGTATCCCTCGCCGGACGAGTTCGCGCGCATCGGCGAGCGCATCGCCGCGCATATCAGCAAGGAAGGCACGTACAGCGACGACCGCATCATGAAGCGCAAGAACGGCGAACTGTTCTGGTGTCACGTCACCGGCCGCGCGCTCGACCGGACCGCGCCTCACGCGGCGGGCGTCTGGACATTCGAGGACTTGAGCGCGACGCGGCGGGTCGCGATCGAATTGACGCCGCGCGAGCGCGAGATCGCCGCGCAGCTCGTGACGGGCAAGACGAGCAAGCAGATCGGCCGCGTGCTCGATATCAGCCCGCGGACGGTTGATATCTACCGAGCGCGGCTCATGAGAAAGTACGACACGGGCAATGCGACCGAACTGCTGCAACGGCTGCTCGGCACCTGACCTGCGCGCTTTACGGCGCGACGGGCGCGGCGGTCTCGATGATCTGCCGCAACATGTCCGGCAGCGGCACGGACTTGCCCGCCGCGTAGTCGATCCAGACGATTTTCGCTGCGCCGCGCGCATACAGTGCGGCGGGTTCATCGGCGCGATACAGCTCGAAGCGCGTATCGAGACTGCTGCGCCCCGGCTTGCCGACGGACATGCGCCCGATTACGTCGCCGGGATACTGAAGCTGCTTCAGAAACTCCATCGACGCGTTTACGATCACCGGCCCTTGCCCGTCGCCATTGCCGCCGACGAGACCGATCTCTTCGAACCACGAGATACGCACCTGCTCCATGTAGCGGAAATAGACGGTGTTATTGACATGCCCGAAGGCGTCCATGTCGCCCCAGCGGATCGGCATGGAAAGTTCGAAGACGGTGTGGAAATCGTTATGCGTGGTCATTGCGTGCGCTAAAAAGTTCAAAGCGAAAAACCGTCGTCCGCCGAGATGACCGAGCCGTTCATGAACTGCGATTCGTCGGCGGCGAGCAGCAGCAAAAGACCGTCGAGATCGTTTGGCGAGCCCACGCGGCGGCGCGGCAGCAACGAAATGAGCTTTTGCCCCTGCTCGGTCTTCCAGTGGTGGTGGTTGATCTCGGTATCGATATAACCCGGGCAGATCGCGTTGACGTTGATGCCGTGTCGGCCCCATTCGAGCGCCATCGCCTTTGTCATCTGCACGACGGCGGCCTTGCTCATCGAGTAGAGGCCGATCTGCGGAAACACCCGCAAGCCTGCCACCGACGCCACGTTGATGATGCGATAGGCCGGCTTGGCCGCGCTGTTGCTGTTGCCGCGCATGATCATGCGCTTGGCGACCTCTTGCGCGACGAAAAACGCGCCGCGCACGTTCGTGCCGAACACGAATTCGTAGTCCGCGGGCGTGACCTCCGTCAGCTTTTGCGTGGTCGACACGCCCGAGTTATTCACGAGGATGTCGATGGTACCCGCTTCGGTCTCCGCATGCGCGATCGCCGCTTTGATGCTCTGGTAATCGGTGACGTCGAGCGAAACGACGTGCGCGGCGCCGCCCGACGCCTCGATTTCGGCGCGCAGCTCCTTCAGGCGCTCCGTGCGCCGGCTGGCGAGCACCACTTTGGCGCCCGCCTGCGACAGCACTTGCGCGAAACGCTTGCCCAAACCGCTGGACGCGCCGGTAATCAGCGCGACCTTGCCTTCCAGGTTGATCGAACGGCCCATTGTGCTTCCCTTTTTATGGTTGGCTCAGCCCGGGCAGGCACGCGGCGCGCCGATGCGGGCAATAAGCGTCAACACCGATAGCGCGGGTGTCGTGAATAATAGTACGATCGTGCTAAATTAGCGAGCTTTGGTTGCGGCCCGCTTCACCTTCCCTGAAAATACGCGATCCCGAAAGGGCATTCTAACGGCACATAGGAGCATTGATGACCCCGGCGAGCCTCATCGAGCAATACGGTCCCCGCGAATCGATGGAATACGACGTCGTGATCGTCGGCGGCGGACCAGCCGGTTTGTCGGCGGCCATCCGGTTGAAGCAACTGGCGGAAGAAAAAGGCGTCGAAATCGGCGTGTGCGTCCTGGAGAAAGGCTCCGAAATCGGCGCGCACATCCTGTCCGGCGCGGTCATGGATCCGCGCGGCCTGTCCGAGCTCATTCCCGACTGGAAGGAAAAAGGCGCGCCGCTCGACGTCGAAGTGACCGAAGACCGGTTCCTGTTCCTGTCGCAAAACGACGCGAAGCAGGTGCCGAACTGGCTTCTCCCCGACAACTTCAAGAATCACGGCAATTACGTCATATCGCTCGCCAATGTCACGCGCTGGCTCGGCCAGCAGGCCGAGGCGGTGGGCGTCGAGATCTTCCCGGGCTTCCCGGCCGCCGAAGTCTTGTATGCGGACGACGGCTCGGTGCGCGGCGTCGTCACCGGCAACATGGGCGTCGGCAAGGACGGCGAGCCGACGGAGAATTTTCAGCTCGGCATGGAACTGCACGCGAAATACACGCTTTTCTGCGAAGGCGCGCGCGGGCATCTGGGCCGTCAGCTCATCGAGAAATTCAAGCTCAACAAGAATGCCGATCCGCAGGTGTACGGCATCGGCATCAAGGAATTGTGGGAAATCGACCCGGTCAAGCACAAGCCCGGTCTCGTGATCCACACGGCCGGCTGGCCGCTGGAACCCGACACCTACGGCGGTTCGTTCCTCTACCACATGGACAACAATCAGGTGGTGGTCGGCTTCGTCGTCGGGCTCGGGTATTCGAATCCGTATCTGTCGCCATTCGAGGAATTCCAGCGCTACAAGACGCATCCGTCGATCCGCGCGTTCCTCGAAGGCGGCAAGCGCATTTCCTACGGCGCGCGCGCGATCACCGCCGGCGGCCTGATGTCGCTGCCGAAGCTCGCGTTCCCGGGCGGCGCGCTTGCCGGCGACGACGCGGGTTTTCTCAACGCATCGCGCATCAAGGGCAGCCACGCGGCGATCAAGTCCGGCAAGATGGCCGCCGAAGCCGCGTTCGAAGCCGTTCAGGCGGGCCGCCAGAACGACGAACTCACGGCCTATCCCGAAGCGTTCGACAGTTCGTGGCTCAAGACCGAACTCTACCGCGCGCGCAACTTCAAGCAGTGGATGAGCAAGGGTCTGTACCTCGGCACGTTCATGGTCGGTCTGGAGCAAAAGGTGATGGGCGGCAACGTGCCGTGGACGCTGCATCATCAGCACTGGGATCACGAGATGCTGAAGCCGGCGTCGCAATGCAAGCCGATCGTCTATCCGAAGCCGGACGGCAAGCTCACGTTCGACCGTCTCTCGTCGGTGTTCATCTCGAACACGAACCACGAAGAGAATCAGCCCCCGCATCTGACGCTCAAGGATCCGAGCGTGCCGGTCAACGTGAACCTGCGCACGTATGCCGGTCCTGAAAGCCGCTACTGCCCCGCCGCCGTGTACGAGTTCGTCAAGTCGGACGACGGCAACGAGCGCCTGCAGATCAACGCGCAGAACTGCGTGCATTGCAAGACCTGCGACATCAAGGATCCGACGCAGAACATCGTCTGGGTTACGCCGGAAGGCGGCGGCGGGCCGAACTATCCGAACATGTAAGGTCTGAAACGACAAAGGGCGCCAAATCGGCGCCCTTTTCTTTTATTTCGACGGCGCTTGAGCCGCGATCTTCGGCGTTCCGACTTCCACATCGCCGCATTGCGCACGATGCCGCAGCGCGTGATCCATCAGCACCAGCGCGAGCAGCGCTTCGGCGATCGGCGTCGCGCGGATGCCGACGCACGGATCGTGACGGCCGAAGGTCTCGACCGTCGCACTGGCGCCGTCCTTGTCGATCGACTGACGCGGCGTGCGGATGCTCGACGTCGGCTTGATGGCGATCGACACCGTGATGTCCTGCCCGCTCGAAATGCCGCCGAGGATGCCGCCCGCATTGTTCGTCGCGAAGCCTTCGGGCGTCATTTCGTCGCCGTGCTGCGAGCCGCGTTGCGCGACGCTCGCGAAGCCCGCGCCGATCTCGACGGCCTTCACGGCGTTCAGGCCCATCATCGCGTGGGCGATATCGGCGTCCAGGCGATCGTAAAGCGGCTCGCCGAGACCGACCGGCACGCCCGTCGCGACGACTTCGATGCGCGCACCGACCGAATCGCCGTCGCGACGCAGGTTGTCCATGTATTCCTCGAGCTGCGGCACGATTGCTTCGTTCGCCGAGAAAAACGGATTCTCGGGCACGTGGCGCCAGTCGACGAACGGAATGTCGATTTCCCCGAGCGCGCTCATGCGGCCGTGCGTTTCGAGACCGAACTTCTCACGCAACCACTTCTTCGCAACCGCGCCGGCGGCGACGGTCGGCGCGGTCAGACGCGCCGATGACCGGCCACCGCCGCGATAGTCGCGCACGCCGTACTTCTGCCAATAGGTGTAGTCCGCGTGACCGGGACGGAAGGTCTGCGCGATGTTGCCGTAGTCCTTGCTGCGCTGATCGGTATTGCGGATCAGGAGCGCGATCGGCGTGCCGGTCGTCACGCCCTCGAACACGCCGGAAAGAATCTCGACCTGATCCGCTTCCTGCCGCTGCGTGACGTGACGCGACGTGCCGGGGCGGCGCCGGTCGAGTTCGATCTGAATATCGGCTTCGCTGAGCGCCATGCCCGGCGGGCAACCATCGATCACGCAGCCGATCGCCGGACCGTGCGACTCGCCGAAATTCGTGACGGTGAAGAGCGTGCCAAGGGTATTGCCGGACATGAGCGTCGACCTGAAAAAAGTGTCGGGGAAACCGCTATTATGCCAGCGCCGTCTACCGCCGCGCGCCGCGCAAGACCGACACGGCTTCCTGCAGATGCGCGGGCGTCGCGTCCTCTGGCGCGATCGGTTCGCCGACCGCGAGCGTCAGCCGCGTCATCGCCCCACGCTGGATCGGACGCGGCCATTGCGCATCTTCGTGGCGCGAGAACACGCTGCCCCACAGACCGCGCAGCGCCATCGGCACGACGGGCGCCGGATGGCGCCGCAGAATCTCCGAGATGCCGTGCCGGAACGGATTGATATCCCCCGTGCGCGTCAGCTTGCCTTCGGGAAAGATGCAGACGAGATCGCCGTCATCCAAAGCCCGCGTGCAGGCGGCGTACGCGCGTTCGAGCATGTCGGCGTCTTCGTGTGCGGGCGCGATCGGAATCGCCTTCACATGCCGGAACATCCAGCCGACGAACCGCGTGCGAAAGATGCGGTGATCCATCACGAAGCGAATCGGCCGCGGACTTTCGGCCATGATGACGACCGCATCGACGAAGCTCACGTGATTGCACACGAGCACGGCCGCGCCATGCGCCGGGATGCGCTCGGCGTCGACGAGACGGATCCGATAGAACGTGTGCACCAGAATCCACGCGATGAAGCGCAGCAAGAACTCCGGCACCAGCGAATAGATATAGACCGCGACGACGACGTTGAGCAGCGCGGTCGTCAGAAAGAGTCCCGGAATGCCGACGCCCAACGACGTAAGCGCGAGCGCCATCAGCGCCGACACGGTCATGAAAAACGAATTGAGGATGTTGTTCGCCGCGATGATGCGCGCGCGATGAGTCGGCTGACTGCGCGCCTGGATCAGCGCGTAGAGCGGCACGCTGTAGAAGCCGCCGAACATGGCGAGCAGAAAGAGATCCGCGAGAATGCGCCAGTGCGACAGCGTCATCAGGAATTCGCCGACGTTGAGCAGATGCCCGGCCGGCGCGATGCGATGGCTCGCGAAGAACAAATCGATCGCGAACACGCTGATGCCGATCGAGCCGAGCGGCACGAGCCCGATCTCGACGCGCCGCTTCGAAAGCCGCTCGCACAGTAGCGATCCCGTGCCGATGCCGATGGAAAACGTCGCGAGAAGGATGGTCACGACGTCGGGATCGGCGGAAAGCACGTCCTTCGCGAAATTGAAGAACGATGTGAGAAAGGTTGCGCCGACGAACCACAGCCACGAAATGCCGAGCAGGCTCAGAAACACCGTGCGGTCCTGCTTCGCGAGCTTCAAATTGCGCCATGTCTCCGAGACCGGATTCCAGTTGATGCGCAAGTCCGGCTGCGATGCGTCCGACTTCGGCACGAACGCCGACGCTACGCGCCCGATGACAGCGAACGCGATGCACGCGATCGCGAGGAGCATCGCGCCGTGTTCCGACGCGCCCGCCGCCGCCCCGCCGATGATCGTGCCGATCAGGATCGCGACGAAGGTGCCCATCTCGACGAGTCCGTTGCCGCCGACGAGTTCATGCGAATCGAGATGCTGCGGCAGATACGCGTATTTCACGGGGCCGAAGACGGTCGAATGCACGCCCATCAAAAACGTGCACACGTAAAGCAGCGGCGCGCTGTGCAGCAGAAAACCCGCGCCGCCGATCAGCATCACGACGATCTCGAAGCTCTTCACGAGCCGCGCGAGCACGGCCTTGTCGTACTTGTCGGCGATCTGGCCGGACGTCGCGGAGAACAGCAAGAACGGCACGATGAAAATCGCGGAAATGAGAAACGCGGCGGTCTTCGGATCGACGCCGGAGAAGCGCGCGGCCTGAAACGTCACGAGCGACGTGAAGCCGACCTTGAAGACGTTGTCGTTCATTGCGCCGAGGAACTGCGTCCAGAAGAACGGCGCGAAACGGCGCTCGCGCAACAGGCGAAACTGCCCGTCGCCTTCGGCTTGGGAACGTCGGGAAGCGCGCGGCGAGGCGCGCAGCGGTTTGTCACTCATGTCTTGCGCAATAGTTGAGTTCGGCGTTGATCGCGCAATGTCCGCGGTCGAATCCGAATGGAAGGGAAACCGGGCGAAATGCTAACCCTCCCACTTGGGCCAGACGTAAAAAAGCGCGCCATGAGGGCGCGCTTCGGTGGGTCCGATGCACGCGAAGCGCGACGCCTCGCGACATCGACATGCTCAGCGTGCTTCTTCCTGCTGCTCCGGCCAGTCGCGGATATACGCCTTCAGCATGCGATTTTCGAAGCCCTGCTCTTCGACGACCGCCTTGGCGACGTCATAAAACGAGATGACGCCCATCAACTGACGCTTTTCCATGACCGGCAGATAGCGCACGTGATGTTCGAGCATCATGCGGCGCACTTCGTTTACGTCCGTTTCGGGCGTGCAGGTGAGCGGATGGTCGTCCATGACCTTGCGGATGGTCGTCGCGCCGACCGAGCCGCCATTGTTGTGCAACGTCAGGATGATTTCGCGGAAAGTCAGCATGCCGACCAGATCGCCGTACTCCATGACGACGAGCGAGCCGATATCGTGCGCGGCCATCGTGTCGATTGCGTCGGAGAGCGGCGTGTCCGGTGTCACGGTGAACAGCGTGTTGCCCTTAACTTTCAGAATGTCGCTGACTCGCATGACTGTCTCCTAGCGAAATGCCTGTTCGATTGGCCGAACGATGATGAAACCATAGGCCGATGCTATCGGAAAGGCCCGCAAAAGGAAAGCGAACGGGACGACGGTTCGCCCGCATTGGCCGAACGGACAAGGCTTTGCGCGATCGAAGGCCGCGCGTTCGCCCTAGGTTTGGGCGCGCGCATCCGATGTTAGGATGATTGACCCTCATTTTCGCCGCACGCCGGCCGTCTCGCGCGCCGGCCGCCTATGATGCCAGCCAACCGTTTCGACACGCTCGCGCTGCACGCGGGCGCCGCGCCCGATCCCGTCACCGGCGCGCGCGCGACGCCGATTTATCAGACGACGTCGTTCACCTTTCGCGACAGCGATCACGCCGCCGCGCTCTTCAACATGGAGCGCTCGGGGCACGTGTACTCGCGCATCTCGAATCCGACCGTCGCGGTGTTCGAGGAGCGCGTCGCGGCGCTCGAAGGCGGCGTCGGCGCCATCGGCACGGCGAGCGGCCAGGCCGCGCTGCATCTCGCGATCGCGACGCTGATGGGCGCGGGCTCGCACATCGTCGCGTCCAGCGCGCTCTACGGCGGCTCGCACAATCTGCTGCATTACACGCTGCGGCGCTTCGGCATCGAGACGACATTCGTGAAGCCGCACGATCTCGATGCATGGCGCGCGGCGGCACGGCCGAACACGCGGCTTTTCTTCGGCGAAACGCTCGGCAATCCGGGGCTCGACGTGCTCGACATTGCGGGCGTCGCGGAAATCGCGCACGAGCACGCCGTGCCGCTGCTCGTCGATTCCACGTTCACGACGCCGTATCTGCTGCGTCCGTTCGAGCACGGCGCGGATCTCGTCTATCACTCCGCGACCAAGTTTCTCGGCGGACATGGGACGACGATCGGCGGCGTGCTCGTCGACGGCGGCACGTTCGATTTCACCGCGAGCGGACGCTTCCCCGAGTTCACCGAGCCTTACGACGGCTTTCACGGCATGGTGTTCGCCGAAGAGAGCACCGTCGCGCCGTTCCTGTTGCGCGCGCGGCGCGAAGGCTTGCGCGATTTCGGCGCGTGTCTGCATCCGCAGGCGGCGTGGCAACTGCTACAAGGCATCGAAACCTTGCCGCTACGCATGGATCGGCATGTCGCGAACACGCGCAAGGTGATCGAGTTCCTGCTGAGTTCGCCGGCAGTGGAAGGCGTGGCCTATCCCGAACTGCCGACGCATCGCGATCACGCGCTCGCCGGACGTCTCTTGCCGCGCGGCGCCGGCGCGGTCTTCAGCTTCGATCTGAAGGGCGGCGTGCCGGCGGCGCGCAAGTTCATCGAAACGCTCACGCTGTTTTCGCATCTCGCGAACGTCGGCGATGCGCGCTCGCTCGTGATTCATCCCGCATCCACGACGCACTTCCGCATGGATGCCGCCGCGCTCGAAGCTGCGGGCATCGGGCCGGGGCGCATCCGTCTGTCGATCGGACTGGAAGATCCCGACGATCTCATCGACGATCTCAAGCGCGCGCTGAAAGCCGCGCAGAAAGCGGCAGAAAGCGCTCCGGACGCGAGCGCCGCCGCGCCGCTCGGGAGCCGCGCATGATCCTCGACGTCCACGGCCGCGCGGCCTATGCCTACACCGGCGGCAAGCCTTTCGACGCGACGCGCCCCGCCGTCGTGTTCATTCACGGCGCGGAACACGATCACAGCGTCTGGGCCTTGCAGACGCGCTATTTCGCGCATCACGGTTTCGGCGTGCTCGCGCTCGATCTGCCGAGTCACGGAAGAAGCGCCGGTCCCGCGCTTTCGACCATCGGCGAGTTCGCCGACTGGGTCATCGCCGTGCTCGACGCGGCCGGCGTGCAGCAAGCGCTCTTCGTCGGCCACAGCATGGGCTCGCTGATCGCACTCGATGCCGCTGGCCGCTATCCCGACCGCGCGGCGGGTCTCGCCCTGCTCGCGACGGCCGCGCCGATGGCCGTCTCCGATACGCTGCTCGACGCCGCACGCGAGCACGAGCCCGAAGCCATCGCGATGGTCAACCAATGGTCGCATTCGACGATCGCCGCGAAGCCGTCGAGTCCCGCGCCGGGCTTCTGGCTGCAAGGCGTGAATCAGCGGCTCATGGAACGCGTGAGCCTGCGCGGCGAAGCGCTGCTTTTTCACACCGATTTCAGCGCCTGCAACACCTACGCCGACGCGCTCGAACGCGCGGCCGCCGTGCGTTGCCCGGTGTGCATCGTGAGCGGCAAGCGCGACCTGATGACGCCGCCGCGCGCTGCCCGTCCGCTCGTCGATGCCTTCAGGAAAGCCGGCGCGTCCTTGAAGACCGTGGAACTCGATGCGGGCCACGCGATCATGACCGAGCAGCCCGACGCGACGCTCGATGCGCTGTTCGCTTTCGCGCTCGCGTGCGCCAGCGCGAAAGCGCCGTCGGCCTGAAAACGCGCGTGCGGCGGGCCGCGCAAGCCCGCCGTGGCTGCTTGCATGGCGCGACTGGCAGTCGCAGAATGATTCTTGCTGGCTAATCTTCAGACACCGGCACGCATCATCAGGGAGGCCGTCATGGCGCACACCGCACATGGTGAACATTTCGCGAATTTCGCCGAGTTTTATCCCTATTACCTCGAAGAGCATCGCAACCTGGTGTCGCGCAGGCTGCACTTCATCGGATCGCTGGGCGTGATCGGCTGCCTCGCGATGGCGATCGCTACCGGCGACTGGCTCTGGCTGCCCGCGGCCGTCGTCTGCGGTTACGGCTTCGCGTGGATCGGCCATTTCTTTTTCGAGAAGAACCGCCCCGCGACGTTTCGCCACCCGATCTACAGCCTGATGGGCGACTGGGTGATGTTCAAGGACATCTGCGTCGGCAGAATCTCGCTTTGATATGCGTCGAACGAAGGCTCAGGCCGGCTGCTCCGGCATCGACGAGCGCGGCACCTCGCGCAGACGCGCGCTCGTCAGCGCAGACGCGCGTGCCGCGATCAGCGAGCCGAGCGTGATTTCCAGCTTCTCGTTATCCAGCGCGTTCATCAGCGCGCCGCAGTCGACCTGCGCCGCATCCAGCTTCAGTTGATATTCGAGTTCCGCGCGATCGATCACGAACTGCTCGAAGAGCATCGTCACCGTGATCTGATTCGGATTGGCGATCAGCACATAACGCGGCATGCGCGAATCCTCCAGCCTGCCGATCCAGCCGAGCGCGTCGAGCCGCGCGATCAGCCTCGTCGACGTATCGAGATCGCAGCGCGCCAGGGTCGAAAGCTGCAAGGACGTGTAGCCGGGCTTGCCCTCGTCCCGCGCCTCGACGAGCCGCGCGAGGATCTCGAGTGCATCGAGCAGATCGCTGCCCGGAAAATCGCGCCGATGATATTGCCCCGTGCGAATCGCAGGCAGCGCGGATGTGACCATCGCGCCGATGAGCGCGAACATCCAGCACAGATACACCCACAGCAGAAAGACCGGCAGCGCCGCGAACGCGCCGTAGACGGCGGTGTAGGTCGGAATGCGCCGTACGTAATAGCCGAAGCCGCGCTTGCCGAGTTCGAACGCGACGGCCGCGATCAGCCCGCCGACAATCGCATCGCGCCATTCGACCTTGCAGTTCGGCATATAGACGTAGATGAACGTGAAGGCGAGCGCCGTCAGCGGCAGCGAGACGCCTGTGAGCGCCCATTCGACGATCGGCGGCATCAGGTTGTGCGAGCCCGCGAACGCGACCGAATGCGCGAACACGTACGAGGAGATCGACAGGCTGCAGCCGAAGAGAATCGGCCCGAGCGTGATGATCGACCAGTAGACGAGCACGCGCTGCGCGATCGGGCGCGCCTTCTTCACGCGCCAGATCACGTTGAACGCGGACTCGACCGTCATCATCGTCATGACGGAGGTCACGAACAGAATGATCATGCCGACGGTCGTCAGCCCCTTCGCCTTCGACGCGAACTGGTTCAGATACTTGAAGATCTGATCGTTGATCTGCGGCGGCATCAGGTGCACCGCGAGGAAGTCCTGAAGCGACGCCTGGAAGGAGCCAAAGATCGGGAACGCGGTGAAGAGCGCGAACGCGACCGTGGCGAGTGGCACGAGCGACAACACGCTCGTGAACGTGAGGCTGCCCGCCACTTGCGCGACGCGGTCTTCGCCGATGCGCCGCGCGACAAAACTGGCGAGACGCCTGACCGCCGCGAGATCGATAAAAACGTGCTGCAAACGCGTTCTCCCGTCATGGCGTCCCGCGTGCAAAGCCGCTTCTCGCCACGAAAATCACCCAATACCTATAATAGCCGTTCACTAAAAAAGCCTTATGAACGACATCCTCGTGCTTTACTACAGCCGCCACGGCGCGACGCGCGAGCTCGCACTCGCAATCGCGCAGGGCGTCGATAGCGTGGCCGGCATGCAGGCGCGTGTGCGAACCGTGCCGCCGGTTTCCACGGTCTGCGAAGCGACCCAGCCCGACATTCCCGCCGACGGACCGCCCTACGCCGAATTGCGCGATCTCGAAGAATGCGCCGGCCTCGCGCTCGGCTCGCCTACGCGCTTCGGCAACATGGCCGCGCCGCTCAAGTACTTCCTCGACGGCACCACGCCGCAATGGCTGTCCGGCGCGCTTTCGGGCAAGCCTGCCAGCGTGTTCACGTCCACCGGCAGCCTGCACGGCGGCCAGGAAAGCACGCTTCTTTCGATGATGCTGCCGCTGCTGCACCACGGCATGATGATCGTCGGCATCCCGTACACCGAATCGCGGCTCACCACGACGCAAAGCGGCGGCACGCCCTACGGCGCGTCTCATCACGCCCGCGCGGGCGGCGACGAAAATCAGCGGCACGGCATTTCCGCCGATGAGAAGGCGCTCGCAATCGCGCTCGGCGCACGGCTCGCACGCACCGCGCTCAATCTCGCGCGCGGCGCCCGTTCCGCATGACCACGCCGATCTCCACAGCACGTCCCAACGGCGCGCTCGCATCGGGCGCGCTTGCGAGCCTCGTGGCGCTCGTCGTGCTCGCGCTCGTCTGGGAGCTCTGGCTCGCGCCGCTGCGTCCGGGCGCATGGGCGCTTGCGCTGAAGGCGCTGCCGCTCGCGTGCGCGCTGCCGGGCGTCGCGCGCAAAAATCTCTACACGCTGCAATGGGCGTCGATGCTCGTGCTGCTGTATTTCGCCGAAGGCATCGTGCGCGGCATGACCGATGCGCGCCTCCCCGCGTCGCTCGCCTGGCTGGAAGCAGCGCTCGCCCTCGCGTTCTTCGTCTGCGCGCTCGCGTACGTCGCGCCCTTCAAACGCGCGGCTCGGTTGAACGCTCGTGCGGAAAAAAGCTGAAACGTTCGCTTTTTTCGCCCGCGTTCTGCCCGGACGTGATGCTTTGTAGCATGAAACCTCACCGTGCGCGCGTGCCTATGCCATTCGGACGAGGGTCGCGCGCCGCTCGCCTGCGCGATACTGTGCACTACGCTCTACCGGATCCTTTGCCCATCTGCCCATGACCGCCACTCAAGCTTTCATCGCCGCGTGCGCCGACGCTCTCGGTGCATCGCATGTCCTGACCGACGCCTACGATACTGAGCCGTACCTCGTCGACTGGCGCAAGCGCTATCGCGGCACTGCGTGCGCCGTGCTGCTGCCCGCCGATACCGCGCAGGTCGCGGCCGTGGTCCGGATCGCTCGCGAGCATCGCGTCGCGATCGTGCCGCAGGGCGGCAACACCGGTCTCGCAGGCGGCGCAACGCCAGATTCGAGCGGGGCGCAAGCCGTCATCAGCCTGAAGCGGCTCAATCGCGTGCGCGGCGTCGATCCGCATAACAACACGATCACCGTCGAAGCGGGCGTCGTGCTCGCCGAAATCCAGGCGCGCGCCGAAGCAGCGCAACGGCTGTTCCCGTTGAGTCTCGCCGCCGAAGGCAGCTGCACCATCGGCGGCAATCTCTCGACGAACGCGGGCGGCACTGGCGTGCTGCGCTATGGCAACACGCGCGAGCTGTGTCTCGGCCTCGAAGTCGTGACGCCGCAGGGCGAAATCTGGGACGGCCTGCGCGGGCTGCGCAAGGACAACACCGGCTACGATCTGCGCGATCTCTTCATCGGGGCGGAAGGCACGCTAGGCATCATCACGGCGGCGGTCATGAAGCTGCATCCCGCGCCGGTCGCGAAGGTCACGGCGCTGGCCGGGCTCGCTTCGCCGCATGCCGCGCTCGACTTTCTCTCGCTGGCGCAGCATCACGCGGGCGCGCTTCTGACCGGCTTCGAGCTGATGTCCGATTTCTCGATGCGCCTCGTCGGCAAGCATTTCCCGCAACTGCGCTATCCGTTCGGCGAACCGCACGCGCAAACCGTGCTGCTCGAACTTTCCGACAGCGAAAGCGACGAGCACGCCCGCGCCCTCTTCGAGCGGCTGATGGAAGAAGCGCTCGAGAAGGGCATCGTGGAAGATGCCGTCGTCGCGGAAAACCTCGCGCAGTCGCAGGCTTTCTGGGATCTGCGCGAGCATATTCCG
The DNA here is from genome assembly GCF_023630985.1 of Caballeronia sp. ATUFL_F1_KS39. Taxonomy (NCBI): domain Bacteria; kingdom Pseudomonadati; phylum Pseudomonadota; class Betaproteobacteria; order Burkholderiales; family Burkholderiaceae; genus Caballeronia; species Caballeronia sp. ATUFL_F1_KS39. The sequence goes on along the minus strand of NZ_JALQDZ010000005.1, from coordinate 182,411 downwards.
CTCGCGCAGGCCGAGGAAGGTCTGAACATCAAACATGACATCGCCGTGCCCATTTCGAGCATCGGGCGGTTCATCGAGGAAACCGATGCGATCATCGCGAAGACAGTGCCCGGCGTGCGCATGGTGACGTTCGGCCATCTCGGCGACGGCAACCTGCACTACAACGTGCAGGCGCCCGAAGGCGTCGACCCAAAGCGCTTCCTCGGCGAATTCCAGACGCCGATCAACGCGCTCGTGTATGACCAGGTGCACCGGCATCGCGGCAGCATCAGCGCGGAGCACGGCATCGGCCAGTTGAAGGTGGATGAAGCGATGCACTACAAGTCGCCGGTCGAAGTCCGTCTCATGCAGACGATCAAGGCCGCGCTCGATCCGGACAACCTGATGAATCCCGGCAAGGTCGTGCGCTGGAACGCGACGCTTGCGAAGGAGAACATCGCATGAAGATTCGCGTGCTGTCCGACCTGCATCTCGAATGCGACGAGCCGCTGGCGATTCCGTATGCAGAGGCCGATCTCGTCGTGCTGGCTGGCGACATTCACAACCACGCCGAAGGTTTGCGCTGGGCCGCGGAAAATTTCGATTCCGACGTGCCCGTCGTCTACGTGCCCGGCAATCACGAATACTACGACGCCGAGTTCGGCGCGATGGAAGCGGCAATGCAGGACGCCGCGCGCAGCGTCGACAACGTGCACTATCTGAACAACGCGTCGCTGGTGGATCGGCGCGGCGCGTGGCGCGTGCTTGGCACGACGCTGTGGACCGACTTCGCGCTGTTCGGCTCCGGCGATGCGCAAATCGAAAACGCCAAGGCCGCGTGCACGAAAGTGATGCTCGACTATAAGGGCCTCATTCAACTCGCGTGGCCCGAGCCGGACGGCGAACCGCGCGAATTTGCACCGGACGATTCCCTCGCGCTGCACGAACAGTCGCGCGCATGGCTCGAGAGCGAACTCGCGAAGCCGTTCGCAGGGCAAACGATCGTCGTCACGCACCACGCGCCGATGCGCCAGAGCCTCGCGCCGCGTTACGCGGAAGATCTCGTGTCCGCGGGCTTCGTGAATCATCTGCCGTCGCTCGCGCGCGCGCCCGCGTCGTTGTGGATTCACGGCCACACGCATACGTCGTTCGATTACGAGGTGGACGGCACGCGCGTCGTGTGCAATCCGCGCGGCTACTTCAGCCGCCGCGAGCAACGGTGGGAGAATCCGGATTTCGCGTGGGACAAGGTCGTCGAAATTTGAAACGTCGCGGACTTTGCGGAGGAACGCCATGTGCGGCCGAATCAGCCAGTACCGACTGCCGATGCATTACGCGCAGCGTCTGCATCTGAGAAATCCGTTCGTGCTGGTCGATGCCGCCGACAGGCGTCCCGGCTATAACCTGTCGCCCGGCACGCATCCGCTCGCCGTCTATCCCGACGAAACCATCCGCGCGGTGCATTGGGGCTATTGCCCGCCGTGGGCGATTCAGAAGAAGCTGCCGCAGACCATCAACGCGCGCGTCGAGACGGCGGCGACGAGCGCGTATTTCAAGCATTTATGGAAGAAGGCGCGCATTCTCGTGCCGGCCGATGGCTGGTTCGAATGGCGTATCGAGCCACGCCCGGGAGACCCCGCCGCGAAGCCTTTCAAGCAGCCCTACTTCATCCAGCGCGCGGACGGCGAGCCGATGTACCTCGCCGCGCTGACGAGCATCATGCGCGACGACGACGCTGCCGCGCCCGGCGCGGGCTTCGTCATCGTGACGGCGGCGGCGGACGAAGGACTCGTCGACGTGCATGACCGGCGTCCGCTCGTGTTCGCGCCGGCAAACGCGCGCCGCTGGCTCGATCCGGACGCGTCGCCCGACGATCTCGCGGCGCTCGTCAAGTCGGACGGCGTGCCGGCGTCGCACTTCGTCTGGCACCGCGTATCGGCCGATGTGAATCGCGCGACCAATGATGAGCCGCGACTCATCGAGCCGCTCGAAGCCTCGCTGTGAAGGCCGTGTGAAGTTCGTTTAGCGCCGCCGCCGATCGTCGTCGATACGGATCGGCACCAGGCGCCGCTTCGCCTCGCGCTCCGACTGCGCGCGCATGGCGTTGAACAGATCGCGCGACGCCGGAACGGCGATCAGGACGAGAAGCGCGGCGAGTGCGAGCAAAAGAGGCGTACTCATGTGACTTATCCCGGTCAAAGATGCGTGAGAACCAGTGCAGAAAGTATCAAGCTGCGGACAAATCGTGAGTAAGCAAGTGTTGCGCCGCGGCTTTTTTCGTAACTGAACGCAGCTTCATCCGTGTTCAGGCGACGACGAATTCCTTGAGCGATTCCGCGTCGGCCGCGAGCGTGTCGGGCAGCGCCTCGCGCAGGAACTCGACCCACGTGCGGATCTTGGCATCGAGATACTGCCGCGACGGATAGAGCGCGTACACGTTCAACTCCTGCATCGTGTATTGCGGCAGCACGCGCACGAGCGTGCCCGCGCGCAAGCCCGGCAGCGCGGACGACGTCGGCAGCACGCCAATGCCCATGCTTTCGCGGATCGCGGCGACCATCGCCTCGGCGACGTTGACCGTGAACGTGGACGGCCCGAGACTCACCGTCTCCTGACCGTTCGGGCCGTCGAAAACCCAGCGGTCGGCCGGAAACACCGGCGTCATCAGATGCAGGCAGGTATGGCGCACGAGATCGGAGAGCACGTGCGGCGCGCCGTTCTTCTCGATGTACGCCGGCGACGCGCACGCGATGCTGTACACCGAGCCGAGACGCGCCGACACCAGACCCGAATCCGGCAGATCGGAAGCGAGCACGATCGACACGTCGTAGCCTTCGTCGAGCAGATCGGGCACGCGCTGCGCGAGCGTCAGATCGACCTGCACCGAAGGATGCCGCTGCTGATAGCGCGAGATCATCGGCACGACGTAGTGCTGGCCGAAGCTCGTCATCGAATGGACCTTGAGCTTGCCGGACGGACGCGCGTGCGCATCGCCGGCCTCGGCTTCCGCCTGATCGACATAGGCGAGGATTTGCTCGCAGCGTTGCAGATAGCGCTCGCCCGCTTCGGTGAGCGCGATGCGCCGCGTCGTCCGGTTCAGCAAGCGCGCGCGCAAGTGCGCCTCGAGGTCGGATACGGCGCGCGATGCGTAAGCCGTCGTCGTGTTCAGATGCTGCGCGGCCGCGGTGAAGCTGCCCGCTTCCACGACCCGCACAAATACGCGCATGTTCTGGAGCGTGTCCATGCCGCTAATTCCGTCTTAAAAATCGTTCGTGACTCGGATTGTTACACGCGTAACAACAACGATTATCACATCCCTCGTAAAAATGCTTTGCATCCTTACGGGTTATTCGACAATCTTCGCAAAAATACAATCACTTCTTGGCATCAAATTCATTTTAGGAGTGAATCGTGCGGGGACGACTGTCCAGAAGCGCTGCAGGCGCGGCCGTTCTTGCAGCACTATTAACAATCGGTGGATGCGCAAGCAGGGGCAAAATCGCGCCGCAGGATTCCCTCACGGACGCGGCGACGCTCGATGCCGGCAGCGCCATTCGCGCCGCCAACGCAGACGCCCAATGGCCCGCCGAGCAATGGTGGCGCGCCTATCGCGACCCGCAACTCGACGCGTGGATCGCACGCGCGACCGCCGGCAGCCCCACGCTCGCGATGGCCGCGGCGCGCGTGCGCGAAGCGCAGCAACAGGCGGGCGTCGCGCACTCCGAGTTGCTGCCGCACGTCGACGGCTCGATGAGCATCGCTCGCAAGAACTGGCCCAACAACGATTTCTACGGCCCGGGCACGTACGCCGACACGACCACCTGGGACAACACCGCGGGCCTGTCGCTGTCGTACAACCTCGATCTCTGGCATCGCGACGACAACAACGCCGAGCGCGCGCTGGACGTCGCACACGTTCGCGCCGCCGATGCCCGCGCCGCGCAACTCGAACTCGAAACGAACGTCGTGCGCGCGTACATCGGCTTTTCGCAGTCGTTCGCGCTGCTCGATATCGCGGAGCAGACGCTCGCGCAGCAGGAGCGCATCGCGGATCTCGCGCGGCGACGTTTGAAAGGCGGGCTCGGCACGCAGCTCGAAGTCAGCCAGGCCGAAGCGCCCTTGCCCGAGTACGAACGTCAGGTCGATGTCTACAAGGAAGAGATCCAACTGGCGCGCAACCAGTTGGCGGCGCTCGCCGGCGACGGCCCCGGCGCGGGCGAAGCGCTCACGCGTCCCGACCTGTCGCTCGCCACGCCGCTCCCCCTGCCCTCCGCGCTGCCGGCGGAACTCGTCGGACATCGGCCGGATATCGTCGCGGCGCGCTGGATGGTGGCCGCGCAAGCGCGTGGCATCGATGTCGCGAAGGCCGGGTTCTATCCGAACATCAATCTCGCTGCGTCGCTGACGCAGGCGTTCGCGGGCGGCGCGCTGCTCTCGTTCCTGACGCGCGACGCATCGGGCTACAGCTTCGGCCCCGCGATCTCGCTGCCGATCTTCGAAGGCGGACGCCTGCGCGCGCAGCTCGGCGCGGCATCGGCGCAATACGATCAGGCCGTCGATCATTACAACGCGACGCTCGTCGCCGCGCTCAAGGACATCGCCGATCAGGTCGTGCGCGTGCATTCGCTCGATACGCAGCTCGAAGCGTCGGGCCGCTCCGTCGCCGCCGCGCGCAAGAACTACGATCTCGCGAACGAAGGCTACAAGCGCGGCCTCACCGATTATCTGAACGTGCTGATCGCGCAGACGCAATTGCTCAAGGCGCAGGACGGCGAGGCGCGCGTGCGCGCGCAACGCCTCGCGTCCTACGCGACGTTGACGTCGGCGCTCGGCGGCGGCATCGACGATCCGTCGAACGGGCCGCAGCAGACCGCGCTCGCGCCGTCGAAGCATATCGGGCCGTTCAGCAAGGCACGGGATTGAGCATGTCGACGCCCGCTTCTCTCATCGGACGACAGCCGCTCAAGGAGGTCGTGCTCGACTGGGCGCGCACCGACGGCCTCGCGTGGATCTACATCTTCAAGGCGGTGCTCGCTGCGCTGCTGTCGCTGTGGATCGCGATGCGCCTCGACATGGCGCAGCCGCGCACCGCGATGACCACCGTGTTCGTCGTGATGCAGCCGCAAAGCGGCATGGTGCTCGCAAAGAGCTTCTATCGTTTCTGCGGAACGATGGTCGGTCTCGTCGTGATGATGATCTTCATCAGCCTGTTCTCTCAGCAGCCGGTGCTGTTCCTCTCGGCGACGGCGCTGTGGGTCGGCGTCTGCACGGCGGGCGCGGCGCGCAATCGCAACTTCCGCTCGTACGGCTTCGTGCTCGCCGGTTACACGGCCGCGCTGATCGGCATTCCGGCGGCGCAGCATCCGGAGGCCGCGTATCTGTCGGCGCTCACGCGCGTCGGCGAAGTGACGCTCGGCATCGTGTGTTCCGGCGCGGTGAGCGCGCTCGTCTTTCCGCAGCACGCGGGCGAGCAGGTTCGCACGACGGTGCGCCGCCGCTTCGCGCAGTTCGTCGATTACGTGTGCCGCGCGCTGTCGGGCAACATGGAACGCGCGCAGATCGAGCGAACCAATCTCGCGTTCGTGTCGGATATCGTCGGCTTCGAGGCCGCGCGCAGCGTCGCCGTGTTCGAGAATCCCGAATCGCGGATGCGCGGCGGGCGGCTCGCACGTCTCAACAGCGAGTTCATGAGCGCGTCGACGCGCTTTCACGCGCTGCATCAGTTGATGAACCGGCTGCGCGAGAACGCATCGGCGACGACGATCGCCGCGCTGGAGCCATTCTTTCGCGAAGTGCCGCCGCTCTTCTCGGTATCGGGCGAACCGGTGAAAAACGCCGCCGATGCCGCGCACGCCGCCGCGCAACTGCGCGACTACAAGGCCGCATTGCCCCGGCGCGTGCGCGCGACGCGTGCCGCGCTCGAAGCGGATCCGGACTTCGCGCAACTGGAGTTCGATACCGCGACGGAACTGCTGTATCGCTTCGTCGACGACATGCTCGCCTATGCCGAAACGTATGCGTCGCTGAGCTCGCCGTCGCACGAACGCGAGCGCTGGATCGCGCGCTACGTGCCGAAGACGAACCTGCTCGCCGCGGCGATTTCGGGCCTGCGCGGCGCGATCGTGATGTTCGTCCTGTCCGCGTTCTGGATCGCGACGGCGTGGCCGAGCGGCGGCACGATGGTGCTCAACGCGGCGGCCGTGTGCGCGCTCGCGTCGTCGTCGCCGCGTCCGACGCTCATGTCCGCGCAAATGGCGCTCGGCACGATGCTCGCGGCCGTCGCCGGGATGATCGTCGTGTTCGGCGTGTTTCCGCATATCGAGGGCTTCGCGATGATGTGCGCCGCGCTCGCGCCCGCGCTTTTGCTCGGCGCGTATCTGAGCACGCGGCGCGCGCTCGCCGGCGTGGGCATCGGCTATTGCATCTTCTTCTGCTTTCTCGCGGGGCCGGACAATCTCGTGCACTACGATCCGACCGGCTATATGAACGATGCCCTCGCGCTCGTGCTGTCGATGATCGTCGCGGCGGTCGCCTTCGCCGTCCTGCTGCCGACCGATGCGCCGTGGCTGCGGCGTCTCCTGCTCGGCGATCTGCGGCGCGAAGTCGTGAGCGCGCGCCATGGACGTCTCACGCGTCTCACGACGCACTTCGAAAGCCGCACGCGCGATCTGCTCGCGCAAATCAACGCGCTCGCGACCGGACGTCCCGACTTGCAGCGCGATGCGTTGCAATGGCTCTTCGCCGTGCTCGAATTCGGCAACGCGGTGATCGATCTGCGACGCGAGATCGCAGGGCTGTCGAACGCGCCGCAGTACGCGGCGTCGATGCCGTGGCGCCGCTCGATCGACGCGACGCTCGACGCCATCGCGCGCCTTTTCGATCGCCCGAATGCGCAGCGCTTCGACGCCACGCTCGCCGCGACCGAACGCGCGATCGACGATACGCGGGATGTGCTCGCGCGGTTCGATCTGCCGCGCGAGGAAAAGCATCGGCTGCAGCGCATCGCCAGTCATCTTCATTTTGTCCGGACCGCGCTGCTCGATCACGAATCGCCGTTCGCGCCCTTCGTGCACGGTGCGCCGGTTCGGAAACACACGCCAGAAGGAGCGGACCATGTTCCCGCGTAACGTCGCGATCCTCGAAGCCTATGTGCCGACGATCCTGCTGCTCTTCATCGCCGGCGCGATGATCACGTGGGTCGTCGACCGCGCGCTCGCGCTGACGGGCCTTTATCGCGTGGTCTGGCATCCGGCGCTGTTTCGCGCGAGTCTGCTCGTCTGCATTTGCGGGACGCTCGGGCTCATCGCGTATCGCTGAATCGACATCACCTTCATACAAGCTGAAAAAGAGTTCGCATCATGATTCTCAGGAAAATCATCGGGCTGGTTTTGACGATCGCCATTTTCGCGGTCGCGCTCGTCATCGGGCGCGTGCTGTGGGTGCATTACATGGACGAGCCGTGGACGCGCGATGGCCGCGTGCGCGCGGATGTCGTCAACGTGGCGCCGGACGTGTCGGGCGCGGTCGTGCAGTTGCCGGTTCGTGACAATCAGTTCGTGAAGAAGGGCGATCTGCTGATGGAGATCGATCCGTCGCATTACCGGATCGCGGTCGAGCAGGCGCAGGCGAACGTCACCGCGCGCGCGGCCGAATTGCGCATGCGCCGTGCGGACGCCGCGCGCCGCGCCGACATGGACAGCCTCGTCGTATCGAAGGAAGCGCGCGAAAACGCGATGCAGACCGCATCGACCGCCGAAGCGCAGTTGCAGCAGGCGCAGGCCGCGCTCGATGCCGCGAAGCTCAACCTCGAACGCACCAAAGTGTTCTCGCCGGTCGACGGCTACGTCACCAACCTGAACGTGTTTCGCGGCGACTACGCGACGGCGGGCGCCGCCAAGCTCGCGATCGTCGACAGTCATTCATTCTGGGTCTATGGATACTTCGAGGAAACGAAGCTGCCGCATGTGCGTATCGGCGACAAGGCATCGATTCGCCTGATGAGCGGCGGCGAGCTGAAGGGGCACGTCGAGAGCATTTCGCGCGGCATCTATGATCGCGACAATCCGCAAAGCCGCGAGCTGCTCGCCGACGTGAACCCGACGTTCAACTGGGTGCGGCTCGCGCAGCGCGTGCCGGTGCGCGTGCATATCGATGAAGTGCCGGATGGGGTGCTGCTGAGTGCGGGGACGACGGCGACGGTGATCGTCACGCCGTCGATGTGACGTAAAAAAAGCCCGCTCCGGGACCACTCCCGAAGCGGGCTTCTCACATCCGGCAAACCGAAGCCTTACTTCAACACCACCTTCACATCGAAATACTTCTGCGCGAAGCGATCGATCGTCCCGTCGTCCTTCAGCTCCTTCAGCGCGCGATTGAGCGCATCTTTGAGCGCCTTGTCGTTCTTGCGCACGCCGAAGCCGACGCCCGAACCCAGCAGCTTGTCATCCGCCACGGCCGGGCCAGCGAACGCGAAGCCCGCGCCCTGCGGCTGCTTCAGAAAGCCCTTCGACGCCGCTTCGGCATCCTGGAACGCCGCATCGAGACGGCCCGACGCCAGATCGGCATAAATCTGGTCCTGCGCCTGATACGACTCGACATCGATGCCCGCCGTCGCCCACTTCGCCTTCGCGTAGGTTTCCTGGATCGAGCCCTGCAGCACGCCGACGCGTTTGCCCTTCAAACCCTCGACCGTGGGCTGAATCGCGCTGCCCTTCTTCGCGATCAGCTGATTCGGGATCGTGTAGATCGGATCGGTGAAGTCGATGGCGAGCTTGCGCTTGTCCGTGATCGTCATGTCCGAGTTGATGCCGTCGAACTTGCGCGCCTGCAACGCGGGAATGAGACCGTCGAACGAATTCTCGACCCACACGCACTTCATCTTCAGCTTCGCGCACACCGCGTTGCCGATGTCGATATCGAAGCCCTGCAGCTCGCCGCTCGGCGACTTCGATTCGAACGGGGCGTAAGACGCTTCGACGCCGAAGCGCAGTTGCTTCATGTCATCGGCCGCTTGCGCGTTCGACGCGACGACGGCGGCGCCCAGCACCGCCAGCGCGGCGAGCTTGCGACCGATCAGATGCGATTTCTTCAACTTCCATCTCCTTCCATTGCGGTTCGATACAGGTGTGATGATCCGACACCGGGGCGCGATTGTAGCGCGCACCCGCTGTGCGTCGGATAAACATCGGGAAGTGAATCGATGAACCGTTGCCGGTCAATCGAGAGAGGCGAGCGTCGAATCGGTCGTATCGACGACCATCAAGCCGGCGCGCAGGCCCGGCTTGACCTTCGGATTCGGAAACACGATGCGCTCTTCGTCGTGCGACACGCGATAACGATAATCGCCGTCGCGCGCGAGCTCGGTGCCGGCGGCGAACGCGGTGAAGTTGGGCACGTCGCTCGCCACGTTCAGCACGAATTGCTCGCTCTGCTTGTCGATTTGCGCGACGACCGTGAACACGCGCAGCGGCGCGCTTTCCTTCGCCGCCTCGCCCGCAATCAGGCGACGCAACGCCGCATCCGATGCGGCAAAACGCGCGAGATCGTTCTGACCGAACGGGCGCACCTTGCCGAGTTCGAGCGTGCAGGCGAGCGCCCCCGCGTGCTGCGCAGTGAAGTGCGTGAACGTGTTGCCCTTCTCGCGATGCAGGAGCACCGCCTGCAGACGCGCATCGCGCAGCCAGTCGAACATCGCGCGGGCGAGCGGCGCGCCGGTGTGCGGCAGTAACGCGAACTGCTCGAACACCGACGCGCGAATCGCCGTATGCATGTCGATGTGCCATTTCCGATGCGTGACGCCATCGAAGAACTTCAACGCGGCGTCTTCCAGTTCAGCGGCGCGCGGTGCTTCGCGGCTGTCGCGCAAATCCGCATGACGGCCGCTGAACAGGCGATTCAGGTCGTCGTCGAGATAGCGGTCGGCGGCACGCATCGCGTCGATGTTGCCGAGGATCACGAGCATGCGCGCGACGAGCGGCGCGCGGCCGTTCGCGATATCCGCGACAAGCGAGCACAGCATTTCGATCGGCGCGGTTTCGTCGCCGTGAATGCCCGCCGACGCGAGCACGCTATGCGTCGGTTCTGTCGCGGGTTCCAGCAGCAACACGCCCTCGCCCTGCCAGGTCCAGCGCACGCCCGAAGGCGCGACGCCCTGTGCGACGGAAGGGCGCCCGCCGTTGAGCGTGAAGGCGAGGAAGTCTTCGAGCAAGGACGAATCAGCGCTGAAAGTCATAGACGGCACCGAGTCCGAGGATGGTCGTCAGTTCGTCGAGCGCGCCGCGCGATTCGGCGAGCAGTTTCGGATCGGCGAGATCGGCGGGCGCGAGGCGATCGCGGTAATGCCTGTCGATCCACGCGTCGAGTTGCGTGAAAAGCGCGTCGTTCATCCACACGCGCGGGTTCACCGCGGCGCGCTCGGCGTCGTTCAGCACGACGCGCAGACGCAAACAAGCCGGCCCGCCGCCGTTCTTCATGCTTTCGCGCAGATCGAAGACGAGCACTTCGTCGATCGGCGTCTTGCGGCCGCCGAGGGAATCGAGATACGCCGCCACGCGCGCGTTCTCGCGGCATTCCTGCGGCACGACGAGCACTTGCCTGCCGTCCTCGCGCGACAACAACTGGCTATTGAAGAGATACGACGAAACCGCATCCTCGACGCTCACTTCGCTGTCCGGCACTTCGAGCGCGTGAAACGGCGTGCCTTGCGCGCCGAGCTTCTCGCGTAGCTCGTCGTAGACCTTGTGCTGATCGACGAACGCGCGCTCATGGCAAAAGAGCGTCGTGCGATTGCCGACCGCGATGACGTCGTTGTGGAACACGCCCGCATCTATTACATCGGGCGATTGCTGCGCGAACACGGTCGCATCGGCGGATAAACCGTGCAGGCGCGCGACCGCGCGGCTCGCTTCGAGCGTCTGACGCGCGGGATAGCGCTGCGGCTGCGAACCCTGGCCGTACTCGCTGCGCCCGTACACGAAGAACTCGACGCCCTTCTCGCCGTACTCGCGCGCAAAACGCGTATGGTTCGCCGCGCCTTCGTCGCCGAGCGCGGGCGTGCCGGGCAGCGCGTGATGAATGCGAAAGCGCGCTTCGTCGGCGAAGATCGCGCCAAGCGAGCGGCGCGTTTCGCCATGCTCGATCGCGCGATGCAGCTTGGCCGCGAGATTCGCCGGCGTGAAGTGGACGCGCCCGTCTTCCGTATCCGCGGACGGACTCACGGTCGCCGCATTCGCGGTCCACATCGCCGATGCGGAGCTCGCCGCCGCCAGCAGTTCCGGCGCTTCACGCGCGGCGCGGGCGATCACGCTGGCGTCGTCGCCGGAAAAGCCGACGGCGCGCAACAGCCTGATCGACGGGCGTTCGAGCGGCGGCAACACGCCCTGCCGAAAGCCGAGATCGGCGAGCCGCTTCATCTTGCGCAAGCCCTGCTTCGCGGCGGCCTTTGGATTGGCCACCGACTTCTCGTTGTTGCGCGACGCGACGTTGCCGAACGAGAGTCCCGCGTAGTTGTGCGTCGGGCCGACGAGCCCGTCGAAATTCGCTTCGGTTGCAAGCATGTTCATTTCCGCCGCTTAGAACGTAAGTCCCGGCGATACGCTCGCCGGCATCTGCAATTGCGCGCTTTCCACCGAGGCCATCGGATACGAGCAATAGTCCGCCGCGTAGTACGCGCTCGGCCGCTGATTGCCCGAACGTCCGATGCCGCCGAACGGCGCCGCCGACGATGCGCCGTTGGTCGGCCGGTTCCAGTTGACGATGCCCGCGCGGATCGTGCGCTGGAAATGCTTCCACGCGGATTCGTCGTCGGCGAGCAGGCCCGCGGACAAGCCGTAAGCGGTGTCGTTCGCGCGCTCGATGGCTTCGTCGAACGTCTTGTAGCGCGTGACCTGCACCATCGGGCCGAAGTGCTCTTCGTCGGGGACGTCGCGCGCGTTCGTCACGTCCAGGATCGCGGGCGAGACAAAGCCGAGATGCGCCGCGCGCTGCTTCATTTCGAGCGCGGGCTTCGCGCCGGCTTCGATCAGACGCGTCTGCGCATCGACGAGACGCGCCGCCGCGCGCGCCGAGATCACGGCGCCCATGTACGGCTGCGGCTCATCGTCGTATTTCCCGACGCGAATGTTCGCGCTCACTTCGATGAAGCGCTGCATGAAGCGCTCGCCGACGGCATCGTCGGGGACGAAGAGACGGCGCGCGCAGGTGCAGCGCTGGCCCGCCGACAGAAACGCCGATTGAATCGCGTGATGCACGGCGGCATCGACATCCTCGACGTTCGCGACGACGAGCGGATTGTTGCCGCCCATCTCCAGTGCGAGCACGATTTCGGGACGTCCGCCGAACTGCTTGTGCAAGAGCGTGCCGGTATCCGAGCTGCCGGTGAAGAAAAGCCCGTCGATCTGCCGATGATTCGCAAGCGCGACGCCCGTGTCCTTTTCGCCTTGCACGAGATTGAGCGCGCCTTCGGGCAAGCCAGCCTGAATCCACAGCGCGACGGTTGCGGCCGCGACGCCGGGCGCGAGTTCGGACGGCTTGAACACGACCGTATTGCCCGCGATGAGCGCCGGCACGATATGTCCGTTCGGCAGATGCCCCGGAAAGTTGTACGGCCCGAACACGGCGACGACGCCATGCGGACGATGCCGCAGCACCGCGACGCCATCGGCCATCGGCGCGCGCTTTTCGCCGGTGCGCTCGTGATACGCCTGCACGGAGATATCGACCTTCGCGGCCATCGACGCCACTTCCGTGCGCGCTTCCCACAGCGGCTTGCCGGTTTCGCGGCCGATCGCGTTTGCGAGCGCTTCCTTGTTCTCGTTGAGCAAGGCGGCGAAGCGTTTGGCGACCGCGACGCGCTCGTCGAACGACAGCGCCGACCACGACGCGAACGCGCGCCGCGCCGACGACACCGCGCGATCCACGTCTTGCGCGGATGCGCTCTTGCCCTGCCACACGGTTTCATCGGTGCCGGGATCGCGCGATGCAAACGCCGCGCCCTTGCCGTCCTGCCACTCACCGCCGATATACAACTGGTTCGAAATATCCATGTCGTGTCTCATTTACTTGGCGCGCGGATGAGAAGTCAGCACGCGCACCTGATCGCCTTCCTTCACGCGCAACGCCGCGGCTTCTTCCGCCGTCAGCAGGAACGCGCCGTCCTCGATCGCGCCCGTCGTCGCGCCGCAGCGGAAATCTTCGAGCAAGGTGTTCGATACGAGGCTTTTGGCATCGCTGCCCGTGTCGCTTCGATCGCCGATACGCACGCGCGCGATCACGCTCTCGCGCACCGTGCGCAAGTCCGCGATGTGGCATTCAAGCACCGGACCGGCATCGAAGATATCGACGTGATTCTCGTAACGCAGCCCTTCCGCCTCGAGCATCTTGCGTGCGGGCGCGGTGTCCCTGTGCGTGACGCCAACCGCCTGTTGCGCGGTCTCCGGCAGCAAGTCCAGATACACCGGATAGCGCGGCATCAGTTCGGCGACGAACGACTTCTTGCCGTGCGAGCTCAGATAATCCGCTTCGTTGAAATCGATCTGATAGAAATGCGAGCCGACCGCGTTCCAGAACGGCGACTCGCCGTTTTCGTCGAAGTGGCCGCGCAATTCCGCGCACAAACGCTGCGGAAAGCGATCCGCGAACTGCGCGATGAACATGAAGCGCGAGCGCGACAACAGGCCGCCCACGCCCGCCGTGCGATAGCGCGGGCTGAGAAAGAGCGAACAGACTTCCGCATAACCCGTCAGATCGTGCGAGATATTGAGCAGCGACATGCGTGTCCACACGCGCATGTCCTGGCTCGCGTGCACGACCGTCGATACGCGATAGTTGTAGAACGGCTGCTCCAGTCCGACTTCCGTTTCGATGCCGCACACGCCCGCGACATCGCCGGTCGCGGTGTCTTCCATCACGAAGAAATAGCCTGCTTCGAAGGCTTGCGCTTCACCGGTCAGCGTGCGGCGCGCGCGTTCGACGCGTGCCGCGAGCGCGCCGCGATCCGGCTTGAACGTGGTGAGGCCCGGGCCCGTTTCCTGGGCGAGCGCGACGAGCGCGTCGACATCGCCCGGCTGCGTGCATCGCACGACGATCATTGCAATTCTCCCGATGCCTGATGCAACGGCACGCAACGCACCGTGTCCTTGTCTTCGACGCCGAGCGCATCGCGCGCCTGTGCGGTCAATTCGGCGCCGTCCGCGCGCGTGCCCGCGAGTCCCGCGACGATGCAACGGAACGCATGCGCGCCGCCCGCCGCGACGAGATACGGCGCGCCGCTTTCGACGGCGGCATCGCGCACGGCGCGCAATTCGCCCGAACTCGCCGACGCGCTTTTGTCGACGGCGATCGTCAGCACCGGACCGGCATCGAAAATATCGACGTAACGATCCGGCTCGAAGCCTTCCTCGAGATGAATGTCGTAGGCGAGCAGCGTGCTTTCGTTCGGCTCGCCGAGCACGCGCTGCGCATCGCCGGGCAGCAGCGGCACATAGAGCGGATAGCTCGGCATCACTTCCGCGATGAACGTGCGGCTGCGTCCGCCCGATTCCGATTCGACCTGTTCGAAGTCGCGGCCGAAGAACTTGCGTCCGACCGCGTCCCAGAACGGCGACGCGCCTGATTCGTCGGTGACGCCCAGCATCAGCGAGAAGACTTCGCTGGAGAAGCGCTTGCGATTCGCCGCGATGTAGATCATGCGTGCGCGCGACAAGAGATGCGCGGCCGCTTCGTTCGCTTCGTCGCGCAACGACGGATCGATATAAAAGCCCGTCAGACGGCTCTTGCCCGTCAGTTCGTGCGACATCGTGAGCGCGTGGATTTTTCGGTTCACCTTGAGTTCGCGCGAGGCGTGAATCAGCGCATCGTTGCGAAACGCGTAGAACGGCTCGGAATACCCCGCCGACGCGACGATGCTCGACGTGCCGAGCAACTTGCCTGTCTGCGAGTCTTCGAGCACGAAGAGATAGAACTCCTCGCCGGGAAATTCCACTTCGGCGCGAAACGAGTCTTCCGAGAGCGCGACGCGCGTTTCGAGCGCGCGCCGGTCGCGCGGCAACGAGTGCAGCACGGGCAGCGCGGCGCGCGCCATGCGTTCGAGCTCGTCGAGATCGGAGAGTCTTGCGGGGCGGACGAAGAGCATCATCGGATTCCGTTGGTCACTTGACCGCAACCGTGCCGACGACCTGCTCGATCGCCTTTTCGATGCGCGCGAAGCCTTCGTCGAGATCGGCCATCGGCATGATGAGCGACGGCGCGAAGCGCAGCACGTTCGGCCCCGCGATCAGCATGATGACGCCGTTCGCGGCCGCCGCGTTGAGCACGTCCTTCGCGCGGTCCTTGTAGCTGTCGTTCAGTTCCGCGCCGATCAGCAGGCCGCGTCCGCGTATCTCGCTGAACATGCCGAAGCGCTCGTTGATGCGCTCCAGATGCGCCTTGATCGCTTTGCTGCGTTCGGCGACACCTTCGAGCAGCTTCGGATCGCTGATGAGTTCGACGACTTTCTCCGCGATCGACGCGCCGAGCGGATTGCCGCCGTAAGTCGTGCCGTGCACGCCGACCTTGAAGTGCGCGGCGATGTCGTTCGTGGTCAGCATCACGCCGATCGGAAAGCCGTTGCCCAGCGCCTTCGCGCTCGTCAGGATGTCCGGCGTCACGCCGTACTGCATGTACGCGTAAAACGTGCCGGTGCGGCCGACGCCGGTCTGCACTTCATCGAAAATCAGCAGCGCGCCGTGCTTGTCGCAGGCTTCGCGCAAGCCCTTCAAAAACGCGGGATCGGCGGGCAGCACGCCGCCTTCGCCTTGCACCGGCTCGACGATGACCGCGCACGTCTTCGGCCCGATGGCTTCCAGCGCCTTCGGCAAATCGTTGTACGGCAGATGACGGATACCCGCCGGCTGCGGACCGAAGCCTTCCGCATACTTCGGCTGTCCGCCGACGCTCACCGTGAAGAACGTGCGCCCGTGGAACGACTGGGTGAACGAGATGATTTCGATCTTGTCGTCGCCGTGATTGTCGATTGCGTAACGGCGCGCGAGCTTCAGCGCCGCTTCGTTGGCTTCCGCGCCCGAATTCGCGAAGAACGCGCGGTCGGCGAAGGTGAGATCGGTCAGGCGTTTCGCGAGGCGCAACACCGGCGCGTTCGTGTAACCGTTGCCGATGTGCCAGAGCTTCTCGCCCTGCTCGTGCAGCACTTTCAGCAGTTCCGGATGACCGTGGCCCAGCGCCGTCACCGCGATACCGCCGGCGAAATCGACATAATCGCGGCCTTCGGTGTCCCAGACGCGCGAGCCGCGACCCCGGTCGGGCACGAAATTGGCCGGCGCGAACACCGGAACCATTACTTCGTCGAACGTACCGCGATTCACATTGATGTCGGTCATGAGCCACTCCTCGGTTTGAGCATTACGTCGATATTAGGCAATCGCCCGCGTTCCGTCTTGCGCGTTCGCGACATGCTTCGATGAGCTTTTCCGCAGATACCGTGCAGCTTCTATGCCGCGCCGGGCGGCTCGATCAGCGCGCCGCCGCGCGGTTCGTCGATCGCGCCGCCGCGCTGCTTTTCGATCCAGTTACGGCGCTCCTCGCGCGGCGTCACGCCGAAACGGTCGCGATACGCATTGGAAAAATGCGCCGCCGATGAAAACCCGCACGCGAGACTGATCTGCACCACCGATTTGCTCGTGCGCTGCAGTTGCGTGCGCGCCTTCGTGAGACGCAGATTGAGGTAATACTTCGACGGCATCGCGCCGAGATACTGACGAAAGAGCCGCTCCAGCTGCCGGCGCGAAATGCCGACGAGATTCGCGATTTCATCGGTGGCGAGCGGGTCTTCGATATTCGCTTCCATCAGTTGAAGCGCGTCGTTCAGGCGCGGATGCCGCTCGCCCGGCGCCGTGACGAACGGAATGCGCTGACGCTCCGTGCCCGCGCGCAAGGTGCCGATGCCGAGCGAATCCGCGATGCGCTCCGCGAGGTCCGGGCCGTGATCGCGCGCGATCATCGCGAGCATGAAATCGATGGCCGCTTGCCCGCCGGAACAAGTAGCGCGATCGCGGTCGATTTCGAAAATCTGCTGGCTGACGATCGCGCGCTCGAACTGCTCGGTGAACTGCTGATACGTTTCCCAGTTCACCGCGACGCGATATTGCGAAAGCTGCCCGGCCATCGCGAGCCACCATACGCCGTGATGAATGCCGGAAACGAGCGGCGTACGCGGCGCGACGCGCGCGAGGCTCGCGAGAAAGAGCCGGTAATCGGCGAACTGCTGATAGCGCTCCGACACGACGATGAGCCAGTCGCAACGCACGGCGTCGTTGAACGCGCAATCGGCGGGAAGCTGTGCGCCGCCCGAAAGCGGCACCGGACGGCCGTCCCACGAACAGATGCGCCATTCGTAGAGACGATGCCCGTCGATTTCATTGGCGAGCGAAAGACTGTCGATGATCGGCCCAATGCCGCTCATCGACACCGGCGGCAGCGCGACGATCGCAACTTGCAGCGTCACGTTACTTGAGGCTGCCCGACAGGAACTGGCGCAGACGCTCGCTCTTCGGCGCGCTCAGCACTTCGGACGGCGCGCCCTCTTCTTCCGTGCGTCCCTGATGCAGGAACATGACGTGATTCGACACGTTGCGCGCGAAGCCCATTTCATGCGTGACGACGATCATCGTGCGGCCTTCTTCGGCGAGACGCTGCATCACCTTCAGCACTTCGCCGACGAGCTCGGGATCGAGCGCGGACGTGGGTTCGTCGAAGAGCATGACATCCGGATGCATCGCGAGCGCGCGCGCAATCGCGACGCGCTGCTGCTGACCGCCCGACAGATGCGACGGATACTGCTTCTCGACGCGCGGCGGCAGGCCCACTTTCTCGAGATATTCGCGCGCACGATCCTCGGCTTCCTTCTTCGATATGCCCAGCACATGCAGCGGCGCTTCCATCACGTTCTCGATGGCCGTCATGTGCGACCACAGGTTGAAGTGCTGGAAGACCATCGCGAGCTTCGTGCGTACGCGCTGCAACTGCTTGTGATCCGCGACTTCGAGATTGCCGGATTTATCGGTCTTGGTGCGAACGGCTTCGCCATCGACGATGATCTGCCCCGCGTTCGGCCGCTCCAGAAAGTTGATGCAGCGCAGAAACGTGCTCTTGCCCGAGCCGCTCGCGCCGATGATGCTGATCACATCGCCCGCTTTGGCCGCGAGCGAGACGCCCTTCAGCACTTCGTTGTCGCCGTAGCGCTTGTGAATGTCCTCGGCGACGAGCTTGGTCGCGACGTCTTTGGCGGTTGGCTGCAACGCTTTCTCCTCGGGTGATGACAGGGTGTGACGCATGGCTTCGAATTTTACCGCTCGTTAATGACGCACAGCGCGCACCGCGCCCGCCGGCCGCAGATACGCGAGCCAGCGCCGCTCGGCGCGCCGGAATGCCGCGACCAGCGCGAACGAGATCGCGACATACAGCAGCGCCGCGATGCCGAACGATTCGAACGACTGATAGGTCGCCGAATTCGCATCGCGCGCGACCTTCAGGATGTCCGGCACGGTCGCGGTGAAGGCGACGGTCGTCGCGTGCAGCATCAGGATCACTTCGTTGCTGTACAAAGGCAAGGCGCGCCGCAGCGCGGACGGCAGGATGATGCGGCGATACATCGTGAAGGTGCTCATGCCGTAAGCGCGCGCCGCTTCCACTTCGCCGTGCGCGATGCCGCGAATCGCGCCGGCGAAGATTTCGGTGGTATAGGCGCAGGTGTTGAGCGCGAACGCGAGGATCGCGCAATTGAAGCCGCTTTTGAAAAACGCTTCGAGCAAGGACTGCGTACGCACGAATTCCAGGCTGTACATGCCGGTGTAGAGCAGCAGCAGTTGCACGTAAAGCGGCGTGCCGCGAAACACGTACGTGTAGAGGCGCACGGGCGTCGAAAGCCAGCGGTTGCGCGACACGCGCGCGCAGGCGAGCGGCACCGCCGCGCAGAAGCCGAGCGCGATCGACGCCGCGAGCAGCCACAACGTGACGACGAGGCCCGACGCGCGCATGCCGTCGGAATACAGGAACGGACGCCACCATTCGGCGAAGATCTGGATCATGGCTTTTTGCTCGCTGGCAGGAGTCAGAGTTCGGCGTGCCGCACGCCGATCGAATAGCGGCGCTCGAGCGCCATCAACACGAGGTTCGATGCGCTCGTGATCGCGAGATAGATCAGCGCCGCGATCAGGATGAAGAAGAACATGTTGAACGTGCTCTTGCCCGCGTCCTGCGCCGCCTTGACGACATCCGCGAGACCGATGATCGACACGAGCGCCGTCGCCTTCACGAGCACCTGCCAGTTGTTGCCGATGCCCGGCAGCGCGAAACGCATCATCTGCGGAAAGAGAATGCGGCCGAACACGCGCATGCCGCTCATGCCGTACGCACTGCCCGCTTCGAGTTGCCCGCGCGGCACCGCCAGAAACGCGCCGCGAAACGTCTCGGTGAAATACGCGCCGTAGATGAAGCCGAGCGTGAGCACGCCGGCCGTGAACGGATCGATGTCGAACTGACTCCAGCCGAAGGCATCGGTGACATTGTTGATCGCGATCTGAATGCTGTAGAAGAGCAGCAGCATCAACACGAGGTCGGGAACCGAGCGGATGAGCGTCGTGTATGCGGTCGCGACGGCGCGCAAAGGCGCGTGACGCGAAAGTTTCGCGGATGCGCCGGCCAAGCCGAGCAGCACCGATACCGCGAGAGACAGCACCGCGAGCGCGAGCGTCTCTTTGGCGCCCGCCCAGAGGAGCGGGCCGAAGCCGTACAGGATCAAGAGTCGCCTCCATCGTCTTCGTTGAAAGAAGCGGAGCGCGACTACGAGCGCTCCGGCGATTGGCGGCGATACTCGCAAGCGAAAATTAATCGCTCAATTGTGATGAAACGTCTTTGCTGCGATGCAGCACGACGACGCGGTGAGCCGTCACGCGGCCACGGGCCCGCCGCGCAACGCTGTTCGCACGCGACAGACAGGAAAACCCCGATGCGCGCGGAATCCGGAAATTGCGGTTTTCAGGTCGCATTTTCGATAGACCGCGCGCCCGTCGATCCCGCGATTTTTACGCGCGCGCGACGTCCCGCACGCGTTGCGCGACCTGCCCGTTCGCCACGGCGATCTCCGGGCTGTCCTGCAGCAAAGGCAGGAATTGCTCGGCGAATGCCGGATCGCGCGTGCCGGCGCTGAACATGTCGACGACGGCTTGCGCGTGCGCGATGCGCGCGTCGGCGGTGGCTTCCTCGTCGTCGAGGACGTCGTCGATGGCGGCGATGAGCGTCGAGAACGGCGTAAGCCAGCGATACGCCGATCCGTTGATCACGATCTGCAGGAATTCGCCCGGCGACGTCGGCCCGAACTCGGCCTCGTGGCGCGCGCGCAAATGCGCAAGCACGCTGCGATGAAGCACGAGCAGCGGATGCCGCACGTCGCGCAGGAAAGCGGTGGCGGTCGGGTCGTTCATCGGAGTGGTCATGATCGGGCCTCGTCAGGAAACATCGTAGATAAGGACGAATCGAGGCCGATCAAGCGGCGCGCGTCTTGCCCGCGTAGCGGATGAATTCCGCGGCCGTGAGCGGCGCCGAAAACAGCCAGCCCTGCCCGAACCGCGCGCCGCGCGCGAGCAGATACGCAGCCTGTTCCTCACGCTCGATGCCTTCGGCGATCACCTGCACGTCGAGCGTCGCGGCCATGTCGATGATGTGCGACGCGACGCTGCTCGACGCCGCGTCCTGCCCGACGGTATCGACGAACGACTTGTCGATCTTCAGGCCGTCGATGCGAAAGTTTTGCAAGTGCGAGAGGCTCGAATAACCGGTGCCGAAATCGTCGAGATAGACGGCATGGCCCGCTTCGCGAAACGCGCCGATGACTTCCTTGGCGGCATCGGCGTCGAGAAAGCTGCGCTCGGTGGCCTCGATGTGAATCTGCTCCGGCCGCACGCCCTGCTGCGCGATCGCGGGGCCGAGCACGTCGAGAAAGCGATGCGTGGTGAGATCCGGCGCGGACAGATTCACCGACACGTAGTACTCCGGGTAGCGCTTAAGAAAGTCGCCGAGTTCGAGCAGGATCGTGTCGAGCACCTGATCGGTGATCGCCTGGATCAGCCCCTGATGCTCCGCGAGCGGGATGAAATGATCGGGCCGCACGATGCGATCGTGATACTTCCAGCGCACGAGCGCCTCCGCGCCGACGCAGCGCCGCGTGGCGAGATCGACGATCGGCTGATACGCGACGATGAACTGATGCCGCCGCACCGCATCGCTCAACTGGCCGCGCGGCGAGAGCCGTCGCACGAAGAAGAACGCCGCCCAGCTCGCGAGCGCGAGCCCGACCACGACGCCGCCGAGCAGCCAGCCCCACGGCAGCGTGCGCAGGCGCTGGCGCAGCGTCTGATGCGGCGCGCTCACGACGACCGCGAGCGGCATCGACACGGAACGGCGCACGACGTACGGCGAGTCGTCGCGCACGGGCGGCTCGGTGCGATAGACGGCGAGGATCGCGTTGGCGTCGGTGGCGGGCGTGGTCGCGATCACGCGGCTCACTTCCGTGTTGATGACGGCGACGCCGCTCGCGACCTCGTCGTTCGCGTCGAGCGTGTCGACGTAAAGCGATGGATCGGCGGCGACGTAGAAGCCGTTGCGCCCCATCACGAGCGAAGACTTGCCGCCCGGCAGACGCGACAGCCCGTACCACGCCATCACGCCGTCGCGCGAGCGCCAGTCGGGCGGCGGCAGCGTGAGGCCGTCGAGCACGCCCGCCGACACCGCGCCCAGGAGCGACGAACATTGCCAGCGGCCGTCGCGATCGTAAGCGCCGGCGTCGCGCACCTGCTCGTGCGTGAGCGCGATGCGTCGCAACTCCTGCAGATACGGCGTCGAACACGGCACGGCCGCCACTTTGCCGATTTCCCCGAGCGCGCCCGACAGCCGCCGCGTGACATCTTCGGCGCGAAAGAGCGCGGCGGCCGCGACCGTGTTCAGGCGCGCGGTCTCGTCATGCCGCTGACTGCGCTGCGCGAACAAAAAGCCGATCCCCGCCGGCGCCAGCGCCGCGATTCCCACGATGACGATCAGAAGCGCCGCCAGCGCCCCACGTTGAATTTTGTTCATTGCGTCTTATGGACCGCGGCGCAAAGACTGTCGCGCGCGCGTTGTGTATTTCCTGTCCGACGTGGCCGGCGTGCGTTGCGCCGCGCCCGAGTCTCGGACAAACGACTTAGTGTAGGGGTCGCGCATCGCTCGATTCAACGTTTTCTTTGCCCGAAAACGCTGCCTTTTGGTGGTCTTCCGCACGGCCCGCGCAAGCCTTTTTTGCCGCCGATGCACCGTGCGAAAATGGCCAGACCAGAAACCGCGTTTTCCTTGCATCGAACGACAGACATGGCCTCCGACGTTTCCTCCCGACCGCTCGTGCGCGACGCCGCGCAAGGCGACTTCGACGCCATCGCGCGCATTTACTCGCACTACGTCGAAAACGCGCTCGCGACTTTCGAAGAGATCGCGCCGTCGGTCGACGACATGCGCGCGCGTCACGCGGCCATCGCGGCGGCGAGCTTGCCGTATCTCGTCGCGGAGCTGGACGGACGGCTGGCGGGCTATGCGTATGCGTCGGCATACCGGCCGCGCTCGGCTTACCGGCATACGATCGAAGATTCGGTCTACGTCGCCGATGGTTTCGGTCGCCGCGGCGTCGGCCTCGCGCTGCTCACGGCGCTCATCGAACGATGCGAGCGCGGACCGTGGCGGCAGATGATCGCGGTGATCGGCAACAGCGGCAACGCCGGCTCGATCGCGCTGCATGCGCGGCTCGGGTTCGAACATGTCGGCGTGCTGCGCGACGTCGGCTTCAAGCACGGACGATGGGTCGATACAGTGCTCATGCAGCGCGCGCTGAAAGACGGCTCGGACGTGGCGGCATGACCGGCCGCGTCGAGCGGCTATGATTCGATATTTGCCTCCCGCGCGTTTTCCGCTTTGCCAACGTACACTCTCGCCGCTTCCGTCAGCGCTGAAATCGACATCCGCAAGAGCCGCTTCATCGCGCTCGCGATACCCGTCGCGGATCGCGACGAAGCCATGCGCGAGCTCGAGCGCCTGCGCGCCGAGCATCCGGGCGCGACGCATGTCTGCTGGGCGCTCCTCGCGGGCGGCCAGTCGGGCATGTCCGACGACGGCGAGCCTTCCGGCACCGCCGGACGGCCGATTCTCGAAGTGCTGCGGCATCACGAAGTCGATGGCGTGCTGGCCGCGGTCGTGCGCTATTACGGCGGCATCAAGCTCGGCGCGGGCGGCCTCGTGCGCGCCTACACCGATGCGATCGCAAGCGCGATGCAGTCGGCCGAGCGCGTCGAGCGCATCGAACGCGGGCTGATCGGCATCGACATCGACTATGCCGACGAAGCGCGCGTGCGCCGATGGATCGAGCAGCACGACGCCGAACTCGTGCAAAGCGAATATGGGATGACCGTGCGCCTCGTCGTGCGGATGGCCGCGATCGCTCGCGAGCCGGCCGCCGCCGAATTGCGCGATCTCACCAACGGCCGCGCGAACGTCGAGGTACAGGCGTGAATGACGACGAGCCGCGCGCCTTCGCGATGGTCATCGAGCCTGCCGGACACTTCGTCGCGGTGAAAGGCGGCGAGACGCTGCTCGAAGCCGCGCTGCGGGCGAATCTGTCGCTGCCGCGATCGTGCCGCAACGGCACCTGCCGTGCGTGCATCTGCCGGATCGTCGAAGGCGAGATCGCGTATCGCGTGGAATGGCCGGGACTCACCGCGGAGGAAAAAGCCGAACGCTGGATTCTGCCGTGCGTCGCGCTCGCCCTGTCCGACGTGACGATCGAGCAGCCGGACGCGCGCCGAGCCGAGCCCGATCGAAGGCGTCCTCGCTCCCGCGGATTCTGAGCGCGGGTATTCCGGGATTGTCGTCTCGATTCAACGACCTACGATGTGATTCCCGAGTCCGCATATGCATGCTTTCGTACAAAGTGCGTGCAGGGTCACGCTCAAAAAGTGTACAATTGCGTTTTGCCCTAAATTCTGGCAGGGCCAGATCAACCGAGATTTCAATGACTAAAGTACTGTTGAAAGAGAACGAGCCTTTCGACGTCGCCATGCGTCGTTTTCGCCGTACCGTCGAACGCACGGGCCTGATTCAAGAGCTCAAGTCGCGCATGGCTTATGAAAAGCCCACCACCGAGCGCAAGCGCAAGAAAGCTGCTGCTGTCGCTCGTCTGCGCAAGCAGATCCGTCGCGCGCAACTGCCGAAGAAGTTCTATTGATCGACGCAGGGCATCGCGCCCTCGTCTGCTTAGGCAAGATCGGCATCGCAACCTGAGATCGATCGGGTCGCGGTTTCACGCGCAGGTCGCGTGAAAGCTCGCGGATTCGCGCACTATCGTAGCGCCCCAATCGATTAAAGCTGGCAAGATCGCACAAAGCCTGCATGAGCACAAAGCTCATGCAGGCTTTTCGTGCTTGGGAAGGAAATTTTCGGTCGGATGCGCGGTCGCGCTTTTTCGCTGCCGGACCTGCGCCATTGAGAACGAAGAAGAAACGAACGCACAAAAGCGAAGAGCCCGGCTGAACCGGGCTCTTCGCTTTTTGAAACTGGTTGCGGGGGTAGGATTTGAACCTACGACCTTCGGGTTATGAGCCCGACGAGCTGCCAGACTGCTCCACCCCGCGTCTGAAGAATTAAATTATAGACCGAAGCATTCCCCGAAGTCAAACGTTGTTTGTACTCAACGTTGCTGCCGGCGTCGCGCGTTCGTTCGCGGCGGCGTTGACGGCCTGCTCCACCGCCTGCTGATGCGCCCGCGACAGTCTGCCGAGCACCGGCAGGAGCGCCATGGCGACCGCCGCGCCGCCCGCTGCCAGCCAGCCGAGCCCGAAAAAGAGATGCGTATAGAGCGGCAGCGATTGCACCGGTTCGAGGTTGCCGGACGGCATGCGCGCAAAATTGGCGACGACGCTGCCGAGATACTGCGACACGCCCGTCGCGACGAAATACGCGCCCATCATGAAGCCGCTCATGCGCGCCGGGACGTAGCGCGCGATCATCGCGAGGCCGAGGCCCGACACGAGCAGTTCGCCGAGCGAATAGAGACCGTAGCCCGCCACCATGAACCACGACGACACACGCCCATCCACCGCGTAACGCCCGCTCAGACCGAACACGAAGAATCCGATCGCCACGACGACGAAGCCGAGCGCGTACTTCAAGGCCACCGACATGCCGCGGCCGCGCTGTGCCTGTCGCGTGTAAAGGAACGCGAGAATCGGGCTCAGAAGCATGATCCAGATCGGGTTGAGCGCCTGAAACTGCGCCGCGCTCCACGTGAACAGCTCTGCGTTGCCGATCGAGAACGACGGATCGACGTTGCGCAGCGCGAACAGCGTGAGCGATGTCGACATCTGCTGGTAAAACACGAAGAAGAGAATGACCTGCAACGTGAGGATCAGCGCGGCGACGAGGCCCGCGCGCTCGCTGCGGTCGCACTTGATCAACATGTAGCCGAAGATCGCCAGAATGGCCACGCCCGCCGCGTAGACACACGCGACCGCCACGGTTTTGTGCTGCAGGATGAATACGGTCGATGCCGCCAGCGCGATGCTCCCCGCCGCCACCGCGAACGCGTGCTTCCAGCGAATCGGCTGGTCGTCCGGAGCGGAACCGATGTGCGCCAGCGTGCGGCGCATCACCGCGAAATTCAGCAGGCCGAGCACCATGCCGCCGCAGCACACGGCGAACGCCGCGTGCCAGCCCCAGTGATCCTTGATCCACGGCGTCGCGAGCATCGAAAACGTCGAGCCGATATTGACCGCCATGTAATAGATCGTGAACGCGCTGTCGATGCGCGCGTCATCGCCCTCGTAGATGCGGCGCACGAGATTCGCCGCGTTGGACTTGAAGAGCCCGTTGCCGACGACGATCACGCCGAGGGACGCATACATGAAGCCGAGCGTGTCGACCGGAAGCGCGAGCATCAGATAGCCGAGCGCCAGCACGAAAGCGCCCGCGGTCATGGTGCGGCGCGCGCCGAGTATCTTGTCGCCGATCCAGCCGCCGATCGACGGCGCCGAAAACACGAGCGCGGTGAACGCGCCCCAGGTGAGATTGGCCTGCTCATCGGCGAAACCGATCTTGTCGACCATGAACAGCACGAGCAGCGCAGCCATGCCGTAATAGCCGAAGCGCTCCCACATTTCGATCAGAAAGACGGTCGTGAACGAGCGCGTCTGCGAGGCGCGGGACGAGTGAGTTAGCATCGGAAAAAATCCTTCAAACGGCGTAAGCGAATCGGCGCATTTCGAGATACCGATTGCACGTAATGACGAAACGAGCGAATAGTCCGCGAAATGGTCAGATGAATAGCTGGGCGATTATCCGCGGCAAACACGCGATTATCGCAAATCGGAGACATTCGATTGCTATCGAATCCTGAATCAGCGGCGCACGCGCGGCGTTCGCTTTCCTCGACGCGCGAGGCAAGGAAGTATCGGGTAATCGGCAAAATCCGGGCGCGCGACGTTTCGTCGCCGCTTTCTCGCATGGCGGGTAAATCAAGCGAAACGCAAAGTTCTCGGATTCTGCGATTGGCGTAATTTGTCGCGAGAATTAATGCGCAGTTATCGACTATGACTCAATGTAATAATTCGCGCGATTAATTCGATCCCGAAAGTCGCTGAATCAGGTCGCGGGCCGCCGCACGAACGCGAGCATCACGCCGAAGCCGATCATCAGCGCCCCGCTCACGCGATTGAACCACGTGAAACCGCGCGCGCCGCGCGAAAGCGAGCCAAGGCGCGCGCCCAGCGCGGCGTAAATAAAGATCGCCACCAGTTCGAGCAGCAGGAACGTCGCGCCGAGAATGGCGAAGCTCGTCGCGTACGCGCTGCGATCGACGAATTGCGGGAAGAAGGCCGTGAATACGAGGATCGCCTTCGGATTGCCCGCCGCGACCCAGAATTCCTGTTTGATGAGCCGCGCGAGATTCATCGGACCGCGCGCCGCGCCCTCTTCCTTGACGACGAGCGAAGGTCCGGAGCGGATCAGCTTCACGCCGATCCACACGAGGTACGCCGCGCCGGCGTACTTGATCGCCGTGAAGAGCGTCTGCGATGCGAGCAAAAGCGCGCCGAGCCCGAGCCCGGCGATGGCGATCATGATCGCGAAAGCGACGATCCGCCCGAACGACGCCAGCACCGACGCGCGAACGCCATCGCGCGCGCCGTTCGACAGCGACAGCACGTTGTTCGGCCCGAAGGCCATGTTGATGGCGAAGCACGCGGGCAGGAACAGCGAGAAAGTCTGGAGCGACATGGGACACCTGCGGATCGGCGCAAAACAAACCGCAAAATTAGCACGCGCGCGACGCCCGCAGAATGGTCAGAAACGATGACGGATGCCCGTGCTCAACATCAGCTGATTGCGGCCGCTCGACGGATCGTTGGTGTTGATCACCGCCGGCGCGCCCGACGAAGCGCGCTGATAGATCGACTCCAGATACACGTCCGTGCGCTTGGAGAGCAGATAGTCCACCTGCAGCGCGCCCTCGTGCCAGTGCGCGCCGCCGCCGTTGGTGTACACGTACATTCCGGAGATCTGAATCGCCGGCGTCAGCTTGTAGATGCCGTTGATCTCGTAATTGTTGAGCGCGAGCGATGGCATCAGCTCGCCGGTGTCGGCATCGGTGACGCCGGAATTGATCGCGCGGGAAAATGCGCCGCCCAGCGTGAATTCGCCGATCTCGTAGCTCATGCCGACGCCGAACGTGTTCTGCCGCTGCACGTTGGCGTTGAATATCGTGTTGCCCGGGCCGGGCAGCGCGAGCGAATCGTATGCGCCGCTCGTCGTGTTGCCGCGCCCGTTGTTGTGCAGATAGGCGGCGCCCGCGTTGAAGGAGCCCGCCGAATAGTTGGCCCCGACGCTGTACGCGCGATTGTCCGAAAATCCGCCCGCTTGATTCGAGAACGCGTAGAGACCGCCGAAACTCAGGCCGCCATAGTTTCCACTGGTGTATTTGACGGAGTTCGCCGCGAGGAACGAGTTGTTCGCGTTGTCGTTGTCGAGCAGATGCGCGAACGCCGTGCCGCCCGTGTTGCCGGTCAGCGTGAAGGTCTGGAAGTAATCGTGGATCGAGTCGTATTGATGGCCGAAGGTGAGCGTGCCGAGCGTATCGGTGCCGATGCCGACATACATCGGATGATCGTTCAGCCCCTCGCCCGTCGCGACGGACAAGCCGCGCTCGAGCCGGAAGATCGCGCGCGCGCCGCCACCGAGATCCTCGGTGCCTTGCAGTCCCCAGTAACTGCCGTCGATGGTGCCGCTCGTCAGGCGATATTGCGAGTGGCCGCCGACGTTGTTCGTATAAGCGATGCCCGCGTCGAGTTCACCGTAGAGCTGCACCGAGCTCTGAGCCCACGACGCCGCAGGCAAGCCGATGAAGGTCGCGCAAGCCGCGATGCAGCAAGTCAGCGAGCGATTGTTGCGCGCGGGAAGGCGATCGGACTCGGAGATCGACGACGCAGCTCGGGATGCTTTGCGGCGATTCGGCATGGCAGGCTCCGATGATTCTTGTTTGAGATCGATTGTCAATTTTGTGAAGAAGCTTGTCAGTCAAAAGAAGATGCCCGATCGCATCTGTGTCCAGGAACCAACGAACGACCGTATTCCCCGCTCGCTCCTGTTGCGGGGATGACGCGTTTTGGCGTAGCCGGCGCCCCGCCGCGCTTGTCGATAGAATCGGACGACTTCAGCCAACCCGACCACGCTCATGTCCGAACCGATTCGCGTCATCCTCACCGGCCACACCCGCGGACTCGGCGCCGCGCTCGCTTCGCTGCTGCTCGAGCAAGGCGCGCAAGTGCTCGCGATTTCCCGAAAGCGCAACGACGAACTCGCCGCGCGCCATCCCGGTCAGTTGCACGAAGTCGAGCTCGATCTCGCCGATCTCCCGAAGCTCACCGAATGGCTGTCGGGCGACGCCCTGTCGCGCT
The DNA here is from genome assembly GCF_023630985.1 of Caballeronia sp. ATUFL_F1_KS39. NCBI lineage: Bacteria > Pseudomonadati > Pseudomonadota > Betaproteobacteria > Burkholderiales > Burkholderiaceae > Caballeronia > Caballeronia sp. ATUFL_F1_KS39. The sequence goes on along the minus strand of NZ_JALQDZ010000005.1, from coordinate 153,420 downwards.
TCGTGTCCGGCGCGCAACGCGTGGTGCTCGTCAACAACGCGGGCCTGCTCGCGCCGGTCGGCAGTCTCGCGGATCAGAAGCCGGCCGACGTCGCGCGCGCGGTCAGTGTGAACGTCGCCGCACCGCTGATGCTTGCGTCGGCGGTGGCGCAGGCGGCCGGGCCATCGATCGACACGCGCATCGTGCATATTTCGAGCGGCGCGGCGCGCAACGCTTACCCCGGCTGGAGCATCTACTGCGCGACCAAGGCGGCGCTCGATCATCACGCGCGCGCGGTCGCGCTCGACGGCAATCGCGCGCTGCGCATCTGCAGCGTCGCGCCGGGCGTCGTCGACACCGACATGCAGGCCGAAATCCGCGGCACCGCGCTCCAACGCTTCCCGATGCGCGAGCGCTTCGACGCGCTCAAGCGCGACGGCCATCTCGCAACGCCCGAGGCGTCGGCGCGCAAGGTCGTCGATTATCTCCTGAGCGACGCATTCGGCGACACCCCGACGGCGGACGTCCGCGATTTGTAACGATTCCGCAAGTCAGGCCGCTTCGACCGACGCGCGCGCCGCGTCGAGCGCCTGACGCGACAGCGCATCGGCGCGGGCGTTGCGCGCACGCGGAATCCACTGCAGACGCACATCGCCGATCTGCGCGATGAGCGAGCGCACGCGCGCGGCGTGATGCGCGAGCGAGCGGATGCCGGCGTTCTCCGGTGCGCTGACGTCGTCGATGACGACGCGGCTGTCGCCGTAGATCACCACTTCCGCTGCACCTTCGCGCAGCGCCGCTTCGATAAGCGCGATCAGCGCGAGATATTCCGCCGCGCTGCTGTCGCCGATGCCCGCGGCGATGCTGATCTCGACCGTCTCCCCGAGCGGACCGACGAGCACCCCTCCCATTCCCAGCCGCCCGGGATTCGGCAGCGCGGAGCCGTCGAACCAGCCGCGCCATCCTGTCGCTTCGGGCTCGGTCCTACGCGGCCTGCTCCGTTCGGCGCGCCGGGCGTCGCGTGAGCGCAGCGCATCCGCGTTTCGGATTTGCTCGGCGCGGCGCGCATCGACGAAATCTCGCAAGGATTGCTCGCCCGCCGCCTTCTGCAACGTCCTGACGAGCGCCGCGTGCTCGGTGAGCGCCGCGCCTTTGGCGAGACGGCGGCTCTGCATGCGCTCCTTCTTGTAGGCGACGGCCAGCAATTCCTCGAAAGCGATCATGGGCAGCGGACGGAATGAACGAATTCCGAGCTTAGCAGAGCGCGATGACACGCCATGGGTACGGCCGTTGCTCACCATAACGTGTCTCACGATGGTCAAAGGAGCGGATCATGAGTCAATCGATGGAACCGGCTTCCGCGGGCGCGAAGATCGTCGGCAAGGGCGCGGCGACGGCCGCCGGCCCCGGACCCGATGTCATGGCGGCGAGCACGCTCGACGGCAATTCGGTCAGAAGCAGCGACGGCCAGGATGTCGGATCGCTGAAGGAAATCATGCTCGACGTGACGAGCGGACGGATCGCTTATGCGGTGCTGTCGAGCGGCGGCTTTCTGGGCATCGGCGACAAACTGCTCGCTGTGCCGTGGAGCGCACTCACGCTCGATACGGACAACCACTGCTTCCGGATCGACGCGACGGCCGAGCAGGTGCGCAACTCGCCGGGCTTCGACAAGGATTCCTGGCCTTCGATGGCGGATCGCGTCTGGGCGAGCACCGTGCATCAGCACTACGGACGCGAGCCGTACTGGTCGAGCGACCGGACGAGCGACGTCGGCCCGGGCGGCGCGATCCCGCCCGGCGGCGTGGATGCGCCCGAAGCGGGCGGCGTGAAGCTATAGCAAAGGGGAATCGCCGCCGATGGGCGGCGTTTAAGACGCGCGGCGCGCGGTCAGTCGAGCGGCCGCTCTCCGACCTGAATGTTGACGCCTTCGGTTTCGCCCATCAGCGCGCGCAGGACATCGCCTGCGAAATCCTCGATGGCGAAGTGCCATTCGAGCGAGCCGACCGGGAAGTCGTTGGGGCTGCACTTGCCTTGTGCACGGCGAATCGCACCGACCGAGAGGCTCAGCGCGCGAGCGTGCTGAAAGTGCGGATCGTCCGAGTCGAGGAACGGGAATTGGTCTTTATCCATGACATCCTTAACGGTCCCCGCCGACGAAACTTTAGGCCTGCTACGAGCGCGCAATCGTTTGCGTACGTTCGAGTTTGAAGACACCATGCAGCCTTATCGAAATATTGCCGGCAATTCGGGCGTCGAAGCATTCGACATCCTGCACGACGGCATCAAAGTGCGCTTCGTCAACGGCGGGACATACCTGTATGACTATCGCGTGCCCGGTCGCGCGCGCGTCGAGGAAATGAAGCAACTGGCCCGCGCCGGACGCGGGCTCAGCACATACATTGCGAAGTTCGGTGGGGAGTATGCCGAAAGAATCGACTAGCTGCCCGAAGGGGCGATTCTACGCGAGATCGGGAAGTTTTCTTCGGACGATTGAATGTGGCGTCATCGAACGACAGGCAGATTCGGCACGTTCTCGTTGACCGCCGTGTTGAGTTGGTGAAGCTGGCGCTGCAGTTTGTTGAGTTGCGCCTGCGCCGCGGCGCGCCGTCCTTCGAGTTGCGCCAGCTCCTTGCGAATTTCCTGCTGCTTGAGCGCAACCTGCTGATCGTGCCGCCCGCCTCGCTGCAAATCGACGCGCACGCGCTCGATCTGCGCGTCCGATTCCGCGGTGAGACGTTCGATCTGCTCGTTCTGCGCTTCGAGATGCGCGCGCCGCATTTCGGCGTCGGCAAGCCGCATCGCCTGTTCGACGAAATGACGGAACGCCGATTCCGCCGCGCCGAGGTCGCCGGCCTTGAGCACGCGCCAGACCGCATCCTCATGATGGAGCACGGCGTAATAGATCAGATCGCGCGGATAAAACAGCAGGCTCGCGGAATAGGCGAAGCTCTGAAACGTGCGAAACGTCGAAAGCGCGCCTTGCTGAACGAGCCATTCGACTTCCGCGAGATGCGCGGCCTGCACGGCTTCCTTGCCGGATTGCTGGGTGGCGGGAACGACCCCGGGCCGCAGCGGCGTGACGCGCGTCGAAAGCTGAACCGGGACGGACTCCTCCCCGGACAGGTCTTCGGCGTGGATCTCCGGCGCGGTGAAGCCGCGTGGAATGTTGGCTTTTTGACGCACGAGAAACGATGGTGCGTTGTCGAGCAAGCTCCCTCTTCTGCTCAGCAGGCTTTTCACGATGGCTCCCTGGCCAGTCTTTTCCAGCACTGGCCGTCATGCATTGAGGTTGGTTTAAATTCGGTACCGCGACAGGCGTTATTCGATTCGAATGAATACCGGCGCAACCATTCTGCATGACGAACGGAATCTGCTTTCTTTCGCTCGAATAAGCTATCGGATCAAGTATAGGCGAGACGTCCGGCGATTCAAACGATGCAGAAAATGCCGCCGACGCAGTGCGCGGATTCCGTGAGAAAGAGGATAAAAATGTAACGCGATGAAAAAATCGGAATGCGCCGAATGCAACGATCGAAAATCAAGAGTGGCGATAAAACGCTTGCGTCCCGTTCATCCTCATCCTGGCGATTTGAGCGGAGCGCGCTTTCGACATCAAGGCGACCATACGCATGATCCTGATGCCCTGAAGACCGCACGCAATGCCCGGCGTCTCAGCGACGCGCGACTCGAGCGAACCCATGACGCCATGCAGATTGACGACAGGCGTCGGCAAGTCGGGCATGCCGATCTGCGTCGCGGGCCTGTGCAGCGGCGCGTGCGTCAGTGCGGCTTCGCGCCGATCGTCCGCGAAGAAATCTGACAGAACCTCTGGCGTTTCGACATGAGGCGCGCCTTCGTTTCGATTCTGAAAAAATTCGTCAATCGATTCCAAATAACGAACCGGCGTTTCTTCGACACGCCGTGCAATTGCCGCGCAGCGTTGCAGTTTCCAGTTTTCGCGCTGACTGACTGCCGCGATCGAATCCGCGATACGCGCGCGCATTTCCGCTTCGCGACGCGCAATCAATGCGTTCAGCATGTGCGCTTCCTCGCCCGACTCCTCGGGCAATTGATCGCGCCATTTCAATAATTCGCTCAGTGCGATGATCGACATGAAGTACTCCGTGGCGTGCAGACTTTCGAACGGGAAACAGGCAATTCGATATTGTTTGGATCGCGAATTGTAATAGACCCGCGCCCTGGATCGCCTGTCAAATATCCTATCCGTTTATCGGCCATTTAGCGTCGCTTAAGACATAAATAAGGACAGTCCTAATCGCGGCGCACGCGGCACGTTCGATGCTGACGGTTCTGTAAGCGGCGCGCCTGGCGCCGGCTCAAGGAGACAGATATGAAAACCACTACCGCGATCGCTGGCGCGCTCCTCGCGCTCGCCAGCACCAGCGCGCTTTCGGAGGAAATGTCGCGCGATCAGTTGATGCAGCGTCAGCAGCAGATGCAGCCGGGCAAGAATGAACCGATGCCCGCCCCGCGCACGGGCGACTCGTCGCAAGGCGGCGTGCAGTCCGGCACCTCCGGCGGCGGCACGCTGATGCAGCAGCGCGAGCAAGGGATGTCGCCGGCTCAGCCGGGTGACTCCAAATCGACCGGGACGATCAAGCAGTAACTTCCGAACGTTCGTCCACGACGCCGGCCTTGCGCCGGCGTTGTCGTTTCGGGATCGCGCGCTCGCATCGGTCGGATATGGCTCAAAGTAAAGGATCGCTTCCTTAGTCATACGAACGTCACTTGCCGCTCGTAATAATGCGCGGGCAATTCCATAGAAAGGAGACGTTCATGGTTCGAGCGCGTGCATGTGCCTTGTCGTTCGGTTTTTTAGCGTTGAACATCGCGGGTTCGTCCGCTTGGGCGAGCGTCGATCTCATCGCGATCGGTCAGTTGAGCGGCAATGCCGTCGATCGCTCGAAGGCGACGGCCGCGCCGCTCGAAAACGGCGCGCCGGGCAATCTGCTCGGCGGGCTCGGCTCCGGACTCGCGTATGCCGGCTGCGACACGTTTCTCGCCGTGCCCGATCGCGGCCCCAACGCGATCTCATACAACAAGGCCATCGACGACACCGCGTCGTACATCAACCGTTTCCAGACGCTGATCCTGCGCCTCCAAGCCGGCGCGAAAGGCGGCACGTTGCCCTACACGCTCGATCCGACACTCGTCGACACGACGCTCCTCCATGCGCGCGAGCCGCTCGTGTACGGCGACGGCGCCGCGGCGAACGTCGGCAACGGCGCGCCCGCGTTCAACGCGAAGAAGCACACGCACTACTTCACCGGCCGCTCCGACAACTTCGCGCCGACGCGGCCGTCGACGTATCCGCGCGACGCGCGCTTCGATCCGGAAAGCATCCGCGTGGCGCGCGACGGCGCGAGCGTCTTCATCTCCGACGAATACGGCCCGTACATCTATCGCTTCGACCGGCAGAGCGGCGAGCGCATCGCGGCGTACGCGGTGCCGGCGTCGTTCGCGGTGACGGCGCTCTCGCCCGTCGGCAGCGACGAGATCGGCGCGAACGCGTCGGGCCGCGTCGCGAACAAAGGCATGGAAGGCCTCGCGATCTCGCCGGACGGCGACGCGCTCTTCGGCGCGATGCAAAGTCCGCTGCTGCAGGACGGCGGCACCAATGGCGCGTACACGCGCATCCTGCGCATCGATCTGCGCACCGGCAAGTCGACGCAGTTCGCCTATCCGCTCACCAACATGGGCACGGCCGACAAACCGAACTATCCGACGATCAGCGATATCGTCGCCGTGAACGACCACGAGCTTCTGCTCGACGAGCGCGACGGCAAGGGCCTCGGCGACGATTCGAGCGCGGCCGTCAAGCGCGTGTATCACGTCGATATTTCGGGCGCGCAGGACGTGAGCCAGACGAGCGGCGCGAGCGGCCTCGCGCCTTTCGCGCTGCAGAAGACGCTGTTCCTCGATGTCGTCAAGGCGCTGAACGCGCACGGCATCGCGTCGACCGACATTCCGGCGAAGCTCGAAAGCCTCGCGTTCGGGCCGGACGTGCGCGTCGGCGGCGCGCTCAAGCACACGTTGTTCATCGCGAACGACAACGACTTCGTCGGCACCGTGACGGATACGAACCATCCGGAGGGCATCGATAATCCGAACCAGTTCTTCGTCTTCGCGATCGACGATGCCGATCTGCCGGGCTATGTCGCGCAACGTCTCGACGACAAGGCTTGCCGCTCCCGCCACGACGACGATCACGGCCATCGCCGTCATGACGATTGACGCGGCCCCTTCGCGCGCTTATCCACAGTTTCGGTGGACAAGCGTGTAGATAAGTCGAGGGCCGCGCGTCTATCCCGTTGATGCGACACGCGTTTCGCGGATGCGTCCGGCGAACGCGCGCCTCCTTAAACCGTATATACTGTTTTCTCCACATACGACGGGAGAGAACGGGATGAGCACACCGCAAGTCAAGGCGCCGACGAAGAAGGCGTTTCATTTCCCCAAGGGCGCAACGGAAGCCGCGCCCGCGCCCGCTCCCGCGAAGCGCGGGGCCAAGGCCAGCGAGAAGACGGCTAAACCCGCAGAGCAGACCAAGGCCGCGGCCACGACGCCGAAGACCGCGAAGAAGCCGGCCGCGAAAGCGCCCGTCGCAAAGAAAGCCGGGAAGACGCCGACAGTCGAAGCCGCTGCCGCGAAGAAAACGGAAAAGACCGTCGCGAGCCAGCCGAACGCCGACGCGAAAGCCCGCCGCGTCAAGAAGGAAAAAGTCGTGCGCGACAGCTTCACGATGCCCAAGTCCGACTACGCGAAGATCGCCGCGCTCAAGGAGAAGTGCCAGAAGAACGGCGTGCGCGTGAAGAAGAGCGAACTGCTGCGGGCCGCGCTCGCGATGCTCGACGCCGCGCCCGAGAAACGCCTCGTCGAAGCGATCAAGGCGCTCGAAACGGTCAAGACCGGCCGCCCGGCGAACGCCTGAACGTCACGCACTCAGAAGAGATTTCTGAACGCCCAGTAGAGACCGGCGGCGAGCGCGATCGACGCCGGCAACGTCAGCACCCACGCGAGCACGAGGCTGCGCACGGTGTTCCATTGCAGCCCCGAGCCGTTGGCGGCCATCGTTCCGGCGACGCCCGAAGACAGCACGTGCGTCGTCGAGACCGGCAGGCCGTAGGCATCCGCCGCACCGATGGTCAGCATCGCGATCAACTCCGCCGACGCGCCCTGCCCGTACGTCAGATGCTGCTTGCCGATCTTCTCGCCCACGGTCACGACGATGCGCTTCCAGCCGACCATCGTGCCGAGCCCGAGCGCGATCGCCACCGCGACCTTCACCCACGTCGGGATAAACTTCGTCGCGTGATCGAGCTGCTTCTTGTAGTTGTCGATCACGGCGCGGTCCGCGGGCGCGAACGCGGGCGCGTTCGCCTTCTCCATCAGGCGGATCGCTTCGGACGCGAGATACATGTTGTTGCGCACGTTATCGACAAGGTTCTGTGGCACCGCCGCGAGCGATCCCGACGCGCCGACCTGGTTCGCGATGATGTCGGTCAGTTGCTTCAGCGCGGGCAGCGTCGCGGGCGAAAGCTGGCGCGTACGCACGTAGGATTGAACGTCTTCGCGTGCATCGGCGGATGGTGGCGCATCGTTCAGATATTTCGCGAAGCTCGCCGATGCCTCGTGCGCCACGGCTACGAAGTTCTGCGTTTCGGCGGGGCTCACCGCCTTGTTGAGCGCGTAGGCAGTCGGCACCGTGCCGATCAGAATCAACATGATGAGACCCATGCCTTTCTGCCCGTCGTTCGAGCCGTGCGCGAAAGATACGCCCGTGCACGTCAGAATCAGCAGTGCGCGAATCCAGAATGGCGGCGGATGATTTTTCTTCGGTTCCTTATAGAGCGCCGGCACGCGCACGAGCGCCTTCAGCAAAAGCAAGAGGAGTCCCGCGCAGATGAAGCCGACGATCGGCGAGAACAGCAGCGACTTGCCGACGCCCGCCGCCTGCGACCAGTCGACGCCGCTCGTGCCGTTCGGCCCGCGCAATAGCTGATTCATGAGACCGACGCCGATGATCGAGCCGATCAGCGTATGCGAGCTCGACGACGGCAGGCCGAAATACCATGTCGCGAGGTTCCAGATGATCGCGGCGATGAGCAACGCGAAGACCATCGCGAAGCCTGCGCTGCTGCCGACCTGGAGTATCAGCTCGACGGGCAGCAGTTGCAGGATGCCGAACGCGACCGCGCCGCTCGAAACCAGCACGCCGATGAAATTCCACGTCCCGGACCAGACCACCGCGAGGTTCGGCGTCAGCGAGTGCGTGTAGATGACGGTCGCGACCGCGTTGGCGGTGTCGTGGAAGCCGTTGACGAACTCGAATCCGAGCGCGATCAGCAGCGCGACGGCGAGCAGGAAATAAGGCAGTGCGGAACTCAGCCGGACGGATTCGAGATCGTTAGCCAGATGCAATCCGACATAACCGATACCGCCGAGAAGTATGAGACCGAAAACGATGAGACCGGTCCGGCGTGTGCGTTCGCTCACGCCGCCCTGCTGAGGAAATGCGATGTCCGGCATGGTTGCCTCGCGTTCACCGTAGCGGAGCAAAGGATACGGTCCGTCGACCTTTCCGACTGTGAATCTTTTGTGTCAACAGTTCATGTAAAACTTTCGCTGCGCGCATGCTGAGGCGCGTAGCCCTCCTTTCGCCCATGTCCGCATGCAAAGCGCGCTCCCCGCGTCATGCGGGTTTTGCGCTCGCGGAAGCATCGGCATCCTGAACGCATCGGAGTCGCTCACGTGACGCCGTTCGCCATCGATATCCGCAAAGGGGGCTGCCATGTACTTCGGGACACTCGTCGCTCGGTCGCGCGACGATCAGGAAAACGCGACCTGGCAGCGCGACATGGATGCATCGCGCGTCGTCACGGCCGGCCGTTGCCGCGCGTTCTGGCGCTGGCTCGCACGATGCTTCGCGTGAGCGGAAACATCCGAAAGTAAAGGATCGTCGCGCACCCGAGGTAATAGGATTCGTCCGAGCGTTTCCAAGCGCCGGAGCGGCTTAAATGCAGGCCTTCCGTTATTACAAGAGGCTTTTCAAGATGAATGACCTGCATATTTCCGTCGATCCGAACGGCCACGCGACGCTCTCGCAGTCGGTGCAGATCAGCGAACATTGCAACAACCGCGCGCGACTGCTTACGTCGCTCGTGAACATCGTCGCTGCGCCGGGTGGCTTCGAGCACTTCTGCGCTTATCCCGAAGCGATGCGGCGCGACATCCTGAATTTGCTGCGCTCGGTGGCAGAGGAGCAATTGCCGCTTATCGCCGCACTCGAGGAGCACGCGACGAAGGCCGGTTATGAGCGAGGTGCTCAGGCGGCGCGCGAAGTGCTCATTCAGGAACAGCAGGCGGCGAACTCCGCGCTGCACTACGACGCCGAGAATCACGCCGCTCAGATGATTCTCACGCACTGAGCTTGCAATGCGATGCCCCGTGTCTTACGCGGGGCGTTTCTTTCTCGGTGGGTCGGCCGCCGCGCGCAACCGTTTAAAGTCCGTTGCACCGCCGCAAAGCAAGAAGGCGACCCGCGAAGCGGCGGCACGATCCGCAGTCACCACGACGGAAACGGATCGAATTGCAGCGTTTGGCGGCAAGCCGGTGCATCGTTGAACGATTGCCGCTTACATAACGCGATTAATCCGATTTCTTTCCTGGCCGCATCGTCTATCCTTCTGAATGTCGTAAGAGATGGGCTGCATGGGCCGCTGCGCCCTGCCATGTGCGAGAGTTCATCGAGCATTATTAGAGGCGCAACCGTACCAGCGCTCATGACTCTTACGACAACTCTTCTCGCTCCCCTCCACTTGTTGTCCGCATGCTCGACGCTCGATCGATTGCGCGCGGCCATGTTCAATCAGTTATCCGAATCTATGATGTCGAAGCGCGAGGAAAAGGACGAAGCTTCCTCATTTTCGATTTGAACCACTTGAGATTCGAAACAACGACAGGCCGCGTTTCGGATTTTTTCGGCATACGGGCCTTTTACAGCGCCCGCGTCAATTCTGAGAACAAAAAAGAAAAGCCCTTGAAGATCAAGGGCTTGAGGGTCTGGCGGAGAGAGGGGGATTCGAACCCCCGATAGGTTTTACCCTATACACGCTTTCCAGGCGTGCGACTTAAACCACTCATCCATCTCTCCGGAAGACCGCGATTATACCAAGTTCCCGCGCCTGCGCCAGCCCCTACGGATGGCGAATGTAATCGACGAGCGCGCGCGTGTACGCATCCGGCTTCCGATCGAACAGACTCACAACGATCGCCACCGCGAATCCGGCCGGCACCCCGAACACGCCCGAGCTGATCGGCTCGATGCCGAACCAGCGCGGCCCGGCGAAACCCGTCAACTGCACGAAGAACGGATACGTCGACACGATGTAATACACGCACACGACGAGCCCCGCGATCATGCCCGCGACGACACCCCGCTGCGTCGTGCGCTTCCAGAACACGCCGAGTACGAGCGCCGGAAAGAGACTCGACGCTGCAAGCGAAAACGCCGCGCCGACCAGAAACAGAATGTTGCCCGCATTCAGCGACGCCACATACGACGCGAGCAGCGCCACGCCGAGCAACAGAATCTTCGAGATCGTCACGCGCCGCTGGCTCGTCGCGCGGCGATCGACCATGCAGTAATACACGTCGTGCGAGAGCGCATTCGCGATCGTCAGCAGGAGCCCGTCCGCCGTCGACAAAGCCGCCGCGAGCGCGCCGGCGGCAATCAGCCCGGAAATCACATACGGCAATCCCGCGATTTCAGGCGCCGCCAGCACGACCATGTCGGGCTGCATCTGAATGCCGGCCCAGCGCACGATGCCGTCGCCGTTCACATCGCCGATGCGGATCAGATACGGCTCCACGCGCCGCCATTGCGTGACCCACTGCGGCAGATCGGCAAAGCGATGCCCGACGAGCCCCGTCAATATTTCATGCTTGATGAGCACCGCGAGCACCGGCACCGTCAAATAGAACAACGCGACGAAGAACAGCGTCCAGCCGACCGAGCGCCGCGCCGACGACACCGACGTCGTCGTGTTGTAGCGCGTGAGGATGTGCGGCAGGCTCGCCGTGCCGATCGACAGGCACAGGAGCAGCGACAGAAAGTTGATCTGATGCACGCGCGGGCTCTCGTCACCGGCCGAGCCGGGAGCGAACGCCTCGGCCATCGGCACGGGCGCGGCGACGCGCTCGATCAACGCATCGCGTTCGCGCGACCATTTGGCATGCGCATCGGCGGCATCGCGTGGAAAAGCCGCGAGTTCGCGCTCGCGCTCGTTGATCTCACGCAGCGGCCCGTTGTGCCGGCGCAGTTCCGCGATCTCCGCGGCGAGGCGCGCGTGCTCGGCATGGAACGACTGCGGCAGCGCGTCGATGCGTTGCTGAATCAGCGCGGCCTGCCGCTGATAATCGGCGCGCACGCGCGCTTCGTCGGGCGACACGGCGACCGCGCGTTCGAGCGATTCGACGCGCTCCATCACGCGCCCGTAGTTGAATTGCGGGAACCACCCGAGCCCTTCGCGATGCGCGATCATCGACACGGGAATCAGCATCGCGCTGATGAGGATGATGTATTGCGCGACCTGCGTCCACGTCACCGCGCGCATGCCGCCGAGAAACGAGCACACGAGAATGCCCGCGAGACCGCAGAAGATGCCGATCGAAAACTCGATGCCGATGAACCTCGACGCGATCAGCCCGATGCCCTGGATCTGCGCGACGAGATAGACGAACGAACAGAGAATCGCCGCGAACGCCGCGAGCCCGCGCACGAGGTTGCTGGAGAAGCGCGTGCCGAGAAAATCCGGAATCGTGTAGCGCGCGAGTTTGCGCACGTACGGCGCGAGCAGGAACGCGACGAGGCAATAGCCGCCGGTCCAACCCATCACGTACGCGAGGCCGTCGTAACCACTTGCGTAGATCGACCCGGCAAGCCCGATGAACGATGCCGCCGAAAGCCAGTCGGCGGCCGTCGCCATGCCGTTGAACGCGGACGGCACGCGCCGTCCTGCCACGTAGTATTCGACGAGATCCGACGTGCGCGACAAAAGACCGATCACCGCGTACACCGCGATGGGCACGAACAGGAACACATAGCCGATCCACGTTCCCGGCCCCGTCGTGCGCTCGATGCGCTCCATCAGAAAGATGAACAGCAGGAAGCCGACCGTATAGAGCGCGTAGGAGAGGATCAGCCGGTTCGTGAGCTTCATGCGGCGTCGCCCTGTTCGGCGCGGGCGGCGCGGGCAAGACGCGCATCGGCCATCTGCATCAGCACGATATAGATGAGGATCAGCGCGATGTAGACGAGAATCGCGCCCTGCGCGCCGAAATAGAACGGCAGCGGAAAGCCGGCGACGCGGGCATGCTGGAAGCGTTGCGCGAAGAGCGGCAGGCCGAAGGAGACGACGAAGCCGATGGTCATCAGCACGCCGATCAGCGCGATATTGAAGCGCCAGTAGCGCCGATGCGCGCGCGCCATCGCCGCCGATACGGGCGGCGGCGAGGCAGGCGTCGGGTTGGAAGAATCGGACATGCGGTTTTTTAACAAAACCGCATGTCATCGGCAATAAGGATCGACCGCTGCCGCGCGAGGCAGCGGTCGCGGACGATCAGCGCGCTTCGCCGAGCTGATCCAGAATCGCGGGATTTTCCAGCGTGGAGACGTCCTGCGTGATCTCCTCGCCCTTCGCGAGCGAGCGCAAGAGCCGCCGCATGATCTTGCCGGAGCGCGTCTTCGGCAGGTTCTCGCCGAAACGGATGTCCTTCGGCTTCGCGATCGGACCGATTTCCTTGCCGACCCAGTTGCGCAGTTCGGTGGCGATCTGCTTCGCTTCGTCGCCTTCCGGGCGCGCGCGCTTCAGCACGACGAACGCGACCACGGCTTCACCCGTCGTATCGTCCGGACGGCCGACGACCGCGGCTTCCGCGACGATCGGATTCGCGACCAGCGCCGACTCGATTTCCATCGTGCCGAGGCGGTGGCCGGAGACATTCAGCACGTCGTCGATGCGGCCCATGATCGTGAAGTAGCCGGTTTCCTTGTCGCGCACCGCGCCGTCGCCGGCGAGATACAGCTTGCCGCCGAGTTCTTCCGGGAAATAGCTCGTCTGATAGCGCTTGGGGTCGCCCCAGACGTTGCGCAGCATCGACGGCCACGGGCGCTTCACGACCAGAATGCCGCCTTGCCCGTTCGGCACGTCCTGGCCGGTTTCATCGACGATCGCGGCCATGATGCCCGGCAGCGGCAGCGTGCAGGAACCCGGCACGAGCGGCGTCGCGCCCGGCAGCGGCGTGATCATGTGGCCGCCGGTTTCGGTCTGCCACCACGTATCGACGATCGGACATTGCCCACGGCCGACGTTCTCGTGATACCACATCCACGCTTCCGGATTGATCGGTTCGCCGACCGTGCCGAGGATGCGCAGCGTCGACAGATCGAAGCTCTTAGGATGAACCTTCGCGTCCGCTTCCGATGCCTTGATGAGCGAGCGGATCGCCGTGGGCGCCGTGTAGAAGATCGTGACCTTGTGGCGCGCGATCATCTCCCAGAAGCGGCCCGCGTGCGGATACGTCGGCACGCCTTCGAACATGACCTGCGTCGCGCCGATGGCGAGCGGCCCGTACGCGATATAGCTATGCCCCGTGATCCAGCCGATATCCGCCGTGCACCAGAAGATGTCGCCCGGCTTCATGTCGAAGGTCCACTTCATGGTCTGCGCGGCCCACAGCAGCGTGCCGGCCGTGCTGTGCTGCACGCCCTTCGGCTTGCCCGTCGAGCCGGACGTGTAAAGGATGAAAAGCGGATGCTCCGCGCTCACCCATTCCGGCTCGCACTTCGCCGATTCGTTCTCGACGATTTCATGCAGCCACGCGTCGCGGCCTTCGGTCCATGCGACCTTGCCGCCCGTGCGCCGATACACGATGACGTCCTTCACCTTCTCGCAGCCGCCCGCGGCGAGCGCTTCATCGGCGATGCTTTTCAGCGGCAGCGCCTTGCCGCCGCGCATCTGTTCGTCGGCGGTGATGAGCGCGACCGCGCCGACATCGACGAGACGTTCGTTGAGCGACTTCGACGAGAAGCCGCCGAACACGACCGAATGCGTCGCGCCGATACGCACGCACGCCTGCATCGCGACGACGCCTTCCACCGACATCGGCAGATAGATCACGACGCGGTCGCCCTTTTTCACGCCGCGCTTCTTGAGCGCATTGGCGAGACGCGAGACGCGGTCCAGCAGATCCTGATAGGTGACGTTGGTGACGGTGCCGTCGTCGGCTTCGAAGATGATCGCGTTGTCGTTGCCGCGGCCCGCTTCCACATGACGGTCGAGACAGTTGTACGACGCGTTGAGCTCGCCGTCCTCGAACCACTTGTAGAAAGGCGCCTTCGATTCGTCCAGCACCTGCGTGAAGGGCTTGTGCCACGTGAGCGTCTCGCGCGCAATGCGCGCCCAGAAGCCTTCGTAGTCACGTTCCGCTTCCGCTACAAGCGCCTTGTAGGCGTCCATGCCGGAGATTGCCGCACCCGCGCTTACCTTGGCTGACGGCGGGAACACACGTTTTTCCTGAAGAACCGATTCGATCGCAGACATCGACAACCTCTCCTGATGGTGTTTCCGAAATCCGGCGGCGCGCGCATCGCTGAATGGGTTGCGCGCGCCGCATGTTTATGAGGTTCGAAAGCGGAGAACGCGCGGCGTTCCTGGCTTCGACCTTGTCTCCTTTCTACCGTACCGGAGCGGCACGGAACAATGTCACGGCACATTCGCATGCCGGCGACATCCTGCATTGAATTCAAGATAAGCCGCTCAACTTACCCGCTTCTTACGTGGCCGGGCCAACAGGCACGGGGTATACACGGAGTCCGCGCGGCTTCTACAATGCGTCCCCACAATCGTAACTGAACTCCCAGCGCGGTATCCAGCTTGAATCGCTACGCCCTTCTTTTGATTGCAGCGATGCTGCTCGTCGGAAGCAACGTCGGCATCGGCAAATCGATCGTCGCATTCGTTCCCGTTCCGCTCTTCGCGCTGCTGCGCTTCGTGATCGCGCTCGCGGTGCTCTGGCCGCTTCTGCGCTGGTCGAAGATGAAGCGCGTCGCGCGCGGTGAATGGCTCAACCTTTTCCTGCAGGCATTCTTCGGCACGTTCGGCTTCACCTTGCTGATGTTGAACGGCGTCGCGCGCACGAGCGCCGTCGCGGCGGGCGTCATCACGAGCACCATTCCGGCCGTGGTCGCGCTCTTCGCGTGGATCTTGCTCAAGGAGAAGCCGGGTCCGCGCGCGCTCGCGTCGATCGGACTGGCGATCGCGGGCGTGCTCGTCATCAACGTCGCGCAGGCCGGGGATGCGGGCGCGAGCTCCCTGCCCGGCAATCTGATGGTGCTCGGCGCCGTGTGCTGCGAATCGCTCTATGTGATCCTCTCGCGCCGTCTCACGCAGACGCTGCCCGCCATCGACATCTGCGCGTACACGCACGCGATCGGCCTGTTGCTCATGCTCCCGCTCGGCGCAACATCGCTCGCGCACTTCGACTGGACGAGCGTCGCCTGGAGCACGTGGGCGCTCGTCCTGTGGTACGGGCTTTCGGCGAGCATCTTCTCGTTCTGGCTGTGGATGAAGGGCATCCGTCACGTCGACGGCAGTCTCGCCGGCGTCTTCTGCGCCGTGCTGCCGGTCGCGGCGGCGCTCTACGGCATCGCCTTTCTCGACGAACGTCCGACGCTCGCGCACGGCATCGCGCTCGCGTGCGTCGTGACGGGCATCGCGCTCGCAAGCTTGAAGGCGCGCGCCCGGGCTTCCGTGTCGGGCGAAACCGGCGCCTAGAACGGGTTCAGCGGATTCTGAAAGCATTTGGGAAGTCCGCGCGACGACACGCTACAATAGCGGGCTTCCCGACACCGCGAATGCGCCAATACCCGCCGCTCGCCGGCGGATTGCCAACGCTCCGCACGCACTTTGCACGTTCCGGTTCGTCATATTCGCCAGTCATCATTCCGGTTCGACCCGCCCCGACTGAAAAGCCGCCCATGTCCGCTCCCAAGCATTCTCCCGCCTCGCCCAAGCAGCCCGGCTCGATGAAACTGCTGCCGAAAGTCATCTTCATGAGCCGCTGGCTCCAGGTGCCGCTCTATCTGGGCCTGATCGTCGCGCAAGCCGTGTACGTCGTCCTGTTTCTGAAGGAAGTCTGGCATCTCGTCACGCACGCGATGACGCTCGACGAAACCAATATCATGCTCGTCGTGCTCGGCCTGATCGACGTGGTGATGATCTCGAATCTGCTCATCATGGTGATCGTCGGCGGATACGAGACGTTCGTGTCGAAGCTCGGCGTGGAAGGCCATCCCGACGAGCCCGAGTGGCTCGATCACGTCAACGCGGGCGTGCTGAAGGTGAAGCTGTCGATGGCGCTCATCAGCATCTCGTCGATCCATCTGCTGAAAACCTTCATCAACCCCGACCAGCACACGTTTCACACCGTGTTGTGGCAGGTGATTATCCACGTCGCGTTCCTCGTTTCCGCGCTCATCATGGCGTATGTCGACCGGCTGACCACGCATACGCATCCGCGCCATTTCCACGACGAGTCCTTTGCGCCGCCGAAAAACGCAGTCGAGTGAAGCGTCCTTCAGAACGCCCGCAGGAAAAAATTCAGTCCCCCAGAGCCCAAAGCCATGACAGTCATCAAGCAGGAAGACCTGATTCAGAGCATCGCTGATTCGCTGCAGTACATCAGCTACTACCATCCGCTCGACTATATCCAGGCGCTCGGCCGCGCCTACGAGCTGGAAGAAAGCCCGGCCGCGAAGGACGCGATCGCGCAGATCCTGACCAACAGCCGCATGTGCGCGGAAGGCAAGCGTCCGATCTGCCAGGACACGGGCATCGTCACGGTGTTCGTGAAGGTCGGCATGGACGTGCGCTGGGACGGCGCGACGATGTCGGTCACCGACATGATCAACGAAGGCGTGCGCCGCGGTTATCTGAACCCGGACAACGTATTGCGCGCATCGATCGTGAGCCCGCCCGAAGGCGGCCGCAAGAACACGAAGGACAACACGCCGGCCGTGATCCACTACGAGATCGTGCCGGGCGACAAGGTCGACGTTCAGGTCGCGGCCAAGGGCGGCGGCTCGGAAAACAAGTCGAAGTTCGCGATGCTGAACCCGTCCGATTCGATCGTCGACTGGATTCTCAAGACCGTCCCGACGATGGGCGCGGGCTGGTGTCCGCCGGGCATGCTCGGCATCGGCATCGGGGGCACGGCCGAAAAGGCGATGGTCATGGCGAAGGAATCGCTGATGGACCCGATCGACATTCAGGATGTCATCGCGCGCGGCCCGCAGGACTGGATCGAAGAACTGCGCGTGGAACTGCACGAGAAGGTGAACGCGCTCGGCATCGGCGCGCAAGGTCTCGGCGGTCTTTCGACCGTGCTCGACGTGAAAATCATGGCCGCGCCGACGCACGCGGCATCGAAGCCGGTCGCGATCATCCCGAATTGCGCGGCGACGCGCCACGCGCACTTCACGCTCGACGGCTCGGGCGCGGCGAAGCTCGAAGCCCCGCCGCTCGACGCATGGCCGAAGGTCACATGGCAGCCGAACACGGAGACGAGCAAGCGCGTCGACCTGAACACGTTGACGCCGGACGAAGTCGCATCGTGGAAGCCGGGCCAGACGCTGCTCTTGTCGGGCAAGATGCTGACGGGCCGCGACGCCGCGCACAAGCGCATCGCCGACATGCTGGCGAAGGGCGAGAAGCTGCCGGTCGATTTCACCAATCGCGTGATCTATTACGTCGGCCCGGTCGATCCGGTTCGCGACGAAGCGGTGGGTCCGGCTGGCCCGACCACGGCCACGCGCATGGACAAGTTCACCGAGATGATGCTCGCGCAAACCGGCCTCATCTCGATGATCGGCAAGGCCGAGCGCGGCCCCGTCGCGATCGAGGCGATCAAGAACCACAAGGCGGCGTATCTGATGGCGGTCGGCGGCGCGGCGTATCTCGTGTCGAAGGCGATCCGCGAGGCGAAGGTGCTCGCGTTCGAAGACCTCGGCATGGAAGCGATCTACGAGTTCGACGTGCAGGACATGCCCGTGACGGTGGCAGTCGATTCGAGCGGCACGTCGGTTCACAAGACGGGCCCGGCCGAATGGCAGGCGAAAATCGGCAAGATTCCGGTCGCGACGGCTTGATCGCCGCTTAATGGCGGTTTATCACCGTGACTGAATGACGAGAGCCGGGCGATGCGCCCGGCTCTTTTCTTTGAACCGCCGCCAGTCGAGAAGCGTTTTCATTCTCAGTTTCGTCTGAAACAAAAAATTTCTACCTAACCTTGGCATCGGCACACTCAAGGTTTATCTTTCCAACAGCCCCACGTTACGAACAGGAAACAAAATCATGCAAGGCGACGCGAAAGTCATCGAATATCTGAACGCGCAGTTGAAAAACGAACTGACCGCGATCAACCAATACTTCCTGCACGCGCGGATGTACCAGCACTGGGGCCTCGAAAAGCTCAACAAGCACGAATACGACGAATCCATCGGTGAGATGAAGCACGCCGACTGGCTCATTCAGCGCGTGTTCATGCTCGACGGCCTGCCGAACCTGCAAGACCTGCACAAGCTGCTGATCGGCGAAGAGACCAAGGAAATCCTCGAATGTGACCTGAAGCTCGAGCAGATTTCCCAGTCGACCTGCAAGGAAGCCATCGCGTATTGCGAGTCGGTGCGTGATTTCGTCTCGCGCGAAATCTTCGAAAAGATCCTGCACGACACCGAAGAGCACATCGACTGGCTGGAAACGCAGCTGGATCTGATCGACAAGGTCGGCATCCAGAATTACCAGCAGACCATGATGGGCGATCACGAATAATCGGATGTCCCGCGTAGCGCCCTTCCCGATGCCGAACGAGCGTGCCGCGTCTGACGCGAGCGCGCCGGTCGGCATTTTCGATTCCGGCCTCGGCGGATTGTCGGTGCTGCGCGCCGTGCGCGCGATTCTGCCGCACGAGCGTCTGATCTACGTCGCCGATTCACTGCATGCGCCCTACGGCGAACGCGACGACGATTTCATCGTCGACCGCACGATGGCAATCGGCGAGTGGCTCGTCGGTCAGGGCGCGAAGGCGCTCGTCGTCGCGTGCAACACG
The DNA here is from genome assembly GCF_023630985.1 of Caballeronia sp. ATUFL_F1_KS39. Taxonomy (NCBI): domain Bacteria; kingdom Pseudomonadati; phylum Pseudomonadota; class Betaproteobacteria; order Burkholderiales; family Burkholderiaceae; genus Caballeronia; species Caballeronia sp. ATUFL_F1_KS39. The sequence continues at coordinate 134,250 of NZ_JALQDZ010000005.1, read as the reverse complement.
GCCACCGCGCAGTCGATCGCGCTCGTGCGCGAGCGTCTGCCGATTCCGCTCGTCGGCGTGGAACCGGGCGTGAAGCCGGCGGCGGCGGTCTCGAAGTCGCGCGTGGTCGGGGTGCTGGCGACCGCCGTCACGCTGCGCTCCGCGCGCTTTCAGTCGCTGCTCGACCGCTACGCCGGCGACTGCCGCTTCATTTGTCAGGCGGGACATGGGCTGGTGCAGGCTGTCGAGCGCTGCGACACCTCGTCGCCCACGCTGATGGCGCTGCTCGAAAGCTATATCGCGCCGATGCTCGATGCCGGCGCCGACACGCTCGTGCTCGGCTGCACGCACTACCCTTTTCTCGATCGCGCAATCCGCGACATCGCGGGCGAGCGGCTGCAGATCGTCGACACGAGCGTCGCCATCGCGCGGCAGCTCGATCGTCTGCTCGACGCGCACGCGCTCAAAAACCTCGCCGCGCCGTTCGACGATATGCCGCGCTTCTGCTCCACCGCCGACGGCGAATCGCAGCGTCAACTCGCCGCCGCGCTCCTTCAGCTCGATGCCAAAGTCGAGCACGTCGACATCCCCTCGCGCCGAACGCGCCTCGCCGAACCCGACATCGTCTGAGGGTTTCTCACGCGCGTTGGCAGTTCCATCGCGCGCTTTGCCCCGTCAGACAAGGCTCCTAGCAATAAACCCGCTAACTTTCGCCCTCTGTTACAAAAAACACGGTCCTGCGCTTGCAAAGGCGCCAATACCGAATGATAATAATTCGCATTAACGCTAACTATTGCGAACGATCATGATTGTCTGCGTCTGCAAATCAGTGTCCGACCGAAAGATTCGAAGCGCCATCGCCGAAGGGGTGGACTCCTTTGATGAACTGCAGTTCGAACTCGGCGTCGCGCTGTGCTGCGGCAAGTGTGAAGAAAGCGTTCGCGACGTAATGGCACAAAGCGGCGTCTGCGCGTCGCGATGCGGCGTTCAGCAGCGCGAGCACGTTGCGCCGCTGACGTTCTACGAGCGCCAGGCTGCCTGAAGCAATTCGCGCGGCGTCGCCGCGCTCAACCGGCGACGCCGATGCTCCGGATGCGCCGCCAGTCGTTTTATCGCCTCCAGCAAGCCAGGTTACCTTCGTATTTCCGGTCACTTTCAGCCAGCCGCGCAACCCTTACCCCTGGAGGGAAAGATGGAATTGCTGATTGGTTTCGTGACTACCCTGTTCATCTCCCTGCTGATTTTCCGAAAATGACGTCGTCTGGTTTCTTCCGCACCGTGCCTGTGCGCTCGTTGGACAGCGAACTCGAGGGCAGCGTCATCAGCAAGCATTCACGCAGCATCACAAGCAGCCAATAACGATGCAGTCCCCGACCACTTCTCCCGCCGCATTCCAGACCGCGCCGACAGCAAATGCGAATCCGCGCGTGATCGCGGCGTGCGTCGCCGTCGTCGCCATTCACGCTGCGTTGCTGGGCGTCGCGCTGACGATGAAGAACGAGCCGCCGCCCCGCCCGATCGAAGCCAAATCCATCACCGCGCAACTGATCAGCGAGACACCGCAGCCCGCGCCGCAGCCGGTCGCCGTCGAAACGCCGCCGCCGCCCAAGCCCGTGCCGCAGCCCGTTCCGAAGCCGCAGCCCAAGCCGAAGGTGAAACCGAAAGTCGAGCCGAAGCCGACGCCGATGCCGGTCACGGAAGCGCCTTCGCAGATCGCCGCGCCCGCGCCGGAACCCACGCCGCCCGCTCCGGCTCAGCCTGCGCCGCCGCCGGCCGCGCCCGCGATCGGCAAGCCGAGCATGGATCTCGCCGCGCCGAAGAACGTCGCGCACCTGAGTTGCAACATCGCGCAGCCCGACTATCCGGCGATGTCCAAGCGCCGCGGCGAAACGGGCACGGCCGTCATCCGTCTGACGGTAGGCCTGTCGGGCAAGATCGAAAATGTCACGCTGCAAAAGAGCAGCGGCTCGTCGCGCCTCGATGACGCGGCGCTCGACGCGGTGCGCGGCAGCGCGTGCAGCCCTTACAAGGAAAATGGCGAAGCGATTCGTGCTAGCGCCACGGTGCCATTCGTTTTCAGTCTGAACGACTGATCGTTTAATTAGATACAAGGAAGGAAACAGAAATGGAAAACTACGGGATTGCGCACGTCTGGGCGCAAGGCGACTTCGTGACGCGGGGCATCGCGCTCGCGCTCGTCATCATGTCGGTGCTTTCGTGGACGGTGATCGTCGTGAAGGCGTGGAACGTCGTGCGCCTGAAGCGCCTCACCAAGAACGCCGAACAGGCGTTCTGGCACTCCGACGACTTCAACGACGGCATCAAGAAGCTCGGCAGCCAGTCGTCGAGCCCGGCGGACAACCCGTTTCTCGCGCTCGCGCTCGCCGGCCAGGAAGCCGCCGACCATCATCATCAGACGCAGCCGCATCTGCACGACCGCATGGACGTGTCCGACTGGATCACGCGCTGCCTGAAAGACGTCATGGACGAAGGCGTCGGCCGCATGCAGGCGGGCCTCGCGATCCTCGCGTCGATCGGTTCCACGTCGCCGTTCGTCGGCCTCTTCGGTACGGTCTGGGGCATCTATCACGCGCTCTTGACCATCGGCGCGACGGGACAGACGTCGATCGATCAGGTCGCCGGTCCGGTCGGCGAATCGCTCATCATGACCGCGTTCGGCCTGTTCGTCGCGATTCCCGCCGTGCTCGGCTATAACGCGCTGACCCGCGCGAACAAGGGCATCGTCACGAAGCTGAACCGCTTCGCGCACGGCCTGCACGCGTTCTTCGTCACGGGCTCGAAGCTTTCGTCGACCAAGCGCGCGACGAACGCCGCGTCGGACAACCTGCGTCTCGCGACGCGCGCGTCGTAAGCCGGGGAGGTCCGCATCATGGCCATGAGCCCTTTCGCCGGAGACGAAGACGACGGCATGATGAGCGAGATCAACATGACGCCGCTCGTCGACGTCATGCTGGTTCTGCTGATCATCTTCCTCGTCACGATTCCGGCCATGCATCACGCGGTCAAGATCGACCTGCCGCACGCGAGCAGCCAGCCGCAGGACGAAAAGCCCGCGCACGTGAACATCGCGATCAAGGCTGACGGCACCACGCTCTGGGACGATCAGCCGATCGACGAAGCGGCGCTCAACGCGCGCATCGCGCAGGCGGCGCAGCAGAACCCGCAGCCGGAGATTCATCTGCGCGCCGATCGTCAGGTGGCGTACGAAAAGGTCGCCGATCTGATGTCGGCGGCGCAGGCAGGCGGATTGACGAAGATCGGTTTCGTCACCGAGCCGAAGAGCGGCAAGTAACAGCCCGACGCGCCCTCTTCCGGGCGCACAAAGTAAAAGGCCTTCATCGTCGGATGAAGGCCTTTTTTCGTGCGCGCTCGGCGCATTCGGGTGAGGCGGTCACTTTGGGTTCGAATAGCCAGAACCGGAAGTTCCGTCGCATGCAGCAGCCGTGGTCGACACGGACAGTGCAATCAACCCTATCAGGCTAACTATCAGAGCAGCCGTCAGTTTTCGCATAAGGAGCTCCTTAGCGAAGGAGGCTTCAATATACCGCCACAAATTGTGACGATCAATTGAATCTGTCCATCGCAAGCGCGCGCTTCAATGCCATAAACCAATGACAAACGCCGATGCGGTCAAACTGTTTCCCGTTCCGGCTGTTCGTGAACAGGACATTCTCCCGGAAAGCGCTGGCCGCTACCGATCGACTCGACGAGAAAATCGACGAATGCGCGGACGGCCGGGACCATGCCCTGACGCGACAAAAACACCGCGTAGAGTTGCGGCGACGGAAACGTCCAGCCGGGCATCACCGGCGATAGCTGCCCGGAGCGCAGCGGCGCGCCGTACATCATCTCGGGCAGCGCCGCGATGCCGACGCCGCGCATGACGGCCTCGCGGATCATCGACAGATCGGCCGTGACGAGGCGCGGCTCGTGCTCGAACTCATGGCGCGTGCCGTCCGGCGCGATCAGACGGTAGACGTGGCGGCCGTCCGCCGACGGCGTGTCGATCGTGTCGTACTGGGCGAGTTCGGCGGGTGTCATCGGTGGCGCATTCGACTTCAGCAGCGATGGCGCCGCGACCAGCATCTGCTCCGTGCGCCACAGCGGCCGCGCGACGACGTTCGAGCTCGCGGGCGGCTCCGAGCGCACGCGCAGCGCGACATCGACGGCATCCTCGAACAGATCGACGACACGGTTCGTCACGCGCATGACGACGCGCACTTCCGGATAGCGGTGCATGAAATCCGGCATCACGGCGGACAGGAACGTCTGCGCGATCGTGACCGGAACGCTCACGCGCACCGTGCCGCGCGGCGAATCGCGCAGGCTTTGCACGACGTTGACGGCCGCCTGTGCCTCGGCGAGCATCGCCTGACAATGCTGATAGAAAAGCTGCCCGGCCTCGGTCAGCGCGAGCTTGCGCGTCGAGCGCTGCAACAGACGCACGCCGAGCGACGCTTCCAGCTCCGACACGCGCCGCGACAGCCGCGACTTCGAGATGCCGAGCACGCGCTCGGCGGCGGAAAACCCGCCGTGCTCGACGACGTGCGAGAAGTACATCAGATCGTTCAGGTCATGCGAGTCGGCTTTCATGAGTCGCCCGGTGGGACTGGAAGAGATGAACATCGACGCGGTTCGTTATCCCCAGCGGGACAATCCATTGCGCCGCGACGGCTTTTACCGCGAAATGCGGCCCATATAATAGCTCTGTGTTTCAAATTTATCGCTATTCCCCTCTTTTCCGTATTCCCGACGCGAGGCAATAATGTCCACCAGCCGCAGCATCGAACGCATCATTCCGGCGACCCGCACTGTCGAAGGCGGCGGATTCGTCGTGCATCGCCCTTTCCCGACCCGTCTTCTGATGGATTTCGATCCGTTCCTCCTTCTCGACGAGATGGGCCCAGCCGACTACGCACCCGGCGAGGCTAAAGGCGCGCCGGACCATCCGCATCGCGGCTTCGAAACCGTCACGTACATGCTCGAAGGCGAGTTCGGTCACAAGGATTCGGCCGGGCATTCCGGCACGCTGCGTCCCGGCGACGTGCAATGGATGACCGCGGGCGCGGGCGTCGTGCATAGCGAGATGCCCGCCGAGGAATTCACGCAACGCGGCGGCCGCGTGCACGGCCTGCAGCTTTGGGTCAACCTGCCGCAGCGCGACAAGATGATCGCGCCGCACTATCAGGAGATTCCGTCCGTGCAGATTCCCGTCGCGACGAGCGAGGACGGCAAGGTCAGCGTGAAGGTCATCGCGGGCGAGGCGCTCGGCGTGAAGGCCGCGATCGAGACGCGCACGCCGATTCTGTATCAGCACTTTTCACTCAAGCCGGGCGCGAAGATCGAACTCGCCGTGCCGCGCGATTACCGCGTGTTCGCCTATCCGCTGTCGGGCACCGCGCTGTACGGTCCGCAAAGCCAGCCGGTGCGCGCGCAGCAGATGGTGATTTTCCGCGACGACAGCGATACGATCGCGCTCGCCGCCGGCGATGAGCCCGTCGAGCTGCTGCTGATCGGCGGCGTGCCGCTGAAGGAGCCGGTCGTGCGCTACGGCCCGTTCGTGATGAACACCGAGGACGAGATCCGCCAGGCCGTGATCGACTATCAGGCGGGCCGGATGGGCGCCATCGCGCATTGATCTGGTCACAGCGAAAACCGCGCAACGGTGCGGCACGAACGGACACATTGCGTCACAATGACCGTTCTTGCCGCGCCGTTTCGGCTTTGTCGTCAATCTTGCAGTCTCAACTTCAACCAGGAGCACGCATGGCCGGACCTTCCGTGACCGCCAGCATCGGCAACATCGACTATCAGGTCCGTCTCGGCGACGGGACGCATTCGTGGGTCGCGGACGAGCCGGCGGCCATCGGCGGCGGCGATACCGGACCGGAACCCGCGTCGCTGCTGCTCGCGAGCCTCGGCGCATGCACGTCGATCACGTTGAAGATGTACGCGAAGCGCAAGGAGTGGCCGCTCGAAGGCGTACACGTCGAGTTGTCGATGACAAGCACCGCCGACGGCACGAACATCGACCGGCGCATCGCGCTCACGGGCGCGCTGTCCGATGAGCAGCGGGAACGGCTCTTGCAAATTGCCAATGCGTGCCCGATGCACAAGGTCCTGTCCGGCGCGATTCGCATCGAATCCGGACTCGCGCCGCAGTGACGCATCGCGGGCACCACGAACGTCCAAGGGAAACGTCGTCTTGAATTTCGAACACCTGATCCAGATCAACGATCCGCTCAATCCGCTTCTCGAATCGCTGACGCGCGAGCAGCTCTGGGAAGGCCTCGTCCTGCGCGCCGAGCAGCCGCAACTATTCGTGATCGGCCTGGATAGCTGCGACATCCTCGCGCGCGATGGCGACACGATGGAACGCGAACTCCACTACGGCCAGGCGACCGTGCGCGACCGCGTGACGCTCACGCCCGGCACCAGCGTGCGCTACGACATTCTGCCGACCGCCGATTACGTCGGCGGCTCGCTCACGATGGCGATCGAGCAGCCCGATGCGGTCCAGCTCTTCCTGCGCTTCACTTACGCCACGACGCTGCCCGAGAACGAAAACGCCACGCCCGATGAGCGTCAGACGCAGGAAATCGTGAAGTCGGCGTATCGCGAGTCGGACATCGACACCGTGCGGCTCATTCGCCAGTTCGCGCACGGCCGCAGGGACGAGAGTCCGCTGCATTGAGCCTCTGACGGATGCGGTGGCGAATGTTTCGCGGCCGCATCGAGACTGGCTATCGAAAGAGGCGCTTCAATCGGAAAGTCTAGTTGCAAATAGGAATAGTTATCATTTACTATAGACCCATCGAATCAACGAACGCACATCTTCCGACATGACCGATACGCCGCGATCCTCCACGCTCAGGCTGCGCCGCCCGGCTGTCCGCGACGCCGCGATCACCCGCCCGAAGGCGACGACCGTGACCACGGTTCATGTCGCGCACGCGGGGGACAGTACCGGCGAGCGATCGCTGAAAAGCGACGCGCTGCTGCAGGGACGCAGTCACGTGAGCATCGTGCATAACGGAGAGACGTACCAGTTGCGTGCGACGCGTTTGGGCAAACTGATCCTGACGAAATGACGCGCAGGCAAGAACAGCCGTAGTACCGGGTATTGTGGGGACCACCTCGCCAAGAGGTGTTTGGCCTTAGCCAGCGAGGACGACTTGCACGCGAGAAATTAGACCCCTTCGTGCAAACACCAGCCAGTCGTCGATAGCAAGCGAAGCCGCTTTTTTTTGGTTCCTGCTTGGGTCACGATGCGCGCCGACGAGCGCTGCATCCGAAAACAGAATGGCACGTCTTCGTTACGAGGACGTGCCATTTTTATTGCGCGAATGCTTCAGACGTTCTCGATGCCGAGCGCCGCGATGCCCGCCTTCGCGATCTGCGCATCCTGATCCGATTTCACGCCCGACACGCCGACGGCACCGACGATGTCCGTGCCCACGAAGATCGGCACGCCGCCTTCGAGCATTGCGGTCATCGGCGCGGAGAGGAACGCCGTGCGGCCCTGCTTGATGGTGTCTTCGTAGACCTTGGTTTCGCGACGGCCGAGCACGGCGGTGCGCGCCTTGCCCGTCGCCATTTCGGCGGTGCTCGCGCCTGCGCCGTCGAGACGATGCAGATGCAGCAGATGTCCGCCATCGTCGACGATCGCAATCGTCACGTTCCAGTTGTGTTCTCTCGCATGCGTCTCGGCGGCCGCGGCCATCGCCTTGACGTCTTCGTCGGTCAGTACGGGTTTGGTTCTCACTTCTCGCTCTCGTTGCCGCGCTTGACGGCGTGGACGGTTTATCGGCTGAAGCCCCAGAACATCAGGTACCACGCGCTGTCCGCAACGGCCAGCGCAGCGACAAACCATACCATCGCAAGAAGGCGCGGAACAAGTGACGATGCATGGCGCCCCGTCACGCGCCACGCAAGCCACGCACTCCAGAGATTCGCGGCCGCGAGCAAGCCGAGCCGCAGACCCGGCACCCACCACAACGGCAGATGCTCGGCGCGCAGCAGCGATACCGTCGTCGCGGACAGGCCCAGGAACACGCCGACGCCCGCAATCGGGATCAGGGCGAGCGTCAGGTGATGCAGGCGCGTCGCGTTCATCTTGCCGAGCATGCGCGTGCCGATGGCGAGCAGCCCGAGCAGCGCCGTGCCGTACACGAGCCCAGTCGCGACGATATAGCCGATGACCATGGTGCCGTCGAGCCACGAGAAGACGTCGTTCTGTTCCGGGTAATGCGTGAACAGGAACCACGGCGCGTTGGTGTCGAGCGGCCAGAGGATGTCGTGATCGATCAGCCAGGCGGCGAGAAATTGCTTCAGATCGACGAACCAGGTGCTCACGGTCCAGTGGAACGCGCCGATCGCGATGCCGAGCAGGCCGTACAGAATGAGCGCGGTGTCCCACGGATTCGCGGCCTTGTCACCGAGCTTCACGACTTCCTCGGACGGCGAGCGCCACGTGAGCGCGATGGCGTCGCGATGGCCGCTACATCGGCCACACATGTGGCAGTCCTGTGCGCCCTTCATGTTGCGCAGCGGGACGAGCGGCGCGCAGTTGATCGGAATCACGCGATGGCCGTGCTCGCCCTTCGTGTACGAACGGCGCCACGCTTCTTCGTCGACCTTGTAGTGAAACGGCGCGAGGCGCGCGAGCAGCGAGAACACGCCGTTGACCGGGCACAGATACTTGCACCACACGCGCTTCTCGCGGCCATACAGCACGCCGATGATCATCGCGCCGACGGTCGAGCCGCCGAGCACGAGCAGCACCGCCTTCGGATACTGATAGACGCTGACCATCTGCCCGTAGATCGTCGTGAGCCCGAATGCGACGAACGGCCAGCCGCCCCAGCGCATCCAGCGCGGAATCGCCCAGCCGCGGCCGAATTTGCTCGCGAACTCCGACAGCGCGCCTTCGGGACACAACACGCCGCACCAGACGCGCCCGAGCATGACCATCGACAGCAGCACGAATGGCCACCAGATGCCCCAGAACACGAACTGCGCGGCGAGCGTGAGATTGCTCCACAGATGCGCGGCGCCGTCCGGCAGCGGCATCACGGCGGGAACGATGATCAGAAATGCATACACGGCAACGACGACCCACTGAATCATGCGGATCGTGCTGCCGTGACGTTGCATCCAGTGGCCGGCTTGTTGAAGCCGGCCCGGTCTACGCATTACGGAACTCATGCTGGACGGCTTGCCGCCTTTTGTTTTTGCGCCATCTGGGTGTTCGAACGGCGCAGCAGAAGATAGATGAAGACCCAGTACACCGCATACGCGACGAGATTCATGCCCGCGGGATGCGCGCGATAACCGGTGAGCGTAGCAACGAGCGATCCGAACGTACTCGAATCATCGAGCAGCCACGACGTGTTCCACACCTGATTGACGATGACCGGCAGCACTTCCATGTCGATCAGCTTGTCGACGCCCGTTTCGAAGAGGCCGGCCGCCAGGAACAGCAGCATGATTTCGGTGACGCGAAAGAACGAGCGCCACGAGAAGATCTTGCCGCCGAGCTGCAGGATATAGAACGTCAGCAGCGCGAGACCGAAGCCGAGAATGATCGCGATGTACTGCGACGCGTCGACGTGCCCCGACTGACCGAAGCCGACGCCGTAGAGAAACACGGCCGTCTCGCTGCCTTCGCGCGCGATCGCCAGCGCGACGAGCACCGCGATGCCCCACCAGTGTCCGTCCTGCGTGCTCTTTTGCAGCGACGTTTCCATGTCGCGCTTGAGCGTGCGTCCGTGGCGCTTCATCCACAGGACCATCTGCACGATCAGCACGCAGGCGATCAGCACCATCGCGGTCTGGAAGTAATCCTGTGCATCGCCCGACAGCACTTCGGTGAAGCCGATGAGCGCGGCGCCCAGCGCCACCGCCGCGAGCAGGCCGATGACGACGCCGGCCCACAGATAAGGCAGGCCCCGGCGCGCCTGATGATCGCCGTTCTTCAGCCACGCGTAGAGAATGCCGACGACGAGCAACGCCTCGACGCTCTCTCGCCACACGATGAAAAGTACCTGCCCCATACCCGACCTCCAGCAATTCCACTTCAAGCGGCCGCGCGCGGTGCGAACATTGCGCGGCACATTCCGTTACTTCGCGACGATCACGCCTTGCGCGGACTGATGAAAATCGTCGAAGAACTTGTATTCACCCGGATCCAGCGGTGCGATCACCACGAACGAATCCGCCCCCGGCGCGAGCACTTTTTCCTTGCGCAACTGCACGCTTTCGAACTCGGCGGCGCCCTTGCCGACGTTATGCACTTCGATCTTGATGCGCTGCCCCGCCGGCACTTCGATGCGCGCCGGATTGAGCTTGCCGTCGTTCATTTCGAGCTTGAACGTCGGCAGGTCGGCGGCGTGCGCCATGTTCATCCCGGCAAAGGCAAACGCGGACATCGCGAGCGCGGCCACCTGATTTTTCAGCTTCATGCGTACTTCCTGAGAGTGAATGCGCCCGGTCCGGGATGCCGGGCGCCACGGACGATCAGTAACCGCCCTTCTTTCCGATGCCCGCGAACGGGAAGTCGTACTCGATCGTGAACGGCTTGAACCACGGACCGACGCCCGTTTCCTTGTCGGTGTGACGGCCGAACGCCATGTGGCCTTCCTGCGACGGCGGCGAAATATGCAGCTTCAGGTGATACTTGCCCGGCCCGAAGAGCTTGACGTTGTCGCCGTAGTGCGGGCCGTCGCTCGCGACCATCGGCATCAGGTCGCCCTTGATGGTCTGCGTCGTGCCGACCTTCGTGAGTTCATACGTGACTTGCAGATACGGCATCCAGTCGCCTTCGGCGAAACCGGTCGGGTTGTTCTTGACCGCGTGGATATCCGCCTCCAGGTGGATATCCGAATCCGACGCCTTGCGCATCATGCCTTCCGGCGACATCGTGATCGGCTGCAGATACACGGCGCCCGTTTCCATGCCCGCCTCGATGTGCTGCTTGCCGATCGGATATTCGGCTGCCGACGCTGCCATCACCGCCGTGAGACCTGCGGCGGCGACAAGGCCGCGCATCAACGTTGAACCCATCAGAAAACTCCTTGTTGTTATCGATTGGCACGCGTGCCACGCGAGCCTTGCCACTGAGATACCGGAGCGCCGCTCGGTCGGCGGCGTTAGCACAACTCTGTGAACGTTAATACGAACCATTCTCAATGTTCGTCAGTTTAGCATCGTTCGATTCCCGCAACAATTTGAGCGAGCTTACAGACCTAGGCGCAGTAAGGCTTTTCGCCGACTCGCACGATCGCGGCGGGATAAAAAAAGGCGCGGCGAACCGTCCGATTCGCCGCGCCTTTCGAATTAAGCCTTGAAAATCACTTACATATTGCTTACTTACCGCCGATTCCGCTCACGTGATCGCCCACGTTCGCCCCGAACACGCGCTGCCGCAGAAGCGCCAATTGGTCGCGGGTCTGCGCCGCTTTTTCGAATTCGAGATTCTTGGCGTGATCCATCATCTGCTTCTCGAGGCGCTTGATTTCCTTCGCGATCTGCTTCTCGGACATGTCTTCGAACTTCGCGCGCGCCTGCGCTTCCTTCAGCTCGGCGCGGGCGTCGTCGGCGTTGTAGACGCCATCGATGATGTCCTTGATGCGCTTCTCCACCCCGCGCGGCGTGATGCCCATCTTCTCGTTGTGCGCCATCTGCTTGGCGCGGCGCCGCTCGGTTTCGCCGATGGCGCGCTTCATCGAGTCGGTCATGTTGTCGGCGTAGAGAATCGCCTTGCCGTTCACATTACGCGCCGCGCGCCCGATGGTCTGGATCAGCGAGCGCTCGGCGCGCAGGAAGCCTTCCTTGTCGGCGTCGAGAATCGCGACGAGCGAGACTTCGGGAATATCGAGACCCTCGCGCAGCAAGTTGATGCCGACGAGCACGTCGAACGTGCCGAGCCGCAGATCGCGGATGATTTCCACGCGCTCGACCGTGTCGATATCGCTGTGCAGATAGCGCACCTTCACGCCGTGATCGGCGAGAAACTCGGTCAGCTGCTCGGCCATGCGCTTGGTCAGCGTCGTGACAAGCACGCGCTCCTGCACCGCCACGCGCGCGTTGATTTCCGAGAGCACGTCGTCGACCTGCGAGCGCGCCGGACGCACTTCGATTTCCGGATCGACGAGACCCGTCGGCCGCACGAGCTGCTCGGCCACCTGCCCTGCCTTCTGCTGCTCGTAGTCGGCGGGCGTCGCGGAAACGAAGATCGCCTGGCGCATCTTGCGCTCGAACTCGTTGAACTTGAGCGGCCGGTTATCGAGCGCGGACGGCATCCGGAAACCGTAGTCGACGAGATTTTCCTTGCGCGCGCGGTCGCCGTTGTACATGCCGTTCAACTGGCCGATCAATACGTGCGACTCGTCGAGCAACATCAGCGCATCGGGCGGCAGATAGTCGACGAGCGTCGGCGGCGGCTCGCCAGGCGCCGCGCCCGAGAAGTGCCGCGAGTAGTTCTCGATGCCCTTGCAGAAACCGAGTTCCTGCAGCATTTCCAGATCGAAGCGCGTGCGCTGCTCCAGCCGCTGTGCTTCGACGAGCTTGCCCTCGCTGTGGAAGAATTCGAGCCGCTCGCGCAATTCGAGCTTGATGGTTTCGATCGCGCGCATGACGGTGTCGCGCGGCGTCACGTAATGCGACGACGGATACACGGTGAAGCGCGGAATCTTGTTGCGCACGCGTCCGGTGAGCGGATCGAAGAGCATCATCGATTCGATTTCGTCGTCGAAGAGCTCGACGCGCACCGCCATTTCCGCGTGCTCGGCCGGAAAGATATCGATGGTGTCGCCGCGCACGCGAAACGAACCGCGCTGGAAATCGGCTTCGTTGCGCGTGTACTGCATCGCGATCAGGCGCGCGATGACGTCGCGCTGGCCGAGCTTGTCACCCGTGCGCAGCGTGAGAATCATCTTGTGATATTCGGACGGATTGCCGATACCGTAAATCGCGGACACCGTCGCGACGATCACCACGTCGCGCCGTTCGAGCAGGCTTTTCGTGGCCGAAAGCCGCATCTGCTCGATGTGCTCGTTGATCGACGAGTCCTTCTCGATGAAGAGATCGCGCTGCGGCACGTACGCTTCCGGCTGGTAATAGTCGTAGTACGAGACGAAATACTCGACGGCGTTGCGCGGAAAGAACTCGCGGAATTCCGCGTAGAGCTGCGCGGCGAGCGTCTTGTTCGGCGCGAAGACGATCGCCGGACGGCCGAGCCGCGCGATGACGTTCGCCATCGTGAAGGTCTTGCCCGAGCCGGTCACGCCGAGCAGCGTCTGAAACGAGAGACCGTCCTCGACGCCTTCGACGAGCTTCGCGATGGCATCGGGCTGATCGCCCGCGGGCGGATACGGCTGATACAACTGAAACGGCGAGCCTTCGAACGTGACGAACTTCGATTCGTCCAGTTCTTCCGGGGATGCGATGAGAGTGTCGGACATGAGAAATCGAGAAAGTCAGCGCCTGAGGCAAACAATCATTCTAGCGTCGTACGCGATGCGCGCGCTCGCCTGGACGTGACCGGGATGTGGAAGCGTAGTCTCCATCAGATTGGGCATGGTTCGCCGATCTCAAGCGCACCGGCTCACGCCCTTTTTTATCGCGCGCTTTTGGCGTGTTCGCGGAATTAAGGGCCAAAAAGCACGCGCATTCGCGCCATATTCGGCCGAAAAGCCGCGCCGGATTCGCTACAATGTGCGACTGGGCTCGACGGCATGATGCCGTCGTCGCCACGCTTCCCCGCCGCACGTCTTTCCTCCACTGCCGATAGATCATGTCTCTTTTCTCTGCCGTCGAACTCGCTCCCCGCGACCCGATCCTGGGCCTCAACGAAGCCTTCAACGCCGATACGCGCACGACCAAAGTCAATCTGGGCGTCGGTGTGTACACGAACGAAGAAGGCAAGATTCCGCTCCTGCGCGCCGTGCGCGAAGCCGAGAAAGCGCGCGTCGATGCCGCGCTGCCGCGCGGTTATCTGCCGATCGACGGCATCGCCGCCTACGACGCCGCCGTGCAGAAGCTGCTCCTCGGCAACGATTCGCCGCTGATCGCCGCGGGCCGCGTCGTGACGGCGCAGGCGCTTGGCGGCACGGGCGCGCTCAAGATCGGCGCGGACTTTTTGAAGCGCCTGAACCCGAACGCGGTCGTCGCGATCAGCGATCCGAGCTGGGAAAACCATCGCGCGCTCTTCGAAGGCGCCGGTTTCGAAGTGGTCCACTACCCGTACTACGAAGCCTCCACGCACGGCGTGAACTTCGACGGCATGCTCGCCGCGCTGAACAGCTACGCGGCGGGCACCGTCGTCGTGCTGCACGCGTGCTGCCATAACCCGACGGGCGTCGATCTGTCGGACGAGCAGTGGAAGCAGATCGTCGAAGTCGTGAAGGCGAAGAACCTCGTGCCGTTCCTCGATATGGCGTATCAAGGCTTCGCGGAGAACATCGACGCGGACTCCGCCGCCGTGCGTCTCTTCGCGGCATCGGAACTGAACGTGTTTGTGTCGTCGTCGTTCTCGAAGTCGTTCTCGCTGTACGGCGAGCGCGTCGGCGCACTGTCGATCATCACGACGAGCAAGGAAGAATCGGCACGCGTGCTCTCGCAACTGAAGCGCGTGATCCGCACGAACTATTCGAACCCGCCGACGCACGGCGGCTCGATCGTCGCGGCCGTGCTGGCGTCGCCGGAACTGCGCGCGACCTGGGAGCAGGAGCTGGGCGAAATGCGCGATCGTATCCGCGCAATGCGCAACGGTCTCGTCGAGCGACTGAAGGCGAGCGGCGTCGATCGGGACTTCTCGTTCGTCAACAAGCAGCGCGGCATGTTCTCGTACTCGGGTCTGACGGCTGCGCAAGTCGATCGTCTGCGTGAAGAATTCGGCATCTACGCCGTGAGCACGGGCCGCATCTGCGTGGCCGCGCTGAACACGCGCAACCTCGACGCCGTCGCGAACGCGGTCGCCGCCGTGCTCAAGTAAGCAGTTCGGCCGCGTCCAAATGAAAATGGCGCCCTTTGCGGGCGCCATTTTTTGTGTGCGTCGAAAACCGGCGGATCAGAGCGTCTTTTCCGCCGAGACGGCAGCGGGTTGTGCGTCTTCGTCGTCGACGAAGCCGAGCGAAATCGCGCGCGCCAGTTCTGCGCTCACGCCCGCGACGCTGGTTTCTTCATGGCGCATTGCCGCGTCGCTGCCCTCGCCGGCGTGCATGCAGAACGCGAGCGCGATCGGAAACAGGATGGCGACGGGCCAGTAGGTCGATATTGTCTTTCTCATGGGACTGCCTTTGGTCGATGTGTCGCAGTGGGCATCGGATCGAGGGAACCCACTGATGGACATTTCGAATTTTACGGACTTGTCCCGACCTTAAAAAGCCGTTGAAAAGCAAAGGATTGTTGCGCCCGGGACAACAAGCCGTTTTGATGAACGTCGCGACCGCTCGCGCCTTTATGACAGCTTGCCGTCATAAAGGCTTACAAAGTTGTTCGCGACATCCACGCGCCGATGATGTCTTATTCAGTAATGGTTCTACAGAATTTCCCACGATCATGAAATCCGCAGTCGCTGGTGTCTTGCTTGCTTCGTCTGCCGCACTTCTCGGTGGTTGCGCGGCGTATCCCGATGCGTCGGCCTATGGCGGCGGCTACCCTGCTGTCTACGACGACCCGGGCTACGGATACTACGGTGGCCCGCCGCCGGGCGTCGTCGTAGGCGGCGGTTACTACTCCGGGCCGGGCCCGATTTACTACGGTCCGCCTAACCGATATTGGGACGATGGTCCCGGCTGGCGTCGTCCGCCGCCGGGCGGATGGCGCGGCGGGCATCCGCCGCGCGACCGGGGTCCGGGCGGCCCGCCTCCGCAGGCGGGCGGCGGACATCCGAACGGTCCGCCACCGCAAGCAGGCGGCGGCCGTCCTCCGGCAGCGCAGCCCCCGCAAGCAGGCAACTCGCCGGCGCCTCAGTCCGTGGGCGGTCGGCCGCCGGGACCGAATCGCGCCCCGCCACCATCCGCGAATGGCGGTGGGGGCAATTCGCAGGGCGGCAATTCGCGCGGCTTCCTGGGACGGTACGGCGGATAAAAGCGCTTCGACGACAAAGGCCGCGCCCGATCGAAAGATCCGGCGCGGCCTTGTTTTATCCGAGATGCGAATGCTGCGCCTTGTACAGCTCCCGGAATGTGCGCCCGACTGGCGCGGGCATGTCGCGCGTGTCGGTCCATCCGGCGCCGAACGGCAGTCGTGAAATCGTCTTCTTGTTGCCGCCGATGCGTTCGAGCACGCGCACCGCGAGCTTCGTGAAAAGGGCATAGGCGAGCGGCCGCTTCGCGAGATAGCCCCACGCCGCGAGCGCGGCGCGCTCGTTCCACGGACGCAGCCGACGCTCCATCTGCTTCTCGCGCAGCTTGCGCAGCAGATCCGACAACGGAATGCCGACCGGACAAACACTGTTGCACTCGCCGCAAAGCGTTGCGGCTTGCGGCAGATCGAGCGCCTTGTCGATGCCGACATAAGCCGGCGTCAGCACCGAGCCCATCGGTCCCGGATACACCCATCCATACGCATGTCCGCCGATCTTCTGATAGACCGGGCAATGATTCATGCACGCGCCGCAGCGGATACAGCGCAGCATCTCCTGAAACTCGCCGCCGATAAGCCCGGTGCGGCCGCCATCGACGAGCACGAAGTACATATGCTCGGGCCCGTCCGTCTCGTCGGCCGAGCGCGGTCCGGTCAAGAGCGAAAAGTAATTCGAGATCGTCTGACCGGTCGCCGAGCGCGGCAGGAGGCGCATCGCGGTCGCGAGATCTTCGAGCGTCGGCAGCACTTTTTCGATGCCCGTCACCACGACATGCACGCGGGGCATCACGGTGCACATGCCTTCGTTGCCCTCGTTCGTGACGACCGCCACCGACCCCGTCTCCGCGATCAGGAAATTGCCGCCCGTCACGCCCATGTCCGCCGACATGAAATGCGGCCGCAACACTTCCCGCGCCTCGCGCGTCATCTCCGGGATGTCGGTGAGGCGTGGCTTGTTGTGCGTCTTCGCGAAGAGATCCGCGATCTGCTCCTTATCCTTATGCACGACCGGCGCGATGATATGGCTCGGCGGCTCGTTGTCGTTGATCTGCAGAATGTATTCGCCGAGATCGGTCTCGATCGACTGCACGCCCATCTCGCCGAGCACGCGATTCAGTTGCATCTCTTCCGAGACCATCGACTTGGTCTTGATGACCTTCTTCACATCGTGTTTGCGCGCGATGTCCGCGACGAGCTTCGCCGCGTCCTGCGTCGTTTCGGCGTAAAGCACGGTCGCGCCGCGACGCGTCGCCTCGCGCTCGAAGGTTTCGAGCCACACGTCGAGATTCTCGAGCGCGCGATTGCGGCGCTCCTTCAACGCGGCGCGCGTTGCCTCGAAGTCGATGTCGCGCACCGCGCTCGCACGCGCGCTGACGAACTTGGTCGAGAGCTTGGTGAGATTCTGCTGCAGGCGCTCGTCGGCGAGCTTGCTTCCCGCGCGCGCCTTGAAGTGCATCGTCTGGACTTGCATCCGTTTGTCTCCTTCAGGCGCGACGCGCCGCGTCGCCCGCGAGCACTTGCGCGATATGCAGCACGCGCGTCGACGTATCGCCGGTGCGGCGCAGGCGCCCTTCGATGTTCAGCATGCAGCCGAGGTCGCCGAGCACGACGGTATCCGCGCCGCTCGCCTTGATGTTCGCGCATTTCTCATCGACGATCGCCGTCGAAATGTCGCCGTACTTCACCGCGAAGGTGCCGCCGAAGCCGCAGCAATGCTCGCATCCGGCCATCTCGGTCACGGGCACGCCTGCCCGGGCGAGCAGCTCGCGCGGCTGCGATTTCACGCCGAGTTCGCGCAGACCCGAGCAGGAATCGTGATACGTCACCATGCCGTCGAACACGCCCGGCTCCATGCGCGCCTTCGCGACGTTCACGAGAAAATCGGTCAGTTCGAACACGCGAGGCTGAAGGCGCGCGAAGCGGCTCATCAATTGCGGATCGTCGCGAAAGAGATCGCCGTAGTGCGCGCGGATCATGCCGCCGCACGAACCGGACGGCACCACGACATAGTCGAACTGCTCGAATTCGCGCAGCGTTTTTTCGGCGAGATCGCGGGCGAGCGGCCGATCGCCCGAGTTGTAGGCAGGCTGGCCGCAACAGGTCTGCGACGGCGGCACGACGACTTCGAAACCCGCCTGCTCGATCAGCTTGATGACCGAGAAGCCGATTTCCGGGCGCATCATGTCGATGAGACATGTCACGAATAATCCGACTCGCATTGGGGCGTTTCCTGTTTGTGGAGTGATGTGAACGCAGCGCCGATTATCCTTGATAAGTCCCGCGCGACGGGCTTCTCGCTGGCCATCGATGTCATCGACGAGCGCATTGTTTTGGCGAAGCGTTCGCTTTTTTCACATTATGAGATACAATCCCCATTCCGCTGTTTGACGCATCAACCGATTTTTCACGATGAGCGATACGAACCCGGAATCCAAAACCTCCATTCAGGTGATCGAGCGCATGATGCGTCTTCTCGACGCCCTCGCCGATCACACTGACCCCGTCAGCCTGAAAGAACTCGCCCAGAGCACCGATCTGCACCCATCCACGGCGCATCGCATTCTGAACGACATGGTGCTATGCCGGCTCGTGGACCGGTCGGACCCCGGCACGTATCGCCTCGGCATGCGCTTGCTGGAGCTCGGCAATCTCGTCAAGGCGCGTCTTTCGGTGCGTGAAGCCGCGATGCCGCCGATGCGCGAGTTGCATCGGCAGACCGGGCAGACCGTCAATCTTTCCGTGCGGCAAGGCGACGAGATCGTCTATATCGAGCGCGCGTACTCGGAGCGCTCGGGCATGCAGGTCGTGCGTGCGATCGGCGGCCGCGCGCCGTTGCATCTGACGTCGGTCGGAAAGCTGTTTCTCGCCGCCGACGAAGCCGCGCGCGTACGCGCGTATGCGATGCGAACCGGTCTCTCCGGCCACACGCAGAACAGCATCACCGATCTCTCGAAACTCGAGCGCGAACTGTCGCTGGTGCGCCAGCAGGCGTGCGCGCGCGACAACGAGGAACTCGAACTCGGCGTGCGCTGTATCGCGGCGGGCATTTACGACGATACGGGACGCCTCGTCGCCGGTTTGTCGCTGTCCGCGCCCGCCGATCGTCTGCAGGACGCCTGGCTGAAACAATTGAGCCACACGGCGCTCGAGATCTCGCAATCGCTGGGATATCACCCGGAAGAGGCAGCTTCCGACGCGCAACAACACGCGCATCGCTGATTTCTTCGCCGCATGTCAAAACGGGATTCGTCTTTCGACGAATCCCGTTTGCTTTTGCATCAGCGAAGATCAGGCGCTCAAGGATTTGCGCCGCTGCCCATGTCCGCGCTCATGATATGCGGCTCGCCGAGCGTGTCGAGATACGAACGCAGACGGCCCGCGTCGGCGAAGCGCGAATACTTGCCGTACGAATCGAGCAGCACGATGACGACCGGACGGCCGTTGACGGTTGCCTGCATCACGAGGCACTCGCCCGCTTCGTTGATGAAGCCCGTCTTCTGCAAGCCGATGTCCCACGACGCATTGCGGATCAGCGCGTTCGTGCTGTTGTAGGCGAGATTGCGCTTGCCGGTGAAGACGTCGTAGCTGCGGTCGGTCGAGAACTTGCGGATCAGCGGATATTGATACGCCGCGTTGACCATCTTCACGAGGTCGCGCGCGCTCGACACGTTCTGGCTCGTGAGTCCCGTGGAATTTTCGAAGTGCGTGTCGACCATGCCGAGCGACTTGGCCTTCGCGTTCATCGCGGCGATGAACGCCGGACGGCCGCCCGGGTAATAGCGCGAGAGTGCCGCCGCCGCGCGATTTTCCGACGCCATCAGCGCGATGTGCAGCATGTCTTCGCGATTCAGTTGCGATCCGACCGCGAGGCGCGAGCCCGTGAACTTCTCGTAGTCGCGGTCTTCGTCGGTGACGGTGATTTCATCGGTCAGCGGCATGTGCGAATCGAGCACGACCATCGCGGTCATCAGCTTCGTGATCGATGCGATCGGCACGACGGCGCGCGAGTTCTTGTCGAAGAGCGTCTCGGACGTGTTCTGGTCGACGACGTAAGCCACGCTCGAACGCAGCGCGAGGCTGTCGGGGGTATCGTGCAGCCCGAACGCCTGACCAACCGACGTCGCGCGCGGCTGGAACGCAACCGCGTGCACCGCGGCGCGTCGCGAATGCGCTTCCATGCGATACGACGCGCGACGCTTGCGCGATGCGCGCGGCGCGTCATCGTCGTCATCGGCCGCGGCGACTTTCGCCGCTTTCGCGGGCTTCGGCGCTTTCAGCGTGGTCTTGGCGACGCGCGCGGGCTTTTCAGCCTTGGCGGTGGATTTCTTTGCGGTTTTGGTTTGGGTGGCGGTCTTCGCGAGGGCTTCAGCCGGAGCCGCTGCGAAGGACGTCGCTACTGCGATGGAGACGGCGATGGACAATGCCGAGCGCACTGCCACGCCATGCACCACCTTCAACGACGAAAACATTTCGGTTTTCATTAGTGTTCTGTTGGGCGGCTGGAGGGTACCGCCAAGTGTAGTGAAGCTACGAAATTTAAGCAATATTAAGCACTTATCGGCACTCGTTAAACCGAGTTGTAAGCCGTGATTGCGTATTGCTGAACAAAAAACCGCCTCGATCGGAAAAAACGATCGGCCCGGCGAAATAGTGCTGCCCAAAATGCGCTTTGCTACACCGCAACAAACGCACTATCGGCAAAACTTTCCACGACTTTAGTGAAACGTGAGGATCGGATCAGACAAAACGCAGAGATACGAACGGGAGTCAGCACCAACGGAGGGCACAGACGATCACGAGACAGCTCGGACAGCCGAAATGTTAACGTTTCTTCAACAATTTGGTGTACGGCGACATCCTAAAAATAAGACGACCTTCAGAAATATCTCGCTTCCGCATCGCCGCAGAAGCCGCGCTGTCCGCGTCGCCGGAACATCAAAGTTTCATCGAGCCGTGCTTTGATCGTGTCGAACATGCGGCCCGATGCGTGTCGGAAGCCATGCCCAGCTTGAGTGCATAGGGTTTCCACGGACGCTTATTTCGACCACGCAATCGGCATGTAAGTTGTTGTTTAACATACGGTTTCTGCCTATTGTGCGGCGCACAAAAAGTGCTTGACATCCATCGGAATATCTCTAAAATGGGTCTCATGTTGCGACGCACCAATCGCAGTTGCACCTAGCCGGCAGGTATATCGCGCCGGATCTACCCAAACCACGACCCGCGTTGATGGGTCTGCCATCAGGAGCCTGAGATGACGCTGTTGACCCCCGAGCAAATCGCCGCTGCACAGAAAGCCAACTTCGACACGCTGTTCGGCCTCACGAACAAGGCGTTCGAAGGCGTTGAGAAGCTCGTCGAACTGAACCTGCAAGTTGTGAAGTCCACGCTGGCCGAAAGCCAGGAAAACGCACAGCGCGCGCTGTCGGTGAAGGACGCGCAGGAACTGCTCGCCCTGCAAGCCAGCCTGACCCAGCCGGTCGCGGAAAAGGTGCTGTCGTACGGCCGTCACCTGTATGAAATCGCGTCGGCCACGCAAGCCGAATTCGCCCGCGTCGCGGAAGCGCAGTACGAAGAGCAGAACCGCAAGGTCCAAACGCTCGTCGACAACGTCGCGAAGAACGCACCGGCCGGTTCGGAAACCGCCGTCGCCGTCATGAAGTCGGCCATCACCGCCGCCAACACGACGTACGAAACGGTTCACAAGGCAACGAAGCAAGCTGTCGAAATTGCTGAAAGCAACTTCAACGCTGCCGCTACGGCTGCGACGAAGGCCGCTACGCAAGCGACCGAGCAAGCTGCCCGCGCCACCAAGAAGTCGGTTGCGTAAGTTTGCCGCCGGGCCCCTGCCCGGCCGATGCAGCAAGAATCACGAGGAACCCGGCCATCGCGCCGGGTTTTTTGTCGTCTATTGCTCGTGAATCCCACAAACAAAAAGGCGCGCTCCGGTCAAGGAGCGCGCCTTTCTTCTGTAACCGCGGACGCTTACTTCTTGCGCTGCGGCGGCAAGTCCGTGCACACGCCTTCGTACAACTCGGCGGCCATGCCGACCGATTCGCCGAGCGTCGGGTGCGGGTGGATCGTCTTGCCGATGTCGGTCGCATCCGCGCCCATCTCGATCGCGAGACACACTTCGCTGATGAGATCGCCCGCATTCAGACCGACGATGCCGCCGCCGATCACCCGATGCGTCTCTTCATCGAAGATGAGCTTGGTGAAACCTTCGTCGCGGCCGTTGGCGATCGCGCGGCCCGACGCGGCCCACGGGAACACCGCCTTGCCGAACTTGATGCCTTCGGCCTTGCACTGCTCTTCCGTCTTGCCGGCCCACGCCACTTCCGGATCCGTATAAGCGACGGACGGAATCTGCAGCGCGTCGAAATACGCCTTCTCGCCGTGCGCCGCTTCCGCCGCGACGTGGCCTTCGTGCACGGCCTTGTGCGCGAGCATCGGCTGGCCGACGAGATCGCCGATCGCGAAGATGTGCGGCACGTTGGTACGCATCTGCTTGTCGACGTTGATGAAGCCGCGATCCGTCACCGCGACGCCCGCCTTGTCCGCGCCGATCTTGCCGCCGTTCGGGCTGCGGCCGACCGCGAGCAGCACGAGGTCGTAGCGCTGCGGCTCGGCCGGCGCCTTCTCGCCTTCGAACGTCACATAGATGCCGTCTTCCTTGGCTTCCGCCTTGGTCGTCTTGGTCTTGAGCATCACGTTCGTGAAGCGCTTGGAATTGAACTTCTCCCAGACTTTCACGAGATCGCGGTCCGCGCCGAGCATCAGGCCGTCGAGCATTTCGACGACGTCGATGTCCGCGCCGAGCGTCGAATACACCGTCGCCATTTCCAGCCCGATGATGCCGCCGCCCACCACCAGCATGCGCTTCGGAAGCTGGCGCAGTTCGAGCGCGCCGGTCGAATCGACGACACGCGGATCGTCCGGGAAGAACGGCAGCTTCACCGCCTGCGAACCCGCCGCGATGATCGCCTGCTTGAACTTGACGACCTTCTTGCCGTCCGCGCCGTTCACTTCCATGTGATTCGGATCGACGAACGCGCCGACGCCCGTCACGACCTGGACCTTGCGCGCCTTCGCCATGCCCGCGAGACCGCCGGTCAGCTTCTTGACGACGCCTTCCTTGAAGCCGCGAAGTTTGTCGAGATCGACCTTCGGCTCGCCGAAGCTGATGCCGTGCGCCGCGAGCTCGGCCGCTTCGTCGATGACGAGCGCCGTGTGCAGCAACGCCTTCGACGGAATGCAGCCGACGTTCAGACACACGCCGCCGAGCGTCGAATAACGCTCGACGAGCACGGTCTTCATGCCGAGATCGGCGGAACGGAATGCCGCCGAATAACCGCCGGGACCGGCGCCGAGCACGAGCATGTCGCATTCGACATCGGCCGCGCCGGCGTAGCTGCCTGCTTGCGGCGCGGGCGTCGGCGCGGCTGCCGGCGCCGCTTTCTGGGGCGCGGGAGCAGGCGCCGCAGCGGACGCGCCGCCTTCGAGCGTCAGAACCAGCGTGCCTTCCGACACGTTGTCGCCGACCTTCACCTTCACTTCCTTGACCGTGCCGGCGGCAGGCGACGGCACGTCCATCGTCGCCTTGTCGGATTCGAGCGTGATGAGCGACTGCTCCTTTTCGACTGTATCGCCCGGCTTCACATGCACATCGATGACGGGAATGTCCTTGAAGTCGCCGATATCCGGCACCTTCACGTCCTGCACGCCGCCGCCCGAAGCCGCAGCCGATGCGGGCGCAGCGGCGGGAGCCGGAGCCGGCGATGGCGCGGCCGCAGCGCCGGCGGTTTCGATCATCGCGATGACCGAGCCCTGGCTCACCTTGTCGCCCTGCTTGACCTTCACTTCCTTGATGGTCCCCGCGACATCCGCGGGCACTTCCATCGTGGCCTTGTCGGTTTCGAGCGTGATGACGCCCTGTTCCTTTTCGATGACGTCGCCGGCTTTGATATTGACTTCGATGACATCGACATCGGAGAAGTCGCCGATGTCGGGTACTTTTAGTTCGACGAGACTCATGTTGTCCCCTAAGAGATATGCGGATGGAACCTCGGACGAACGTCCGAGGTTCCGCCGTCGGCCAGATCAGCAGATCAGAGAATGACGCGACGGAAATCGCCCAGAATCGCCGACAGATAAGCGTTGAAGCGCGCCGCGGCCGCGCCGTCGATGACGCGATGGTCATACGACAGCGACATCGGCAGCGTGAGGCGCGGCACGAACTGCTTGCCGTCCCACACGGGCTTCTGATAGCCGCGCGACAGACCGAGGATCGCGACTTCGGGCGCGTTGATGATCGGCGTGAAGTGCGTCCCGCCGATGCCGCCCAGCGACGAGATCGAGAAGCAGCCGCCCTGCATCTGATCGGGCTTCAGCTTGCCGTCGCGCGCGAGCTTCGACAGTTCCGCCATTTCCTTGGCGATATCGACGAGGCCCTTCTTGTCCGCGTCGCGGATCACCGGAACGACGAGGCCGTTCGGCGTATCGGCCGCGAAACCGATGTGGTAGTACTGCTTGAAGACGAGGTTGTCGCCGTCGAGGCTCGCGTTGAAGTCCGGGAACTTCTTCAGCGCCGAGACCACGGCCTTGATGACGAACGCGAGCATCGTGAACTTCACGCCCGCTTTCTCGTGCTCCTTGTTGAGCTTCACGCGCAATTCTTCGAGCTCGGTGATGTCGGCTTCGTCGTTGTTCGTGACGTGCGGGATCATCACCCAGTTGCGATGCAGGTTCGCGCCCGAAATCTTCTTGATGCGCGAGAGCGGCTTCGGCTCGACCGGACCGAACTTCGTGAAGTCGATCTTCGGCCACGGCAAGAGGCCGAGTTCGCCGCCGCCACCGCCGGCCGGCGCCGCAGCCGCAGGCGCCGCGCCCTGTCCCGACATCACGCCCTTCACGAACGCGGTGATGTCCTGCTGCGTGATGCGGTTCTTCGGCCCGGTGCCGCGCACGCGCGACACATCGACGCCCAGTTCGCGCGCGAACTTGCGCACCGACGGCGACGCGTGGCTCGACGTGCGCGAGCCGTCGCCGGCAGGAATGACAGGCGCCTGCGCGAGCGCGGACGGCGCTTCCTTCGGCGCGGGCGCGGGCTTCGCGGGCGCATCCGAGGGCACTTCCTTCGGTGCCGCCGGCGCGGGCGTGGGCGCCGGTGCGGCCGCGCCGCCTGCGCCGCCTTCCAGCACGAGGATCAGCGTGCCTTCGGAGACCGTATCCCCGATCTTGACCTTCAGTTCCTTGACCGTGCCCGACGCCGGGCTCGGCACGTCCATCGTGGCCTTGTCGGATTCGAGCGTGACGAGCGACTGCTCCTTCTCGACCTTGTCGCCGACTTTCACCGCGATCTCGATGACCGGGATGTCCTTGAAGTCGCCGATGTCCGGCACTTTCACTTCGACGGAACCGCCGCCGCTTGCAGCGGGCGCGGCAGCCGGCGCGGGCGCGGGCGCCGCAGCCGGCGCCGGAGCCGGCGCAGCGGCCGCACCGCCGCCTTCCAGCACGACGATGAGCGAGCCTTCCGACACGTTATCGCCGACCTTGACCTTCACTTCCTTCACGACGCCCGCCGCCGAGCTCGGCACGTCCATCGTGGCCTTGTCGGATTCGAGCGTGACGAGCGACTGCTCGGGTTCGACCGTATCACCCACCTTGACCAGCACCTCGATCACGGGGATGTCCTTGAAATCGCCGATGTCCGGCACTTTGACTTCGATCGCTTGACTCATTATTAGTGTCTCCTGGGTCGCACGCGGGCCTCCTTCCGCTTCGGAAAGAGGCCGCGTCACAACGCACGGGGGCGATGCCTTTAGACGGTCATCGGGTTGGGTTTGGACGGGTCGAGGTTGTACTTCTTGATCGCCTCGGCGACGACCTTGCGCTCGATCGTGCCTTCGTCGGCCAGCGCGTTGAGCGCAGCCAGCGTCACCCAGTAGCGGTCGACTTCGAAGAAGTGGCGCAGCGCTTCGCGCGTATCCGAGCGGCCATAGCCGTCGGTGCCGAGCACCACGAACTTCTGCGGGACATAGCCGCGAATCTGGTCGACGAGCGCGCGGATGTAATCCGTCGATGCGATCACCGGGCCCTTCGCGTCCTTCAGCAGCGCCGTGACGTGCGGCAGCTTCTTCTCTTCGGTCGGATGCAGCAGATTCCAGCGCTCGCACGCCTGACCGTCGCGGGCCAGTTCGGTGAAGCTCGGCACGCTCCACAGATCGGCGCTGACGCCCCAGTCGTCCTTCAACAGTTGAGCCGCGGCGATGACTTCGTTGAAGATCGTGCCCGCGCCCATCAACTGAACGTGCGCCTTGGCCGGCGCATCGGCCTTCTTGAAGGCGTACATGCCCTTGATGATGTCCGAAGCCACGGCATCGCCTTGCGGGATCGCCGGATGCTCGTAGTTCTCGTTCATCACGGTGATGTAGTAGTACACGTCTTCCTGGTCCGCGACCATGCGGCGCAGGCCGTCCTGCATGATGACGGCGAGTTCGTAACCGAACGTCGGGTCATAGCTCACGCAGTTCGGAATCGATGCCGCCCACAGCAGCGAGTGGCCGTCTTCGTGCTGCAGCCCTTCGCCGTTCAGCGTCGTGCGGCCAGCGGTGCCGCCCAGCAGGAATCCGCGCGAACGCATGTCGCCCGCGGCCCACGCCAGATCGCCGATGCGCTGGAAGCCGAACATCGAGTAGAAGATGTAGAACGGGATCATGATCTCGCCGTGCGTCGAGTACGACGTCGCGGCCGCGATCCAGTCACACATGCCACCCGCTTCGTTGATGCCTTCCTGCAGGATCTGCCCCGTCTCCGATTCCTTGTAGAACATCAGCTGGTCGGAGTCTTCCGGGATGTACTTCTGGCCGTCCTGATTCCAGATGCCGATCTGGCGGAAGAGGCCTTCCATGCCGAACGTGCGCGACTCGTCCGGGACGATCGGCACGATGCGCTTGCCGAGCGCCTTGTCCTTCAGCAGGATGTTGAGGATCCGCACGAACGCCATCGTCGTGGAGATTTCACGGCCTTCGCCCGTGCCCTTCAAGAGCGGCTCGAACGCGGACAGCGCCGGCACCGGCAGCGATTCGGCCTTCTCGCGGCGCGTCGGCAGATAGCCGCCCAGGTCCATGCGCTTCTGGCGCATGTATTCGAGTTCCTTCGAGCCTTCCTCGAACGTGAGATACGGCACGTCGGCGATCTGCTCGTCGGTAAGCGGCAGACGGAATTGGTCGCGGAATTTCTTCAGCGTGTCGATCGGCAGCTTCTTCTGCTGGTGCGTGATGTTCATCGCCTGACCATGCTCGCCCATGCCATAGCCCTTGATGGTCTTGGCGAGGATGACGGTCGGCGCGCCCTTCGTCTTGGTCGCTGCGTCGAAGGCCGCGTAGATCTTGTGCGGATCGTGGCCGCCGCGGTTCAGGTTCCAGATGTCGTCATCGGACCAGTCGGCGACGAGCGCCTTAAGTTCCGGCGTGTTGAAGAAGTGCTCGCGCACGAACGCGCCCGACTCCGACTTGTACGTCTGATATTCGCCGTCGACGACTTCCATCATGCGGCGCATCAGCGCGCCGGTCTTGTCGCGTGCGAAGAGCGCGTCCCAGCGGCTGCCCCAGATGACCTTGATGACGTTCCAGCCGGCGCCGCGGAATTCGCTTTCGAGTTCCTGAATGATCTTGCCGTTGCCGCGCACCGGGCCGTCCAGTCGCTGCAGATTGCAGTTGATGACGAACACGAGGTTGTCCAGACGCTCGCGGCCGGCCATGCCGATCGCGCCGAGCGATTCCGGCTCGTCCGTTTCGCCGTCGCCGAGGAACGCCCAGACCTTGCGGCCTTCGGTCTTCGCCATGCCGCGCGCGGCCATGTACTTCATGAAGCGCGCCTGATAGATCGCCATGATCGGGCCGAGGCCCATCGACACGGTCGGGAATTGCCAGAAATCCGGCATCAGCCACGGATGCGGATACGACGAGATGCCCTCGCCGCCCACTTCCTGGCGGAAGTTGTTCAGTTGCTTTTCGGTCAGGCGGCCGAGCAGGAACGCGCGCGAATAGACGCCCGGCGACGAGTGGCCCTGCACGAAGACGAGGTCGCCGCCGTGATCTTTCGAAGGCGCGTGCCAGAAGTGATTGAAGCCGACGTCGTAGAGCGTCGCGGCCGATGCGAACGAAGCGATGTGACCGCCGACGTTCGTGTCCTTGCCCGCGCGCAGCACCATCGCGATGGCGTTCCAGCGGGTGTACGAGCGGATGCGGTGTTCGATGTCCTGATCGCCCGGAATCTTCGCCTGCGAAGCGACGGGGATCGTGTTGATGTACGGCGTGTTCGCCGAAAACGGCAGGTGCTCGCCATGCACGCGAGCGAATTCGATCTGTTTCTCGATCAGGTAGTGCGCGCGATCAGGACCGACCGCGGAAATCACGCCGTCGAGCGCATCGAGCCACTCGGCGGTTTCCTGAGGATCGTCGTCCTTGGCGTTGGCGACATATTTGAGAACTTCGTCGGGTACAGCGGACATGCTCGTCTCCTGATGTGAGGAACACTCGATGAGAACCGCCGGCGCACGCCCGCGAACACACGCGGAAAAGCGGGCACTGGCCGCGTGCCGGCAATTCTAAAGAGGGTCCAGACCATGACGCAAGGAATTTTTCAAATCATGAGAGCTAATCTCACCATGCGAAAAATTGCTGCAACGCACCGTCCGATAAGACTTTTTTGTTCAGATGTTTCTCCTCCTTTTCCTGCAACTGAGCACGCTTTACCGTCTTTTTACGCCATTTAACAATCAGGTGGTGCGTTACAATCGCTCCATGTTGACCGAACGGCTGATCAAACGCTCGGCGAGGTCCGCGCGCAAGCCGACCGACGCCTCGCCCTCCCGCTGGCACCACGGACCGTGGTGGTCGAACTCCTATTTACTCACGCCGCTCATTTCGATCCTGGTGTTTCTGATCGTGATGAGTCTGATTCTCTGGAGCCTGAACCGGCGCGAGCAACAGCAGCAGGAAGACACGCTTTATCGCAACGTCGCGTGGGCTCAGCAACAAATTCGCCTGTCGATGACCGGTGCGCAGGAGCAGATCCAGGCGCTCGCGCGCGACATCGCGACCGGGCACGGCGATCCGCAAACCTTCCAGACATCGTCCACCGACATCATGCAGGGGCATCCCGAGATCCTCTACATGAACTGGTACACGAGCGAGCATAAGCCGCGCTGGCCGAATACGCCGCTGCCCGTGCTCGGATCGCGCCTCGCCAAACCGAACGACACGCAGATGGACGAGGCCGTGCAGGCCGCCTTCGACGAAGCGCGCACCACCCGCCGCCAAGTCTACTCGCCGTTGCTGTACGACGATCTCGGCAACGGCTACATCACGCTGCAGACGCCGGTTTTCCGCGACCGCGAATTCCTCGGCTCGATCGCGGCCGTGTTTTCGATCGAAGGCATACTGAAGCACGACATTCCGAGCGAATTGTCGGCGAAATACAAGATTTCCATCACCGATCTGAACAACCGCGAGCTCGCGACCACATCGAGCCGCCCGCGCCTGCCGCGCGACATGTTCTACGACCTGCCGCTCGACCCGCCCGGACAAGGCCTGTCGGTGCGCGTGTACTCGTATCCGCAGCTCACGAACTTCACCAACAACACGCTCGTCTGGCTCGTCGCCGGTTTGTCGTGCTTCGTGCTGTGGAGTCTCTGGAGTCTGTGGAAGCACACGCGCCAGCGCTTCGAGGCGCAGCAGGCGCTCTACGCCGAGGCGTTCTTCCGTCGCGCGATGGAAAACTCCGTGCTGATCGGCATGCGCGTGCTCGACATGCACGGCCGCATCACGCACGTGAATCCGGCGTTCTGCCGGATGACGGGCTGGGACGAAAGCGATCTCGTCGGCAAGAACGCGCCGTTCCCGTACTGGCCGCGCGACGCGTATCCGGAGATGCAGCGCCAGCTCGACATGACGCTGCGCGGCAAAGCGCCCTCTTCCGGTTTCGAACTGCGTGTGCGCCGAAAAGACGGGTCATTTTTCCACGCGCGACTCTATGTCTCGCCGCTCATCGACAGTTCCGGCCGTCAGACGGGCTGGATGTCGTCGATGACGGACATCACCGAACCGAAACGCGCGCGTGAGGAACTCGCCGCCGCGCACGAGCGCTTCACCACCGTCCTCGAAAGTCTCGACGCCGCCGTCTCCGTGCTCGCCGCCGACGAAGCCGAACTGCTGTTCGCGAACCGCTATTACCGGCATCTGTTCGGCATTCGTCCGGACGGCCATCTGGAACTCGCGGGCGCGGCGTTCGACGGCGGTTCGCAGAGCTCGTCCGACACCATCGACATGGTCGACACCTACGCGGGCCTGCCCGCCACCGCCCTCACGGAAAGCTCGGCGGACGCGCAGGAGGTCTACGTCGAAGGCATTCAGAAGTGGTTCGAGGTGCGCCGCCAGTACATTCAGTGGGTCGACGGCCATCTCGCGCAGATGCAGATCGCCACCGACATCACGCAGAGGAAGCAGGCGCAGGAACTCGCGCATCAGCAGGAAGAAAAGCTCCAGTTCACGAGCCGCCTGATGACGATGGGCGAAATGGCGTCGTCGCTCGCGCACGAGCTGAATCAGCCGCTCGCCGCGATCAACAACTATTGCTCGGGCTGCGTCGCGCTCGTGAAATCCGGCCGGATGACGCAGGAAACGCTGCTTCCGGTGCTCGAAAAAACGGCGCAGCAGGCCGTGCGCGCGGGCATGATCATCAAGCGCATCCGCGAGTTCGTGAAGCGCAGCGAACCGAAGCGCCAGGCGGCGCGCGTCGCGGATATCGTCGCGGACGCGGTCGGTCTCGCCGAGATCGAGGCGCGCAAACGCAAGATCCGCATCGTCACCGAAATCCGTTCGCGGATGCCCGTCATTTACGTCGACCCGGTTTTGATCGAACAAGTGTTGGTCAACCTGTTGAAAAACGCGGCCGAGGCGATGCATGATGCGAAACCACACGCCGTCGATCCGGTGATACGCGTAGTCGTGCAGCGCATGGACGGCGGCTTCGTGTGCATCAGCGTGGTCGACCAGGGTCCGGGCGTGGACGAAGCAACCGCCGAGCGTCTCTTCGAGCCGTTCTACAGCACCAAGTCCGACGGCATGGGCATGGGGTTGAACATCTGCCGTTCGATCATCGAGTCGCATCGCGGGCGCCTTTGGGTGGTCAACAACGTCGAAGCGGACGGCCACGTGACCGGCGCGACTTTCCACTGCAGCCTGCCGATCGGCGAAGTGGAAGGCGGCTCGGGCACGGGCGGCACGGATGCGCAGGACGAACATACGAGACAACAAACAGTTACGGGAGAACTATGAGCACAGTCACCACTCAGGAAACCGTCTTCGTCGTCGACGATGACGAAGCCGTACGTGATTCCTTGCGCTGGCTGCTCGAAGCAAACGGCTATCGCGTTCAGTGTTTCTCCAGCGCGGAATCGTTCCTCGACGTCTACCTGCCGATCGCCCATTCCGGCGCGATTTCCTGCCTGATCCTCGACGTGCGCATGGCCGGCATGACGGGGCTCGAACTGCAGGAGAAGCTCATCGCCGAGAACTCGCTCTTGCCGATCATCTTCGTGACGGGGCACGGCGACGTCCCGATGGCCGTCTCGACCATGAAGAAAGGCGCGATGGACTTCATCGAGAAGCCGTTCGACGAAGCCGAACTGCGCAAGCTCGTCGAGCGCATGCTCGAAAAGGCGCGCAGCGAGAGCACCAGCGTGCAGCAGCAGCGCGCGGCCGCAGAGCGCTTGGGCAAGCTGACGGCGCGCGAGCATCAGGTGCTAGAACGCATCATCGCCGGGCGGCTGAACAAGCAGATCGCCGACGATCTCGGCATCAGCATCAAGACGGTCGAAGCGCATCGCGCGAACATCATGGAGAAGCTTTCCGTGAACACGGTGGCCGATCTGCTGCGTCTCGCGCTGTCGAACAAGCCGCAGCAATAAGCGCTTCGACTCCCCCCTTCGCGGCCGGCATCGTCATGCCGGCCGCGCGTTTATCGGCGCGCTCGCGAGCGAATGCGCCCGAATCTCCTTCCCGCCAAAGTTCGTTGAACGCCGAACTGAAAAGTGATATTGGCTGAATCACGCCGGATCACTACCCGATTTCCTCGCTTCAATCCCGGCTACGCGCAACGATCTCGCAACGTCTCGCACGGGGGGATTCGATGTCGAAACGAATGGGTGTCATTGGTTCGCAAATCGGCACGGCAAGAGCGATCGCGTTCGCCGTCACGCTCGCCGCGATGCCGCTTTTCGCCGCGCATCCGCTCGACGCGCAAGCGCAGAACGCCGCGCCGGCCGGCCAGAAACTCACGAACCAGCAACTCGACGCGCTGACCGCGCCGGTCGCGCTCTATCCGGATGCGCTGCTCGCGCAAGTGCTGATGGCGTCGACGTATCCGTCGCAGATTACCGAAGCGGCCGACTGGTCGAAGGCGAATCCGAACGTCAAGGGCGACGACGCCGTGAAAGCCGTGCAGACGCAGCCATGGGACCCGAGCGTGCAGTCGCTCGTCGCTTTCCCGCAGGCGCTCGCGACGATGGCCTCCAAGATCGACTGGGTGACGCAGCTCGGCAACGCGTTCATCGCGCAGCCGAGCGACGTGATGGACTCCGTTCAGCGTCTGCGGCGCGCGGCGCAAAGCGCGGGCAATCTGAAGACGAACGAGCAGCAGAAAGTCACGAGCGCGCCCGCGCCGGCGGGCAGTACGACCACCAGCACTACGGTGATCCAGATCGAGCCCGCCAATCCGCAAGTCGTCTACGTGCCGACCTACAACCCGACGGTCGTGTACGGGACGTGGCCATATCCCGCGTATCCGCCGGTCTATGTGCCGCCGCCTCCGGGATATGCGATCGGGTCGGCGTTCATGACCGGCATGGCGTTCGCAACAGGCGTCGCGGTCGTGAATTCGCTGTGGGGCAACTGCAACTGGGGTCACGGCGATGTCAACGTCAACGTGAATCGCTACAACAACATCAACACGGCCAATCGCATCAATGCGAACAGCAATAACGTGCGCTGGAACCGCAACGATCCGCAGTTCAACCGGACGAACGTCGCCGCGAACCGCCAGAACCTGAACAACGCCAATCTCGGCGCGAACGGCAACCAGTTCCGGGGCCGCGAGGATGCGCGCGCGCAAGCCGCGCAGACCTTGCAGCAGCGCACCGGCCAGAACCTCAACGAATCGGCGAGCCAGCGCGCGCAGAGCATCCGGGAGGGCGGCGGACCGAACGCGCGCACGACGAGCGATCTTCGTCAGCGCTCGCAGGACGTAAATCGCGACAACGCGCTGCGCGGCGCGGGCGACGGCAACGGCGCGCGCCAGGACATGCAGCGCGGACAGGCGAGCCGGCAGTCGTTCAATCAGTCGCATGAGCGCGCCGGCGCGGGTGGCGGCGGTGTTCAGCGTCAGGCGGGCGGCGGTGGCGGTGGCGGTGGTTTGGGCGCGGGCGGAGGCGGCGTGCAACGTGGCGGCGGCGGATTTCAAGGCGGCGGCGGTGGCGGATTCCACGGCGGTGGCGGAGGCGGCGGCGGGTTCCATCGAGGCGGCGGCGGAGGCTTCCGCCGTTGATGATCGATTCCATCGTCAAACGCCGCGAATGCGGCGAACGCCAGATCCAGGAGCCCGACATGAAACCATTCGCCTCATCGAAGAAGCTTGTCCTGCGCGCGTTCGCGGTCGCGTCGCTCGTGCTCGGCGCGTCGCTCGCGCACGCGCAGGCCGTTTATCCGACGCCGGAAGCGGCGGCGCAAGCGTTCACCGACGCCATCGCCACCAACGACGAAGCCGCGCTCGCCAAAGTGCTCGGCAAGGACCATCGCCGATATGTGCCCGAAGGCAGCATCGGCCGGGAGGATATCTACGCGTACCTCGGCGCGTGGGCGCAGCAGCATCGCATCGTCGAGGATGCGCAAAAGGTCGACGGACATCCTTCAGCGCGCATCGAAGCGGGCACGGACGGCTGGACGCTGCCGATTCCGCTCGTCAAGGTCGCGAACGGCTGGCGCTTCGACATGCGCGCCGCGCGCGACGAGCTGCTGACGAGGCGCATCGGGCGCAACGAGCGATCGGCGATGCAGGTCGCGCTCGCGGTCGTCGCCGCGCAGGACGACTATCGCAAGACGGCGGGGCGCTACGCCGACCGCTTCGTGAGCACGCCCGGCAAGCACGACGGCCTTTACTGGGACACGGCGCCGGGCGAGCCGGAAAGCCCGCTCGGTCCGCTCGCCGAGACGATGCCGAACAAGCCGACCGACAAGGACGGCTACTACGGCTATCACTACCGCATTCTGACGTCGCAAGGCTCGAACGCACCGGGCGGCGCGAAGAACTATCTTCAGGACGGACGGCTGACGCAGGGTTTCGGCGTCATCGCGACGCCCGCGCGCTACGGCCAGACGGGCGTGATGACGTTCATGGTCAATCAGGACGGACAGATCTACGAGAAGGATCTGGGCCCGGCTTCCGCAAGCAAGGCGGCGGCGATCAAGTCGTTCAACCCGGATTCGTCGTGGAAGGTGGTGACGCCCTGAGCGGGCGCGGGGTGGCGCGCGGCTCAGGGCGAGAGGACTATTGTTTCGTCAACTGGCCGTAGGCATAACGAAGTTCGTTCAGGTTATGCACGTTGTACAGAACCGTTCGGCGATAACCATTGCTGCCGGTGATCGGCACGAACAGAATGGCCGCGTTGCCGGTATAGGTCGTGCCGGCGGGCACCGAGCAGGAAGTGGCGGGCGCCACGCTCATCGTCACGGCGTACATGTTGCGATTGCTGCCGGGCGTCGCCAGCAACATTTTTCCGCTGACGTCGCAACCGCTTAGTTTGCCTGTGAAAGAGCCGTCGTCGGCGATCGTCAGCGACGTCGACGATTGCGTCCAGGTGCCCGCGACGCTCTGCTGCGTGACACTCAATGCGTTCGCTGCATCGTAGTTCGACGAGAACTCCGTGGTCGCTCCATTCGCGACGTAGCTCCCGCTGAAAGTGTTTCGCGGCGAGTAGGTTCCGCTTCCCGAGCTCGTCGGATACGCGAACAGCATGTTGTTGAAAGACAGACCGGACGTCAGCGTCCAGGCCTGCGGCGAGTATGAGATGACGCCATAGAGTGCGCTGGTCACGATCGACCCGATCGCATTGAGCGACGAGATATTGCCGTCCGGATCGACTAGCGCGATGGTGCGGTTCGTCAGCGAATTCGTCGTCCAGATTCCTTCGGCGTTCGTTCCTGTTTGCGCCGTCGATCCTGCTTGCGGATTCGCGAGGCTCGGCAGTGCTTCCCCCACCGTTGCCGGCGAAGACGCCGCAGCAGGCGCGCTGGCGCTGGTCGGCAAATCTGTCGAAGGGACCGTCGACGACGCCGCGCTGGCCGGTGCGGCCGCGGCGGGCGCGCTGGCGGGCTGACGGTTCTCATCCGCGCCGCCGGAGCCTCCGCCACCGCAGGCGGAAAGCAAAACGACACTGCTAAACGTCAATGATATGACTGCACATTTTCCGAAAGACATTCTTGATTTTCTCCTGCAAGCATCGGTAAATAACGCGGCAGGGAGTATCCCGGAAGAACGGTGGTTTACTGGTAAGCGGCAAGTAATTTGACAAGCGCTGGGCAAAGACTCGCCAGCACGCAGCGGATCCGAGCTTCTGGTTTCACGTCGGTGACCCGCCGAGACTCCCGAGCGCGCCCGGCGGTATAATTTCGCCCTTCCCAAGGGCGCATTTGCCGCACAGCGGCCAAGCAAGCGCCCAGCACCTTGCGCGAGCGCCGCGCACCGTCGCCGATCAGAGCGGCGGGCACGGCGTCGGCTTCACGCCCTCGCGCGCCCTCGCCCATCCTCGATCCGATTCGCCATGACCGCCCAACTCATCGACGGCAACGCCCTATCCAAGACCCTTCGCGCCGATGTCGCCCGGCGCGCCGCCGCCCTCTCCGCCCGTGGACACAAGCCGGGCCTGGCCGTCGTGCTCGTCGGCGACAATCCGGCGAGCGAAGTCTACGTGCGCAACAAGGTGAAGGCCTGCCAGGACAACGGCCTGCACTCGGTGATGGACCGTTTCCCCGCGACGCTCGCCGAAAACGAACTGCTCGCGCACATCGAAAAGCTCAACGCCGATGCGTCGATCCACGGCATCCTCGTGCAACTGCCGCTGCCCGCCCACATCGACAGCCACAAGGTCATCGAGGCGATCGCGCCGGAAAAGGACGTCGACGGTTTTCACGTCGCCAATGCCGGCGCGCTTCTGACCGGCAAGCCGCTCTTTCGCCCGTGCACGCCCTACGGCGTGATGAAGATGTTCGAAGCGCACGGCATCGACCTGAAAGGCGCGAACGCCGTCGTGATCGGGCGCTCGAACATCGTCGGCAAGCCGATGGCGCTGCTCCTGCTCGAAGCGGGCGCGACCGTCACGATCTGCCACAGCAAGACGCGCGACCTCGCCAAACATACGCGCGACGCCGATGTGATCGTCGCCGCGGTCGGCCGCCGCGACATCCTCACCGCCGACATGGTGAAGCCGGGCGCGACGGTCATCGACGTCGGCATGAACCGCAACGACGAAGGCAAGCTGTGCGGCGACGTCGATTTCGCGGGCGTGAAGGAAGTGGCGGGCTATATCACGCCGGTGCCCGGCGGCGTCGGCCCGATGACCATCACGATGCTGCTCGTCAACACGATCGAAGCGGCCGAGCGCGCGGCGCAGGCTTGAGCGGCGTGGGGCGGCCGCGGGTTGTAGGGGAATGCCGGGCATTGCCTTAATCGGCCCCTTAAAAACAAACGATTGGAATTTGCCGCGCCCGCCCCAATAATCTCCGAACGAGCCGGCGCGGGGCGCGACACCCGTGCGGCGTCATCCAACATCAGCACGGGAGAGCCATGAGCGATACCACGTCAGCCATCACGTCCGAAGCGGCAGCGGCCAATCCGCTGCTCGACTTCTCCGATCTTCCGCGTTTCGGCGAGATTCAGCCGGCGCACGTCACGCCCGCGCTCGATGTGCTCCTTGCCAATGCCAAGGCCGCCGTCGACCGTGCAAGCGCGCCCGAGACGCCTGCGACGTGGAAAGACGTCGTCGAGGCCGTCGAGCAGGAATCGGAAAAATTGTCGCGCGCGTGGGGCATCGTCGGCCATCTGAACGCCGTCGCCGACACGCCCGAACTGCGCGCCGCCCACGCTGAAAACCTGCCGCGCGTGACCGAATTCTCGGCGAGCGTCGGACAGAATCTCGCGCTCTACGAAAAGTACAAGGCGATCGCCGCCGGTACCGAATTCGCGGGCTTGTCGGCCGAGCGCAAAAAAATCCTCGAAAACTCGCTGCGCGATTTCCGTCTCTCGGGCGCCGAATTACCCGAAGACCGCAAGCCGCGTTTCGCGCAGTTGCAGGAAGAACAGGCGGCGCTGTCGAAGGCGTTTTCGGATCACGTCCTCGATTCGACCAACGCCTATGCGTACATCGTCACGCAGAAGAGCGATCTCGCCGGTCTGCCCGACGACGTGATCGAAGCCGCCCACGAAGCCGCGCAACGCGACGGCAAGGACGGCTGGAAGTTCACGCTGCATTTCCCGTCGTATTTCCCGGTGCTGCAGTATTCGGAGCATCGTCCGATGCGCGAGGCGATGTATCGCGCGTACGTCACGCGCGCGTCCGAACTCGGCGCGACCTATGGCAACGGCAAGGCCGAATGGGACAACACGGCGAACGTCGTCGAGCATCTGAAGCTGCGCGAGGAAGAAGCGAAGACGCTCGGTTATCAGAACTTCGCGGAAGTGTCGCTCGCGCCGAAGATGGCGGAATCGCCCGCGCAGGTCATCGCGTTCCTCGAAGACTTGGCGAAGCGCGCCCGCCCCTACGCCGAAAACGACTGGATGGAACTGCGCGCGTTCGCCGCGACCGAGCTCGGCATGCCCGAGTTGCAGCCGTGGGACATCGCGTACGCGGCGGAGAAGCTGCGTCAGAAGCGCTATTCGTTCTCGGAAAACGAAGTGAAGCAATACTTCCCGCAAGAAGCCGTGTTGAAGGGTCTCTTCAAGGTGACGGAGACGCTCTTCAACGTGTCGATCCGCCGCGACGAAGCCGCCGTGTGGAATCCGGACGTGCGCTTTTTCCGCGTCGAGAACAAGGACGGCACGCTCGTCGCGCAGTTCTATCTCGACCTCTACGCGCGCGAAGGCAAGCGCGGCGGCGCATGGATGGACGACGCGCGCTCGCGTCACAAGCGCGGCGAAGGCGGCGTGCAGACGCCGGTTGCTTATCTCACCTGCAACTTTTCGGCGCCGGTGGGCGGCAAACCCGCATGCTTCACGCACGATGAAGTCATCACGCTGTTCCACGAATTCGGGCATGGGCTGCATCACATGCTGACGCGCATCGACGAACTGGGCGTGTCGGGCATCAACGGCGTGGAGTGGGATGCGGTCGAACTGCCGTCGCAGTTCATGGAGAATTTCTGCTGGGAATGGGACGTGTTGACCGACATGTCCGCGCACGTCGAAACCGGCGCGCCGCTGCCGCGCGAACTGTTCGACAAGATGCTCGCCGCGAAGAACTTCCAGAGCGGTTTGGGCACGCTGCGCCAGATCGTCTTTTCGATGTTCGATATGGTGCTGCACACGTCCTACGATCCGGCC
The DNA here is from genome assembly GCF_023630985.1 of Caballeronia sp. ATUFL_F1_KS39. NCBI lineage: Bacteria > Pseudomonadati > Pseudomonadota > Betaproteobacteria > Burkholderiales > Burkholderiaceae > Caballeronia > Caballeronia sp. ATUFL_F1_KS39. Next base: position 95,508 of record NZ_JALQDZ010000005.1, on the reverse strand, counting down.
AACGCGACGCAGAACGTCAACGATCTCGCACGCGCGATCAACGAGAAGTTCCATGTGATCCCGCAGGCGCCCTTCTCGCGCTGGCCGAATACGTTCAGCCATATTTTCGCGGGCGGGTATGCGGCGGGGTATTACAGCTACAAGTGGGCGGAAGTTTTATCCGCCGATGCGTACGCCGCGTTCGAGGAAGCCGCGAAGGCCGGAAGCGGTTCGGTGCTCGATGCGACCACGGGTACGCGTTATCGTCGCGAGATTCTGGAAGTCGGCGGCAGTCGTCCGGCGATGGAATCGTTCAAGGCGTTCCGTGGGCGCGAGCCGGATATCGACGCGTTGTTGAGGCATAACGGGATGTCGGGCGCGACGGTGCATTGACGTCTCCTGCCGATTGATGCGAAAACCCGGTCCGCGAGGACCGGGTTTTTTTTATCGCCTCTCGATCCTGAAATCCACCTCCCCCGGCCTTCCTTCCAGCGCCAGCGTCGCGCGCACGGCCGGACTCCGGCTCACCACCTTTCCGCGCCTGACAACAACCGTTCGCGCCGCCCGCAGCCGAATAGCTTCGACAGGATCGCGCGCATCAAGCACCACGCAATCCGCGTTGCAGCCCACTTCGATGCCATACCCTTCGAGCCCGAGAATCCGCGCAGGATTTTTCGTGACCGCATCGAAGCACGCGCGCATCGCGTCGACGCCCGTCATCTGCGCGACGTGCAAGCCCATGTGCGCGACGTCGAGCATGTCGCCCGAACCCAGGCTGTACCACGGATCCATCACGCAGTCGTGCCCGAACGCGACCGTGATGCCCGCCGCCATCAGTTCCGGCACGCGCGTCATGCCGCGCCGCTTCGGGTAAGTATCGGAGCGCCCCTGCAACGTGATGTTGATGAGAGGATTCGCGATTGCATTCACGCCCGCCTCGCGCATCAGCGGAATGAGCTTGCTGACGTAGTAGTTGTCCATCGAATGCATCGACGTGAGATGCGAGCCGGTGACGCGTCCATGCAAGCCGAGCCGATGCGTCTCCGCAGCGAGCGTTTCGATGTGGCGCGACATCGGATCGTCGGACTCGTCGCAGTGCATGTCCACGCGCAAGCCCTGCTCCGCCGCGTATTCGCACAGCAGTTTCACCGATGCCGCGCCGTCCGCCATCGTGCGCTCGAAGTGCGGAATGCCGCCGACGACATCGACGCCCATCGCGATCGCGCGCTTCAGATTGTCGAACGCGCCCGGGCTGCGCAACACGCCGTCCTGCGGAAACGCGACAAGTTGCAGATCGAGATACGGCTTCACGCGCCGTTTCACTTCGACGAGCGCTTCGACGGCCAGAAGCCGCGGATCGCACACATCGACGTGAGAACGGATCGCGAGCAATCCGCGCGCGACGGCCCAGTCGCAGTACTGCAGCGCGCGCTCGACGAGCGCTTCCTGCGTGAGATCCGGCTTCAATTCACCCCATAGCGCGATGCCTTCGAGCAGCGTGCCGGACGCATTCACGCGCGGCAGGCCGTAGGAAAGCGTTGCGTCCATATGGAAGTGCGCGTCGACGAAAGGCGCGGTGACGAGCGAGCCGTTCGCATCGATTTCCTCGCGCGCGGTGGCCGCAAGATGCCGCTCGATCGCGGCGATGCGCCCCGCCTCCATGCCGATGTCGACGAGTTCGCGCGAGTGAGCGAGCGCCGCGCGGCGAATGATCAAATCCATGTGCGAAACCTCCGTGCCGGGCTGTTCGTCCGATTGTATCGGGACATAAAAGCCGTGCGGAGGCGCGATTCAACCCGTCAATCGATGACGGCCGACGATCGCGAAACTGAGCGGCAGCGAACCGCGCGGCATCGTGCGTTCCGTCGTGCGCTCCGTCTCGTGCGCAAGCGGATGCGCGTCGAATACGCCGAGGCGATTGCCGCTGTGCAAACCGCGTCGCGCGAGATGCGGCATGCGATGACGCACGCGCGCGCCGCCGGGAAAACATATCGCGTAGCTGTCGAAGCGCCCGCCGTCTTCGGTGCGCTCGATCCAGCCGACGCCCGCCGCGACGCCGCTTTCATCGACGGCGGCGGCGATCGCGTGAATCGACGGATCGTCGAACGGATCGGCGCGCGAATCGTCGATACCCGAAGGGGAAAACAGCGCGAGCCACACGCCTTGGCGCGCGGCATAGGCGAGCTTTGCGGCGATGAATCGACAGTCGAGCGCGGCATCGCCCTTCCGCGATTCGAGCGCGATGACGGCGACACGAAACGATGCGGCATCCAAGTGGAACTCCCGATGTGACGAGTGAGTATCCTCATTGAAGCGCTCGGCAATCGATAAGTAAAATGAATGTTTCGACGTGTTCGATCGCCAAATGGAATTAAAACTCCTGCGCTCCTTTCTCACCATCGCCGAATTGCGTCATTTCGGCCGTGCCGCCGAAGCGCTGCACTTGAGCCAGCCTGCGCTCAGCAAGCAGATTGCGTCGCTCGAAGAAAGCCTCGGCGCGCGCCTCTTCGAACGCGGACGCCACGGCGCGGATCTGACGACGTTCGGCGCGGGCTTCATCGGCGATGCGCAAGCGCTCGTGCGCGACGCCGACGCCGTGCTGGCCCGCGCACGCGAAGCCGCGAGCGGCGCGCGCGGATTTCTGCGCGTCGGCTTGTGCCTGTCGACGCTCACGCATGTGCCGAAGCTGATCGCCGAATTCGGCGCGCTGAATCCGGACGTGAGCATCACGCTGCACGATCTCTCGTCGCACGAACAGACGCGCCGCATCCTCGCGAACAAGCTCGATGTCGGATTCATGCGGATGCCCGCGAGCGCCGGGCTTTCCGGCTTCACCGTGCTCGATGAAACGCTCGCGCTCGCCGTGCCCGAGCACACGCGCTACAAGCGTCTGCCCGCGAATCTGAACGAACTGAACGAACCGGGATTCATCGCGCTGTCGCGTGGGCGCGGGCCGGGGCTTGCTGCGCAGATCGATCGCTGGTGCGCGAAGCACGATTTCGCGCCGCGCGTGATTCAGGAAGCGGACGATATCCAGTCCGTGCTCGCATCGGTGGCGGGCGGCGTGGGCGCGGCGTTCCTGCCATCGCGCGCGCAGTACTTGCTGCGCGATGCGCGCGTGCTGACATTGCGCGATCGAGCGGCGCGCTGGCGCGTCGGACTTGCATGGCAAGACGAACGCGACGACACCGTCACGCGCCGCTTCGTCGCGTTCATGAAGGCGCGCGTGAAAGCGCTGAAGGCGCGCGCTACGCTCGACGCGTGAGCTTAACGAGCAGCATCGCTTTGACGTCGGGCCATTCGTCGTCGATGATCGAAAAGCGCACCGAATTGCGCTTGCGGCCATCGGGCATGATGCGCTCGTGCCGCACGATGCCTTCCTGTTTCGCGCCGACGCCGAGTATCGCCGCGCGCGATTTCGCATTGAGCTCGTCGGTGGTGAACTGCACGCGCACGCAACGCATTGCTTCGAACGCGTGCGCGAGCAGCAGAAACTTCGCTTCCGTGTTGATGCCCGTGCGCTGCGTCGATGCCGCGAGCCACGTATGTCCGATTTCGAGCTTGCGGTTCACGCGGTCGATCTTCCAGTAACGCGTGCTGCCGACGACGCGCGCATCGCTGGCGCGCACGATCACGAACGGCATCACGGTGCCGGCATCGCGGCCCGCGAGCGCGGTGTCGATATAACGATCGATGGTGTCTTCGTTCGGCACGACCGTCACGCTCAGATTCCAGAGTTCGCCGTCGGCGGCTGCATCGAGCAAGGCGGCGCGATCCTCGCGTTGCAGCGGACGAAGCTGCACGCGCTCGCCGTTCAAAGTCGGTTGGCTCATCGTTGGTTTTCAGTTTGCTCGTGAGCCGACATCATAATTCGCCGCGTCAGACATCGTCCGTTCCCGGCGCGGCCGCCTTCGAGTCGACATCCTCGTCGGGCGGCAATTCTTCGGGCGGCGCATCGTTGGCCGGCAGCGTGAACCAGAATCGTGCGCCGAGAACGCGCCCGTTCGCGTCCGCGCGATTCTCGACGCCGATGTGCCCGCCATGCGCCTCGACGATCGCGCGGCAGATGGCGAGACCGAGCCCGATGCCCGGTTGCGCCGATTCCTTCTCGCCGCGCGTGAACTTGTCGAAGAGACGGTTCTGCATGCCGGCCGGCACGCCCGGCCCTTCATCGTCGATGCACACGCGCACGAAGCGCGCATCGCCGTCGTGCGCGAGCGCGGCGCCGATGCGGATCGGCGTCGCGGGCGGCGTGTATTTCGCGGCGTTTTCCAGCAGGTTGGCGAAGAGACGCTCCATCAGCACGGCGTCGAGTTGCAGCAACGGCAAGTTCGCCGGCACGCGCGTCTGTACGGGACGCCCGGCGAGCACGCGGCGCGAACTCGCGAGCGCGGCGCCCACGGTTTCTTCGAGCATCGACCATTGACGATTCAGCCGGATCGCGCCCGCCTGCAGACGCGCCATGTCGAGCAGATTGATCACGAGGCCGCTCATGCGCAGCGCTTCTTCGTGGATCGCGTGCACGAGTTCCTGCGATGCCTCGCTCTGGCCGCCTGCTTCCCGCGCCTCTTCCTCCAGCACCGAAGCGAAGCCGACGATCGACGTGAGCGGCGTGCGCAGATCGTGCGATATCGCGGATAAAAGCGAGTTGCGCAGGCGCTCCGATTCCATGTTGACGAGCGCGTCCTGCGCGATTTCGACGTAATGCACGCGTTCCAGCGCAAGCGCGATCTGCGACGCGAACGTTTCGATCATGCGGCGCTGCTCGGGCACCGCGAGTTCGGCTTCGCGCCCGGTCACGAGCGCGAGCACGCCGCGCGTGCGCATCGGCGCCTTGAGCGGGAGATAAAGCGCCTGGCTCGCGGGCAAGGTCTCGGTGCCGCGTCCCGCCGGTTTCTGCTGGTCATAGACCCATTGCGCGATGTCGAGATCGAGACGCGCGGCATCGAGCGTCACATCGGGATTCGGTTCGTCCACTTTCTGCCGCACTTTCTCGGCGGCGTCGGGCAGGAGCATCGCGACCTTCGCCTGAAACACTTCCGCGACGTGGCGCGTGCCGATCTCGATGATCTGCTCGGTCATCAACGCGGCGCCGAGTTCCTTGGTCATCGCGTACATCGCGCCCGTGCGCCGCTCGCGTTGCGATGCGATGCGCGCCTCGCGCCGCAGGCTCGACGTCAGATGACTGATCGTGAGCGAGGTCAGCAGCATGACGAGGAAGGTCAGGAGATACTGCGTGTCCGTCACGGAGAAGGACAGCTCGGGCGGCACGAAGAAGAAGTCGAACGCGGCGACCGACAGAAACGACAGCATCACGCCGGGACCGCGCCCGAGCCGCACGGCCGCGAAGATCACGCCGAGCAGATAGAGCATCACGAGATTCGTGATTGCGAACTGACGGGCGGCGAGCATGTCGGCGACGAGCGTGATGCCCCCGCCGATCGCGAGCGCATGAAGATAGGCGCGCGGTGGCGAGTGCGCGCCGTCGCGCCAAGTGCCGAACGCTTGCGTGATCGTGCGGCGTGGCTCGTCGCGTGTACCGGTCGACACGAGCGTCACGTCGATATCGGATCCTTGCCGGATGATGCGCTCGCTCACCGGCCGAGCGATGAGACGCCGCCATTCGCCGCTCGCCGACGCGCCCGCCACGAGCTTCGACACGTTGCGCATGTGCGCGTAGTCGATGAGCGTCGCGGCGGCATCGGCGCCATCGAGCGTGACGGTTTCCGCGCCGAGTTCGGAGGCGAGCTTGAGCGCGTCGAGCGTGCGGCGGCGCTGATCGTCGGAGAGGCGCTGCAGCTTCGGCGTCTCGACGTACACCGCGAGCCAGTCGGCCTTGAGCGCCGTGGCGAGCCGCGCGGCCGCGCGCACGAGCGTCGCGCTTTCCGGTCCCGGGCCGATGCACGCGATGAGCCGTTCGCGCGCGCGCCAGATGCGTTCGATCGACTGATCGGCGCGGTATTCGCGCATTTGCGCGTCGACGCGATCGGCCGTGCGGCGCAAGGCGAGTTCGCGCAGCGCGATCAGATTGCCCTTGCGAAAAAAGTTGCGCACGGCGTGCTCGGCCTGCGCCGGCAGGTAGACCTTGCCTTCGCGCAGACGGTCGAACAGTTCTTCGGGCGGCAGGTCGACGAGCGTGACTTCATCGGCGAGGTCGAAGATGCGATCGGGCACGGTCTCCCAGACGCGAATGCCGGTGATGCGCCCGACGATGTCGTTGAGGCTTTCGAGGTGCTGGACGTTGACGGTCGTATAGACGTCGATGCCCGCGTCGAGCAGTTCTTGCACGTCTTGCCAGCGCTTCATGTGGCGCGAGCCGTGCACGTTCGAGTGCGCGAGTTCGTCGACGAGGATGAGTTGCGGTTTTCGGGCGAGCGCGGCGTCGAGGTCGAATTCGGCGAGCAGACGGCCGCGGTGTTCGATGCGCGCGGGCGGGAGCGTTTCGAGGTCTTCGACCAGTGCGAGGGTTTCCTTGCGGCCATGCGTTTCGACCAGGCCGACGACTACTTCCACGCCTTCATCGCGGCGGCGGCGTGCGGCCTGCAACATCGCGAAGGTCTTGCCTACGCCCGCCGATGCGCCGAAGAAAATCTTCAGTCTGCCGCGCTCGCGTTTTTCTTCCTCGCGGTGGAGTTTGTCGAGGAGTTCTTCTGGGGTTGGGCGGGGCATGGTTTTTTTTGGGGTTCTTGCTGGCGCTTGTTGTGGTGGTTCGCTTGCGATTTCGCTGGATCCCGTTTTCGTGTCGGTCTGTTAGCACTGCCCCTGTGCGGGGCGGCAGTCACTTTCTTTGCTGCTGCAAAGAAAGTAACCAAAGAAAGCAGCTCCCGATACGCCCGCGGTCACACGCAATTTGGGTAGTCCTCTCGTCCATCGTGGGCTGCCTAAAGAGTGCCCTCAAACACCTAATCGGGCTTGGCTCGCGCACGGTCTGCCACATCGCACCACACACCAAACTGGTTCAGCACCAAACAGCTCCAGCCCGCTTCGCGGCCGACCAGTCAATCGGGTCTGCGCGTGCTTCTCTACTAACGTCTCCATCTCACCGCAAGTGCCGCACGTTGGTTTCCCTTGCATACCCGGCGGCAGCGCGTAGCGCTGTGCCGAAGCTCTTTCGTGCTGAACCAGTGTCCTTGGAAAACTAGCTCGTCAGACCGTGCGCGATCCAAGCCCCGTTAGTCCTTTGAGGGCACTCTTTAGGCGAGTGCCACCTTGGACGAGAGAACTACCCAAATTGCGTGTGACCGCGGGCGGTGACGAGCTGCTTTCTTTGGTTACTTTCTTTGCAGCAGCAAAGAAAGTGACTGCCGCCCCGCACAGGGGCAGTGCAAATAAACCGAGAGCAAAACGGGATCCGGCGAAACCAAGCCAAGCGCCCCCAACTACTCCCCATCCAACGCAAGATTCAATTTAAGCACATTCACCCGAGGCTCTCCGAGCACTCCAAACTGCCTCCCGCTAGTAGCTTGAGCGACAAGCGCTTCAACGCGAGCCACCGACATCCCCCGCGCCTTCGCGACCCGCGAAACCTGATACGCCGCAGCCGCCGGACTGATTTCCGGATCGAGCCCGCTCCCGGACGAAGTCACCAGATCGACGGGAACAGCCGCCTCATTCCCCGGATCGGCATCGTGCAAGGCGGCAATGCGCGCTTTGATCTCATCGGCGAGCGCCGGATTGGTCGGCCCGAAATTGGAGCCACTAGAACTCCCCGCGTTATAAGGATTCGGCGCAGTAGCCGACAAACGCCCCCAGAAATACCGAGGCGCATCGAACTGCTGCCCGATGATCTCCGAGCCCATGAGACGCCCATCGCGCTCGATCAAACTCCCATTCGCCTGATGCGAAAACGCCGCCTGTCCGATCGCGGTGACGACCGCCGGATACACCACGCCCGTCACGACAGTCAACGCGACGAACAACACCAGCATGGGACGCAACAGATTCTTCATGATGTTCAACTCCAGCCAAGAGCGGTAATGACCATATCGATGAGCTTGATGAACGGAAACGGCAACACGATGCCGCCCAGCCCGTAAATCAGCAGGTTCCGTCGCAACAACGACGCGGCGCCCAAAGCGCGATACTTCACGCCCTTCAACGCGAGCGGAATCAGAAACACGATGATGAGCGCATTGAAGATCACCGCCGACAGAATCGCCGACGATGGCGACGCCAGATGCATCACGTCCAGCACGCGCAACTGCGGATACGTCGTCGCAAACGCGGCCGGGATGATCGCGAAGTACTTGGCGACGTCGTTGGCGATGGAAAACGTCGTCAGCGAGCCGCGCGTCATCAGCATCTGCTTGCCAATCTCCACGATCTCGATGAGCTTCGTCGGGTTCGAATCGAGATCGACCATGTTGCCCGCTTCCTTCGCGGCCTGCGTGCCCGTGTTCATCGCCACCGCGACGTCGGCCTGCGCGAGCGCGGGCGCATCGTTGGTGCCGTCGCCCGTCATCGCGACGAGACGCCCCTCGGACTGATGCGCGCGGATCGTCGCCAGCTTCGCTTCCGGCGTCGCTTCGGCGAGAAAGTCGTCGACGCCCGCTTCCGCCGCGATGGCAGCAGCCGTCAGCCGGTTGTCGCCCGTCACCATCACCGTCTTGATGCCCATCTTGCGCAGCTCCGCGAAGCGCTCCTTGATGCCGCCCTTCACGATGTCCTTCAGCTCGATCACGCCCAGCGCGCGCGTCGTATCGTTCACGCGCTCGGCCACCACGAGCGGCGTGCTGCCGCGCCGCGCGACTTCATCGACGGCATGCTGCACTTCCTGCGGAAACCGTCCGCCGCGTTCTTCGACGTAACGCTTCAACGCATCGGCGGAACCCTTGCGGATCTCGCGATTCGGCAGATCCACGCCGCTCATGCGCGTCTGCGCGCTGAACGCGAGAAAGGTCGCGTGCAACGTCGCCATGTCGCGCTCGCGGATATTGAAGCGCTGCTTCGCCAGCACGACGATGCTGCGGCCTTCCGGCGTTTCATCGGCGAGCGATGCGAGTTGCGCCGCGTCCGCGAGATCGCGCTCGGCCACGCCGGGCGCCGCCACGAACGTCGACGCCTGGCGATTGCCGAGCGTGATCGTGCCGGTCTTGTCGAGCAGCAGCACGTCGACGTCGCCGGCCGCTTCGACCGCGCGGCCCGACGTCGCGATCACGTTCGCCTGCATCATGCGGCTCATGCCCGCGACGCCGATCGCGGACAGCAGCCCGCCGATCGTCGTCGGAATCAGGCACACGAGCAGCGCGACGAGCGCGGTGATCGTGACGACGTGGCCCTGCTTCGCCGCCTCGACGGAGAACATCGAGAACGGCAGCAGCGTCGCGGTCGCGAAGAGCAGCACGAGCGTCAGCGCGACGAGCAAAATCGTCAGCGCAATTTCGTTCGGCGTCTTCTGACGCTTCGCGCCTTCGACCATCGCGATCATGCGGTCGAGAAACGCCTCGCCCGGATTCACCGATACGCGCACGACGATCCAGTCGGAGAGCACGCGCGTGCCGCCCGTCACCGACGAGAAATCGCCGCCCGACTCGCGGATCACCGGCGCGGATTCGCCCGTGATCGCGGATTCGTCGACCGACGCGACGCCTTCGATCACGTCGCCGTCGGCGGGAATCACGTCGCCCCCTTCGACGAGCACGACATCGTCGCGGCGCAATTCCGTGGACGTCGTGATGCGGATCGGCGATTTCGGATGCGGCTCGTTGAGCTTCTTCGCCATCACGTTGTGCTTCGCCTGGCGCAGCGATGCCGCCTGCGCCTTCGAGCGCCCTTCCGCGAGCGCTTCGGCGAAGTTCGCGAAGAGCACCGTGAACCACAGCCACAGCGCGATCGCGAGGATGAAGCCCGCGGGCGCTTCCGCCTGGCCGGCGAGCGCGGCGAGCCAGAGCACCGTCGTCAGAATGCTGCCGACGTAGACGCAGAACATCACCGGATTGCGCAACTGCGTGCGCGGCGCGAGCTTCCTGAACGAATCGACGATCGCCGGCTTCACGAGCGCCGGATCGAACATCGAACGTGCCGCTGTGCGCGCCTGCCCGAGATTCTCCGGGCGATGCAGCGGCGTTTGATTCTCTTGATTCATGCTGTCCTCGGAAATCAATGGCTTGCGATCATCGTGACGTGCTCGACGATGGGCCCGAGCGCGAGCGCCGGCACATACGTGAGCGCGCCGACCAGAAGGAGCGTGCCGAGCAGGAGCACGACGAAGAGCGGTCCGTGGGTCGGCAAGGTGCCCGCTGTCACGGCGAGACGCTTCTTCGCGGCGAGCGAGCCAGCGATGGCGAGGATCGGAATGAGCGAACCGAAGCGGCCGAACCACATCGCGATGGCGAGCATCGAGTTATAGAACGGCGTGTTCACCGAAAGGCCCGCGAACGCGCTGCCGTTGTTGTTGGCGGCGGAGCTGAACGCGTAAAGCACTTCGGAGAAGCCGTGCGCGCCCGGATTCGCGATGCCCGCCGTGCCCGCCGCGCTCAGCACGGCGATCGACGTGCCGAGAAGCACCAGCAGCGGCGTAAGCAGAATGACGATGGAGACCATCTTCATCTCGAACGACTCGATCTTCTTGCCGACATACTCGGGCGTGCGGCCGATCATCAGACCCGCGACGAACACCGCGAGCAACGCGAACGCGAGCATGCCGTAGAGACCGGAACCGACGCCGCCGAAGATCACTTCGCCGAGCTGGATCAGCAGCATCGGCACGAGGCCGCCGAGCGGCGTCAGCGAATCGTGCATGCTGGAGACCGCGCCGCACGATGCGGCGGTCGTCGCGACCGTGAAGATGCCCGATTGCGCGATGCCAAGGCGCGTTTCCTTGCCTTCCATGTTGCCGCCGGCCTGTAGCGTGGACGCTTGCGTATCGACCTTGAGCGACGCGTAAAGCGGATTGCCGGCCTGCTCCGATGCAATCTCGCCCCAGCACGCGACGGCGAACGCGATGGTCATCGCCGCGAGCACGGCATAGCCCTGACGCCTGTCGCCGACCGTGCGCCCGAACACGACGCACAGCGCAGCCGGGATGATCAGCATCGCGAGCATCTGCATGAAGTTCGAGAACGGCGTCGGGTTCTCGTACGGATGCGCGGAGTTCGCGTTGAAGAAACCGCCGCCATTCGTGCCGAGCATCTTGATCGCTTCCTGCGAGGCGACCGGCCCCATCGGCAGCGTCTGTTTCTCGGCCTTGAGCGTCTGCGTGACGGGCTTGCCTTGTGCGTCGGTGGATTGCGTCTGATATGTGGTGACCTGCAGCGTCGATACGTCCTGATACGCCTTGAAATTCTGGATCGCGCCCTGGCTCACGAAGACGAGCGCGAACACGACGGCAAGCGGCGCAAGGATGTAGAGCGTCGTGCGCGTGAGGTCGACCCAGAAGTTGCCGATGGTCTGAGCGCTATGCCGCTTGAAGCCGCGAATCAGCGCGATGACGACCGCGATGCCCGTCGCCGCCGAGAGAAAGTTCTGCACGGTCAGGCCGAGCATCTGCGCGAGATAGCCGAGCGTGCTTTCGCCGCCGTAGTCCTGCCAGTTCGTGTTGGTCACGAAGCTGATGGCGGTGTTGAATGCGGCATCGGGCGTCATGCCGGCCATGCCTTGCGGATTGGCGGGCAGCGTGCCCTGCAGGCGCAGCAGCGCATACAGCACGAGCGCGCCGAGCACGTTGAAGAGCATCACGGCGAGCGCGTAATGCTTCCATGACATCTCGGATTCGGGATCGACGCCGGCGATGCGATAGAGCATCGATTCGATCGGGCGTCCGATCTTGCGCACGATAACGGACGATCCGTCGAGCACGTTCGAGATATAGCGGCCGAGCGGAATGGCCAGCGCAATCAGCACGACGATGAAGAGCGCCGTCTGCATGAAGGTGTTGGCGTTCATTCGAGATCCTCCGCACGCAGAAGCGCGTACACGAGATACACGAAGAGCAGCAGCGTGGAAGCCGCCGCGAGCCACAGCATCCAGGCGCTCATGGACGCCCTCCCGTCGCGCGGCGGCCGAGTCGCTCGCAGCCGCGCGTGAGCGCCACGCAAAGTCCCCAGAACAGGACGATGCCGGCGAGGTAAATCAGGTCCATTTTGGTGTTCTCCACTTGTGCGGTTCAGGACAAGGTGGAGATTAAGAAAATGGACGTAAAGGGCGGGAAAAGAGTGGGAGGCGGGGTGTAAAAATGGTGTAAAAAAACGCCCGCCTTGGATAGGCGGGCGCTAATGCTTCGTGCCTTGCGTGAGTGAGCCCGAGTCGATCTGATCAACCGGGCGTCACATCACACGAAAGTTCCGCATAAAGACCACATAGAGCACAGGCAACAATGGAATGGCGAGGATCATCAGCGCGCCATCTGCCGCCACGGTCAAGGGCGTCGCCAGCAGGATGACTTTCTTCGCATTGGAGTAATGCTGCTCCCTGACGGAGACTTCATAAGACTGGTTCAGCAGCATGGGATTGACCTTCGACCGGTCGAAACCTTTCGCGTCATATCGCCGCCCGCTAAGCCTGAACGAGAGAGACCGGCGTTGCGGATCGATTCCAAGATTTCCCAGTTCCTCCTTCTGCTCTTCGCTGAAGCTCGCCGCCTTGTCGAGATTCAAGACGAAGGAACCGCTGACATTGCTGTCTCCGTCTACGTAGAACTGATTGACATCTGCGGTCATTCCGGCGTGAAAGGGTGACTGAAGGACATCCACGAAGTGATCCGGCGCATCGAAAATATAGTGATAATTCTTACCAAGAAACACTAGCGTCTTCTGGTCTGCCGAGATAAGCACACTGCTTATCGTTTCCGCGTACCTGTAGTAATCGGGCGACTTTGCTTCCTCGTTCAATCCGGATGTCAGGCACCCGCTGAGAGCGAAAGGCATCGATACCGTGAGGGCAATAAACTTTCTTCTTTTCATTTGACGTCCTTTGACCGCATCGCCGCCTGTCGTTGGTTCAAACAATCAGCGCGATCAATCGGCGTTCGTCGCGACCAACCTCTTGCAATCCATCCACTGCACACCCGATGCCGTCAACCGGTCATGCAACCAGGGCACCGCAACCTGCGCCTTCGGATGAATATCGTGGAAGAGAATGATCCCGCGTCGCCACAGCAGCATGAGCGTGAGCACGCGCTGTTTGACTTCATCCGCGCTCACCTTCTCGTTCCAGTCTTGCGAATCGATATTCCAGAGCGCCACACGCAGGCCTTGCGATGCGAAGAAGTCGCCGCTGTCCGCTCGGCGTTGACCATAGGGCGGCCTGAAGAGCGGAACGAAACTGTCCGGCAGATTCGCCTGCGCCAGCCCGATGCTCCGCGCCACCGACTCTTCCCACGACGGCCAGGTTGCGTGCGAACGATGCTCCCAGCCATGCGCGCCGACGCACATGCCGCGATAGGCATACGCCATCGACGACGCACCCGCCTGCTGCAAGCGCGCTTGCAACCGCGTCCCGAGCGTGAAGAACACGCCATTCAAGCGAGCGTCTCGCAACGTCCGCAGCAACGCGTCGGTTGTGCCGCCGGCGGTGGTCGGGCCATCGTCGAAGGTGAGCAGGAAGGTGCGGTCGGCGAACTCGTTGCCGTCGATCTCGCGCGACGAATACGTGTCGATCTCACTGCTGACCTTCCGAAAGAGCGCGGCCAGTCTCAGCAGTTCGTCGAGATACGTGTTGTGAAACGTCCGCGCCTGCGATGACCACGCGCGATACGGACTATCCGCCGGGACTGCGAAGGCTTTGGCCGCGTTCACGAAGTCAGCCTCGCCATGCACCTTTACGCAAAACGGAGCACTCGGCGTGCAATTCGCCGAAGCGTTCAGATAGTTTCCGGTCAGACGCTTCCAATAACGGCCCCGAATACGATCGACCGATGCCCGATCGAACGATTTCACCTTCAGCCGGCTCTGCAACTCGGCGTCTGACAGTCGTTCGCTATCGGCCAGCGCTTTGCCGAATGCGAGAAGTTCGGCACGCGAAGCGAGATCGAAGTTCTCCGTACTATCGATGGATATCGGCCACGTCCCGCGATCGCCGATGGCGACCGAAACCGGACCTGCCGCGTGCGACGACATCGCGGCGAATGCCATGAGCATCGCCGCGAGAGTTTTCTTGTACATGTGATGAGCGATGCGGGCCCCGGCGCGATGCCGGGGCCTGGATTGAACGGATTTAGCGATTGCTGACGCGGGTAATGGCGGCGTCGTAGACCGGATTCGACTTTTCGCGTCGCGCTGCGCGGTAGTTGCTCGATGCGTCGGTGAACTGGCCGGCGTCCTCATAGATGCGGCCGATGTTGTAGTACGAACTGGCGCGGACCGTCGCGGCCGTCGCTCCATTCGCGAGCGCGATCGCCTTGCGATTGGCCCAGATGGCTTCGGCAGCACGTCCGGCCTTCTGGAAGGCGAGCCCGAGATTGCTGTACGCCTGGCCGAATTCCGGATTGAAGCTGATCGCCTCGCGGTCCAGCCAGATAGCGTCGTCGAAGTTGCCTGCGTGATAGGCACGCTCGCCGTCCTTGTTGATCAGGCTCGCGCGGGCCGCGTCGACATAGTCCTGATTGGCCGGCACGATTCTCAACTGCTCGTCGTTGTAGTTGTCGATGGTGCCGAGCACCTCGCTCGCTCTGACCGTCACGCCACGCATGGTGTTGATGTCCTGAATCTCGCCCTCGCCGTTGACGCGGAACACGGTCCACAGCTTGCCCGCCTGACGCGGCACGCTGAACGTTCGAACCAGCGACTGGCCGACATACACGAACACCCTTGCCTCGCTGTTCGCAAGCTCCGACGACGCGGGGTTGCTCTCGTTGCTGAAATCGTGCACGGCGAAGACGTAGGTCTGGCCGGAACGCTTGTGATCGAGCGTAATGGTTTCCGGACCGTAGCGATCCGTGTGGTCGACATCCAGATTGGCGTCGTCCCCGGCTTGGTGTTGAAAGTAGACGTGATTCTGCGGATAGGACACGTGAAGATCGAGATCGCGCGGGCGCTGTCCCCATGTAAGCACGACGCGCATGCCATCCAGATTCTTCATCACCGGACTCAGCGCATAAGACAGTCCAGCGCATGGGCACTTGGCGACCAGGTCGGAATAACCAGCCTTCTTGATGATCAGAAGCACCTTACTGTCACTCGCCATATCGGCTGGAATCTGGGCAGCGCCTTGTGCATCACTCTGGATACGAACCGACTGGGCGCCGTCCTTTTGAAGAATGACAGTCGCGCCGGATATCTTTTAGGAGTAGACGGTTGATTGATGTTGGACATTGCTTTTGCTTCATTACGATGGATGAAGCGATTCATCGCATCGTTACTTATTCGGATACCGAATCATGAAAGCATAGCAATCGCCGATTCGCTCGATCTAGCAGCCGATGCGCAATTTCTTCAAATTTCCGCAAAAGCCAGACGGCACCGTGGACAACAGCGCAGCATGCTGCAATGCTCGCGACCGGACATACGAAAGGACCGCACACTCGAGGCAAGCATCATGGAACCAACCGAACATCAACTAGACGTGCCTCAAATCAACACCGACATACAGTCGCCCACGCTCGAACTGGACGTCGCTCTCTTCGTCGGAAAGAACGCGAAGTACTACGCGTACAAATGGTCCTTTCTGAACAAACGCGGGCAGCCAAGGTGTACATGGAAGGCCGCGTTCGTGATCGGTCCAATTTGGCTCGTCTATCGAAAGATGTACTGGCAAGCTGGAGCGTTGTTCGCGGCTGCTGTCCTGCTTCGGTTCGCCGTCGGTTCGCTGGGAGATGGGGCTGGCGGCTTTGTGTCGTACGCGATTTCGTTCGCGCTGGGACTCTCCGGCAATCTTCTCTACCGGGAACATGTGCTAAGGAGCATCGGCAAACTTCGCAACCAGGGTTCATCCGGCAGCGCGCTGGAATACGAGCTGTGCCGCAAAGGCGGCACGAACGCCGCGGCGGCATGGATGCTCGCGCTTCTGATGATCGTGGTTCTGGGCATTGCCCTCTTCGGCTGATCGCGCGGCAAGGCTCGAGCGGAGTCTTGCTTCACTCGGTCAACGCCACTCTCAAAGGACGCGCATCGCTGCGCCCTTGATCGTCGACCACACGCACCGTATATTCGCCTGCCACGGACGGTTGCCAGAAGAGTGTCTCGCGCGCCGCAGCGCTACCGATGAACGCATCGTCCACGAACCAGTACAAGGTGTGCACGCTGGCGGCCGCCGTTGCGGTGAAGGCGATGCGCCCCGATTCCCCATGATGGAGTCGAAGCGCATACGTGGTAGCGCGCGACGGCGACAGCATTTTCGGCGCATCGTCCAGCATCAGGCCGCTGTCGCGGCATGCCGGATTCGAAGGGACGCTGCGTCGCGGCATCCCTGCGCTAGCAAACACCTTCTGCAAGTCGGAGGGCCAGAACTCGTACACTTCCGTGTGCGTGCGCTTGTCTGCGTACGGCGGGCAGGCAGGTTGTCCAGTTGCATCATCTATCACGATGCGACGATGAACGGTGCTTACACGGATCGGCGATTTGCCCGGGATAAACCAGGTCCATCCCTGCTGCGGGCACCACTCGTTCGGAAGGTCACCGCTCGCAAGACAGACGCGCACGCGTTTGAGATTCGCGGGTGCTCGCCGCTCGGCCTTCGCAATGGGAAACTCCGCCTGCATTGCATCGACGACCTGAAAGAAAAGCGGCGCCGCTGCGTCGACGCCAATGAAAGCGGCATTGCTCGAATTGTCGAAATTGCCGACCCACACGACGAGTACATACGGTCCGAAGATGCCTGCGGTCCAGGCATCGCGAAATGACCAGGACGTGCCTGTTTTCCAGTACACCGGCACCCCCGACGACGCGGCCCCACTCGTGTCGTCGGGTCGCGGATGTTGCCGAAGAATATCCATGGTCATGAAGCTGGCTTGCTCGCTCAAAAGGCGCTTGGGCATCGCGCGGGGCCGAGTTGTGCGCAGGCGCAGCGGTTCATGGAGTCCGCCATTTGCGAGCGCCGCATAGAGACTTGCCAGATCCTGCATCGTCACTTCCCCCCCTCCCAGCACGAGCGACAGGCCATAGTGCTGAGCGCTCGCCATGCGTCGCACGCCTGCCGACTGCAGGAACTCGTACAGATCAGGATCTTTCAACTGCGCTGCGATCCACACGGCAGGCACGTTGCGGCTGCGATTCAGTGCATCGCTTGCCGTAATCGGCCCGAGGAAACCGCCATCGAAATTCTCCGGCGCATAGGGACCGAACGAAGTCGGCACATCGCGCAATACGGTCTGCGGGTGCAGAACGCCCTGATCGAAACCGAGCGCGTAGATGAACGGCTTGAGCGTCGACCCCGGCGAGCGTAGAGCCGACGTACCGTTCACTTGACCGTGGATCGATCGATCCGCGAAATTCGCCGAGCCGGCCAAGGCCTTCACGCTCATGTCGCGTGTATCGACGAGGATTGCGGCGGCATTGCGCACGCCGTGCGAACCGAAGCGCAGAACGTATCGGCCGATCTGTCGTTCCACCGTGTGTTGCATGTCGAGATCGACGGTCGTGTCGAGTCTCGCTGCGTCGCCGTCGTCGCCAATGCTCCACGCACTGCGCTCGGCGAGCGCCTGATCGACAGCATGCGGCGCTTCGAAAGGCAAGCTCGACAGCGGACGCAGCGAAAGCGGCAGCGCAAACAGCGCCCGCTGCGCGGCGTCCCCAGGATGGCGTGAAAGCCAGCGCTCGTACAACCGATTGCGTGCCGACATCAACGGCGGTGCGATCTGCGTATGCCCCGCGCGCACGCGCCGCGCCGGGTCCTGCGGAATCACCGCCAGCGTCAACGCTTCGGGCAGCGTCAGACGCTCGGCTGTCTTGTCGAAATAAATCAGGCTCGCGGCCGCGGCGCCTTCCACGTTGCGTCCGTAAGGAACGTCGTTCAGATAGGCTTCGAGGATTTGCCGTTTCGAATAGCAAAGCTCGAGTTGCAATGCGCGCGCGACTTGCCGAACCTTGCCCCACGGAGTGCGCGTATTGATCCGCCACAGCGAGCGCGCGAGCTGCATCGTGATGGTCGATCCTCCCTGGGGATGGCCGCCACCTACGTAAGTGACCCACGCGCCGCGCAGAAGTCCGTACGGGCTGAAACCGGGATGCCAGCGAAACCAACGGTCTTCATGCAGCAGGACGGCATCGACCAACTGGGGCGACACGCGCTCCAGCGGCGTCCACAGGCGATAACGGTCGTCCTTCGCGAGCGTGAGCCGCAAAAGCCGGCCGTGATCGTCATACACGGCTGTGGACGTCGGCTTCCAGTCGGCAAGCGCCGGATGCGGCCACAGTCGGATGCCTGCGAGCATGGCGACCGCGAAAAGCACACCCGCGAGCCAGTGATGCCAGCGACGTTTTTCGAACATAGGCGGCTATCCACACGCGCTTATCTTGCGCGCGCTACGTCGAGCGTCGCGCCGCCGGCCGATTGCGCCTGAATGCGACGGTCGTATAGCGATTCAGCGAACGCCGGCGGCACGGCGAAACGGCCTGAGTTGGTCGCACGAATGCGGTAGACGAACTCCTTGACGTTGCTGCTCGCCGTGCCGTACAGGACAACGCGATCTTCACGCACCTCCGCATGCACAGGCTGGAACGTCGAACCCGGCTGACCGATGCGCGGACGCCATTGTTCATCGCCGCCGAAGCTGCTGCCGGCGCGATCATCATCACTCGCATCGGCATCGATCACGGGTGGCGTTTCCACCGGATCGAATCCGCCCGGCAAGAGATCGACGATTGCGATATTGCTCACGTCGTCCGCATCTATCGCACGCAACTTGAGATGGACGTCGATTTCATCGCCCACGGTAATCGTGTCAAGGGGTCGGCCATTCGTGGCGGTGTATTCACGAGCGATTTCAATGCCTTTACTCACCGCTTTTCCAGTCGCGTTGCGGTCGTACCCGGACTGCACGGTCGTCCACCAGGCGGGCAATGCGCTTCCATTGACGATCTCAATGCGCGTGACTGCGCTGTCCCACTTAGCCACACGACGACTATCTCCCCCAACCGTTGAAATGTCCTTCGGCATCGCGTTCGCACGCCATGCGATGATCGCCAGCTTGTCGAGTCCGCTTACCCCTGCCTGCGCGTAGGCATCGAGCGCGAGAATGGTCATCGCGGCTGACAGCGTGTCGTATCGCCCCAGTTCGAGCGGTGCGGACAGATTTTCAATTACGCGCGGAAGCAGTTTGCGTGCGCGCTCCGGGAAATGCTTCGCCAGGAGATAGAGCACGCTGGCATCGCGAGTAAGGGGATCCATGAAATACCCCTCACTGTATGCTTCATTGCGCGACGGCTTGCGCTCCAACGTGGCCTGCGGCGCAGAGATCAGTTGCGCGGCGTCCTTGTCCTGCCGCATCAATTGATACGACGCCGCCAGCCACGCCGCTGCGAGATCGTCCTTCCACTCTTTCGGATAGGCCTCCTGCAGCCGCTTTTGCACGCCGGCAAGATGGTTGGTCGTCACATTGCCCTGTCGGGTGAGCAGATACACCGCATAGGCGCGCTGGCGCAAGAGATCGAGCGAACCGAGCCGCTCGTTCGACGCGAGTTGCTGCAAGTAGCGGTTGCCCGCTTCCATCATGTCGAGCGGCACGATTACGCCGCGTTCGCGTGCATCGATCAGTACGTGCATCGCATAGGCGGAAACGAAAGGCTCCGCGTCGGGCGTCGCCGTCCACAGGCCGAAACCACCTTGCGCATTCTGACGCGCTCGCAGGCGATCGAAGAACTGGGCGTTCACGTCTGCTTTCGCGACGGGCGTCCGCGCGGCATCGGGCGCCGCGCTCGCAAGCAGGTCGTTCGCCAATATTCGCGGCACCAGCGCGCTCAGCATCTGCTCGCTGGAGTCGTGATCGGCGTACTCGAGATACGTCCCAAGTCCCGCCGCGAACACGCGCGGCGCGGTCGAGACGCTAGCCTCGCGGGTCGCGTGAGCATCGTACATTTGACGCAGGTCTCGCACGCTGGCCTTTGCGCCTGCATCGACGCGCCCGGCGTTCAACTGCGTGCGGTACGCCGCCGCAGGACGCACCGTGACCTCGACACGCTTGCGCGCCGATTTCCCGCCGTGACGTATGTCGAAGTTCAATTCGCCCGGCCCGGGCGTCTGCGTGGCCTTGATGCGAAACGTCACCACGCTTTCATGCATCGGCGCGAGCATGATGTTTTGCGTCACCGCGCCGACCACCTGCAATTGCGGGCCGCTCCTGACGCTCACCGACACGGGCATCGGCTTGTCGCCCATTCCGATCAGATTATTTGCGACGCCCACGCTGATGTCGGCTTCGTCGCCGGGCGCAAGCGTAGCGGGCGTGTTCGGCGAAAGCACGAAATCGCCGCGCACCGTCACCGCGCCTTCGAACGCGCCCACACGCCCGGGCGATACCGCCACCGCCATCACGCGCAGCTTGCCGTTGAACGAATCGGGCACGGTGTAGGAGAGGCGCGCGTGGCCGTTCACATCGGCGATGCCGGACCAGTACGCCACCGGCTTCTCGTGCTTGCGGCTGAACGGATTGAGTTGCCGTCCGATAGCATCGTCGGCATCGCCGCCGGGCGCGGCCATCGACATGATCTTTTCGAAGTCCGGCAGGATTAGATCGAGGATCTGCGAAGTGTCGACTTCAAGCATCCGCTTGCGGAAGAAGAACTGCAGCGGATCGGCGAGCTTGTAACGCGCGACCTGCAGGATCCCTTCATCCACGGCGAAGACGACGACTTTCGCGGGCTCGCTCGTCGTGATGTTGAAGTCGATCTTCTCGCCCGGCTTGACGAGAGCGGGCGCGTCAACGTTAATCTTGGAACGGCGCGCATCGAGGTTCACCGAGAACGGCGCCACGCCATAGCTCAGTGGACTGGTGAAGATTTCATCGGAAGACGGATCGCGAATGTACTGCACGTTGATGTAGCCGTTGCCCTCGAAGCCTGCGGGCACCTTGATGTGCTGAACCGAGCTCGTAGTGTTCGCATGGAACCAGACGTGTGCATAGACCTTGTCGCGCTCGATCGTGATGAGACCGCTTCCCGCGTATGGCGCGCGAATCGCGATCTCGATGTTTTCGCCCGGCTTGAAATCGTGCTTGCTCAAGTTCACTTGCAACTCGGCATTTCGGTCCAGCGAGCGCGTGATGTTCGCGTCTCCCGCGACCGAGTACTGCACACGATTGACTTCCCTGCCGTCGGCGCGACGGATCAGCAACGCGTAGTTGCCTGGCTGATCGGTGCGTAGCGGATAGTCGAGCCCTGCCACGGGCAGCGCGAGCTTGCGTTCCTCGACGGGCACTTCCTTCAGACGCGATTCGTACTTGTAAGCCCCGGAGTCCTGCTTCGTCAGTATGGAGACGTAACGCAGCTCGACCAGTTGCGCACGCAAATCATTCAGCGCGATAGCTTTCGTATTCGGGTCGATGACGATGAGCCGCACAGCGCGAGGACTGCCGCGCTGCACGTAATCGAGATTGTCGACGGACTTGTAACCCACGAGCCAGTCGTTGCTGGACACCATCATGCGCGCGCCTGCTGTTACGCCGCGGCCGCCGTCCTGTTCGTACGCCTTGGCCTCGAAATACAGTTGATACGTCGCATCGGCGTACTTCTTCAGATCGAGGTCGAATTCCGCGTGTCCACTGTCATCGGTCATGCCGTCCTCGAGCGCTACCGAGTAGCCCTCTTGCGCACGACGCGGATCGACGAAGCGGTAATCCTGCCAGCCACGAAATGCAAGCCATGCCGGGCGCAATACGAGCGACGCGCTCACGCGCCGGCCGGCGGCGGGCGTACCGAACAAATTCTGCGCCTTCACGACGCCCTTGACACCGTCCGGCTTGACCCAGCCTTCCGCTGCCTGCTGCGAGAAGCCCGCATCGACCCTCATGCGGTCCGGCATGAATTCCTTGACCTGCACGCTCGCGCTGCCGATCGGTTCGTCGGCCGGCTTGCCGTCCTTGACGATATAGAGATTGACGCCCCACACACCCGTTGGCGCCGATTCCGCGGGCGTGTAGCTCAGCTCCGTGAAGCCGGAGGCGTCGACGGACACCGGTTGACGTTTCACCGTCATGCCGCGTGGATCGACGATCTCCGCCTGCAAGGGCATGCCCGCCGGGCTGCGCGACCAGTTCGCGGCACGCACGATAATTCCCATTTGAATCGACTCGCCGGGACGATACAAGCCGCGATTGGAAAACAGATGCGCGGACAGTTGTCCCTGATTGGGCGCGTTGCGCTCGCCGCCGACATCGAAGCGCGAATAATCGAGGCGTCGGTCGCTCGCGGACACGGGCAGGAACGAAGTGTCGTCGCCGCTTTGCACGAGATACAACTGCGGACGCTTTTCGCGCGCGAGGCCCTTGAAGGTCGGAAAATGCGCGATGCCGTCGGCAGTGGTCGTCTGCGTGAACAGCGTCTGGCCGTTAATCGCAAGCACGGATACCGTCGCGCCCGCCACCGGGCGGCCGGTGCGAATTGACTGCACGAACACGTCCTGACTGCCGTCGAGCGCGCGCTTGACCAGCATGCCGAGATCTGTGACCACGATCAGGCGCGTGTCCTGCGGGCCTTCGCCGCCGTCGTCACCGTCGCTGCTTGCTTCGTCGAGCGAGTCCGCGTTCTGCGTGTCGTCGGCAGCGTCGGTGTCGGCCTGCTTTGTTTTGAGATCGGGATCGAAACCGGACAGGTGCAGTAGAAATATCCCCCGCTTGCCGCTCTTCATATACTGGCTCAAATCGACGCCTTCGTAGTGCGCCTTGCCCGGATCGCCGGCCGGAAAAGACCGCTTCATTTCGAAGCGCTCGACAATGTGATCCTCGTCGAAATCCCAACGCAGTCGAGGTTGCGAATACGAGCCTTCATTGAAGCTCACCAGACTCTGAACCTGCTCTGGTACAACGCGGCCGATCTCCAGCTTCATGCCACGCACATTTCGCGACACGATCGAGATGCGCTTGCTGCCGCTCATCGAAAGCAAGGATCCATCGGCCATGATGCGAAGGAGTTTGGGATACTCAGGAACAGTCAGCACCGTCTTCATGGGTTCGCCAAGGACATAACCGCCCGACGATTTCATGCCCGCATCGATGTGCACGTATATCCGAGCGCCCGCCTCCGCGCGGTACCTGAAGCTTTGCATCGACGCGTACTCTTCCGCGGTCGGCACGGATTCGAGGGCGAGCGGCTGCGCTTTCCTGAGAATCCCATCGTCGACTTCGCCAACCTGCCATTCGTAGGGCGGATCTTCGTCGGACAGTCCGGATCCGGGCTTGTGCCTGGGGAGCATCCATGCCTTCGTGTGCGCGGCCAGGTCTTGCGTGCGGACATCGCCGCTGGTTCGCATGACCAGTACCTGCTCCGGTTCGAAGCGGTCGTTGTCCACCAGCGTGGGAGAGATGCCAACGACGCCAAGACTGTAAAGACCCGGCACACCGACTGACGCTCTTAACGCATCCTTGGTTTGATTGCCGCCGCGCGTGCTCACCAGGCCGCTGTCGACTTCAAGCTGGACCGTCAGAGGGTCCCGAGGGATCTCGAGCGGCTCCGAATGTATCCACGCGTTGAGCTTGACTTCGTCATAGGTGACCGAATAGCGCAAGCTCTTCACCGTCTTGCCGCTACGGTCCCGAAGCGCGAGCACGATGCGCTTCTCGAGCGCGACGGGATCGACCGGATAGTTGAAGCGAAGCTGAATTCGCGCCTGCTTCGAAGCAGGGTCGAGGAGGTTCTGTTCGAACGCGGACGAGACGACCTGCGCCATGAATGAAGCGGTGTCGAACTCGAAGCGGTCATCTTTGAGCATGACGTGCGGAGCGAAAAGCCTGGCCACATCGAAGTCGGCCTGAACGTGCGCTCCCACCGGCCAATCCATTGCCGGCGTGAAGCGGAGCGTGTGATCGTCGGCCCATTGCCATTCGCCTTTGAGCGAAGGTTCCATCTTCACGCCACCGGCAACGGTTTTGCCGACGAGGTCGAGCGCCGCGGCAGAGCGCGAGAATTTCAACTCCAGCGGCTGAATATCCACCTTCGAGCGTCCGTCGGAATCGGCATAGGAAGTCACTGCTGGCGCCCGGACTTCGAAGGTCACACGTTCGGGTTCGACGGGCTTCGGCCGGTGCTGATGCCAATGCCAGCCGTACCATCCGACGAGCGCGAGGACGAGCACGCCCGCCACCCGCAACGGGCAGCGGCGCACCGTGCGGGCCACGGCACGAGGCCACGCCGGTGCGCTCCACGACACGTCGCCGACGATGACGCGGACGATGCGCCGTCCCAGTCGCATCATGAACAGCAAGACGAAGACGATCAGACGGATCGGCGAGAAAACCAGCGTGCGCAGAAACTTCATCGATTTCTCAATGCGATTATTTTTAGAGTCATTGATAAAACTTTTGACCTACGTTCAAAAGCCAACATCATCCGACCAGCTTCGAAGGATCTTGAGCGGATACATCAAAGAGCGCCCTCACGCCCCCTCCATCACCACCACCGCCACACCCACGCACACCCACTGCACGACCGCAACCATCACGCTCGCCCTGAGCAGTCGAGTCACGCCGCGCACCCGTGCATCGAGCGGCCGGCCGGCACGCGATGCAGCGGTCCATCCGAGCTCGATCAGCACGCGGTCGAGATCATCGAGCGTCGAAGATTCCATTGCGGCAAGCGTGGCGAACAACTGTCGGTCGATGACGATTCGCACCATTAGCCACGAAGCGCCTATGCCCGAACATGTGCTGATGAGCGCGATCAGCGTTCGCACGTAATGCAAATGCTCGCAACGAATGGCGACACCCCACCCCACGCCTGCCGCTGCCAAGGCGACCGCGCACGCACAGCAGCCAGCATCGAGCGCACCACGCGCCGCCGCGATGAAATAGGCGTTCATCCTTGTCTTCCATGAACCGTGCAATGGTCGATCCAGTCCTGCAGCAACGCGACGGTGTCCTTCGACCAGACCGCGCGACGCTGCGCCGACCGCACAGCCAGAAGTGCCGCGCGTGCATCGTGCAAACCTTGCGTCTTCGCGATCCATGCCGCTGCGCACAGCACGCTGCGCCCATAACCGAGCGCACAGCAAACCAGCACATCGCGCCCGTCGCGATGCAGCTCACCGAGCGCCTCGACAGCCGCGTTCAGACGCAGCAGAGTCGGCGGCACGAGATCCAGATGCGGCACGCATAGGTACACATGCGATTGATCGAGCGCGATCCAGCGCGGCATCTCGGCCGTCAGATCGAGCAATGCATCGAAACCATGCTGCCGCCATTCGCGAGGCGTCGGCGTGCGACCGATGGAAACGCCGGTCGCAACGCGAACAGGCGATGACCTCTTGCGCGTCCATAACCGTGAGTTGATGAATGCGCCAGCGATAGCCGGAGCGAGCAGCAGACGGACGGCCAACGGAATGCGGCCCCGCTCGTCCTTCTGAAACGCGGCAGGCGAGCCTTGCCAATAAATCCACGCAACGCAAGCGAATGCCAGCGAAACCCATCCCGTGACAAGCGCGGCACCAACGGCATGCCTCACAAGGATCAACGTGAACGCGGTCAGCGCGACCGCGACGGTCGCATAGACGCCAGCTATCCGCCGGCTTCGCGCGCAAGGGAGCGCGGCGCCGGTCACATCGTCTGCGAGAGGAAAGAGAAATAGCGCAAAGGCACCCACCGCCGCGCCGGTCGGCACGTCGATCACATGGTGCTGCCATGTGGTCAGAACGGAAACACCGATCGCCATGAACCAGAGATGCAAGACCGCACGAGCAGCTTTGTTCCGCAGAACGCCCGCGTAGAACGTCCAAAGCACGATCAGCAATCCGATGTGCAGCGATGGAGCCTGGTTATACGGCTTATCGATGCCCGTCAGGAGGTCGAATAGCACGCCGGTCACACCGCTCGAGACTGGCCGCTCGGCGCCGAAGCTCAACGGCCACGCGATGAAACATGCCACGGAGATCATTTGCACCGTGAAAAGCCTGCGGACGTGCGCGTGGAGCGCCGCGCGCCTGACGCACAACAGGAACGAGAGCGCGTAGAACACATCGATGGACCAATACGGCACGATGCTCCACGGCATGAACGGAATGGCCCGTTCCCATGCGAATGCGAAGGTGGGCACCGAGGCGCGCGTCGACGCCAGCCAGTTCGCGAAGGCGTATGTCGAAAAGAACAACGCGCCCATGATCGCGAGCCATCCGGATCGCAACATCAAGGAGGCGTCCCGTTCGCTTCGCGCACCGGCGACGGACAAGGCAGCGCTAGTCATCAGGACGCGACGCGCTCGGCAAGCGTCACCGTGAAGATCCCCTTTTCATCGATGCGCTGCGTGATCTTGCGAAAGCCGGCGCGCGCGACGAGTTCGTCCATTTCCGCCTGCGAACGGCGACGCATGACCCACGCTGTCTCGCCACGATGATTCCCAAGCACGCGCGCAATGAATTCGAGCTGCGGATGCCACGGCTGTCCGGTATAGACGAGGTAGCCGCCAGGTTGCACGGCGCGCGCGAGGCCACGGAGCGACTGTTCTATCGAAGCGTTGTCGCCAAAAAGCTCATACAGCCCTGACACGATCGCAAGCGTCGGACGGGGATCGAGCGCGGCGAGCGAGGCCTCGTCGAAGGCATCGCCTTGCTCGAAACGCGCAACGCTTTCGAGACCACGTTGCGCAATCAGAGCGCGTCCAGCATCGACGTTCGGCGCGCTGTAATCGCGCAACAGAATGTGCTCGGGCGACACGCCATCGCGACGGGTCACCGCGGCGATGGCGTCAAGGACATAACGGCCATGTCCCGCCGCGATATCGACGATCCGGACCGTCTCGCCCGAGCGCGTGATTCGCGTCATCGCCTCGGCGATCAACGCCTCGATATTGATCTTGCGCTGACGGATGCCCACCCAGCCAGGAGAGTCGAGGTAGTTGCGATCGATGTGGCGCCCCACACATCCGCGTCCCCTCGCTTCGTTGCGGTACACGTAGTCGAGCGTCGAGCCGGAATCGAACCCGAGCCGATGCCCAAGTGCAATGCCTTCCGAGAATGCGCCGCCCACCCGCAACCCCGCGCGCGCAGCCATCCAGTACAAACGCGCGAGCGGACTGGCGGGAGCTTGTTTCAACGCTTCGTATTCCGCATGAAAAGGTCCGCGCGTGTCGGCATCCACGAGCGAGACTCGCGCGCAAGGCGCCTCGAACTCACGCAGCAGAAACGCCCGCAGCGGCGCGAGCGCCTGCGCGCGGTCGCGTTCACCGAGCGTATCGTGATAGAAACCGGGCAGCACGATGCGCTCCTTGCGCGCCGACCCGAGCCGCTCGAAGAAGCGTTCCTGCGGTCCGCGATGCACGACCCAATCCGCACCCGAGATCAGCAGTTGCGTCGGCACGGTGATGGCGGCCGCATCGTCGACGATGCGCCTCGCCGTGTCGTGCAGGTCCAGCAGCATATTGACCGCGATCGGCCGCGTGATCAGCGGATCCGCGGCATAGCTCGCGATGCGCTCCGGATCGTGCGTCAAAAATTTTGGCTTCACATAGCTGTTCACATAGAACAGACCGCGAAGCTTGTGCATCAGACGCAAACCCGGACGTGCAAATGGCACGTACAGCTTGATATGAAACGCCGGCGATGCGAGCGCGAGACAGCGCACGGGCGGCGCATAATCGTGCACCCAGGCCGCGGCCAGCACGGCGCCGACGCTCTGACCGACGACCGCCATGTCTTCGATGGCGACGCCATGAACGTCGCGGATGTGTTCGACGAAGCACTGGAGGTCGCGCACGCAAGCCGCTGCGTTCGGACTGTATCCGCGCGCGCCGGGCGAACGTCCGTGCCCACGCGCGTCCCACGCAAAGAAATCGTAGCCAGGCATGTCGAGTTCATCGACCAGATGCGCGACACGCGCCGAATGCTCGTGCCCCCGATGCAGCAGCACCACAGCGCCGCTGCGTGTCGCGCCCGCCGCGGGCCAGTGCCGATAGAAAAGCGCTTCACCGTCGTGAGTCGTGAAGCGCGCCTCTTGTGCGCGTCGAATAGTCGCTTGAGTCATGTGATTTTTGCCTTCGTTGTTTCGATGTTGCAGGTAACGCTTAACGGCCCGTTTCACGCGATAAGCGAACGCCCATCGCGACGCGTCTGATCGCAGTCAATACCGCGAGTGCGATCAGTGCACGCCACAGCCAGACGAACGTCGAACCGACCGGCAGCCCCATTCCGAACCAGAGCGCAAATGCCCCGAGCGCCAGCGCGCGGTCGCTCTTGCCGAATGGCCCGTCGTAGCGACGATCCGCGCCGGCCAGTGGTCCGATCAGTCCCGCGCACTCGACTACGCACGCCGTCCAGGCGAAAAGCCACACGTCCGATGGCGCGAAAGCCGGCACGGCCAGAAACGGCAGCACGAGCGCCGTGTCCGAGATCACATCGCCTAGTTCGTTCAGGTAAGCGCCCAATGCGCTCTTATGGCCGTGTTCGCGCGCAAGCATGCCGTCGATGGCATTCAGCGCCATGCGGATGAAAAGCCACAGCGGAATGAGCAGAAACAGACCGCGCTCGGGATAACCGAGCCACGCCGATGCACCGACTGCCATCGATCCAAGCATCGCGGCTAGCGTGACCTGGTTTGCGGTCACGCCTCGCCGCGCGAGCCAATTTGTGAATGGACGAAGCAGAATTTGGAAGCGCGGCTTGAGTGCGTAGAGGCTCATTGCGATGTTTTCGCCGGTTCGTCGACCATGCCTGACGTCCCGATGGATCGAAAAAGCCGCTACTATCAGGTCACTTTCGCATCCCGTCAACCGTTAGGATTGCAGAGCCTCTTTGTTATGCAGTTTTGTTATCACTTGCTAAACATCTGACACATCTTGTCAAGACCACTTGCTCCGTCGATGCGCATGTGAACGGAATATAAATAAGCAATCCACACCACTACCGACTCATGAAACGGATATATGCCTGGCAACGCGATTTACTGTTATCTCTCGTTCGGTTGGTCGCTGGAGCCTACCCAGTCTGTCATGTCTCTCGTGCAGGCGAAACTCAACAGATCTACTTCTCGAATCACACGAGCCATATCGACACACTCGCTATCCTCGCTGCGTTGCCGCGCAGTTTGCGCGATTCCGTGCGGCCCGTTGCTGCGCGCGACTACTGGAACGCCAACGCGCTCAAGCGACATATCGCGCAGAAACTGCTGAACGTCGTGCTGATCGATCGTCGACGCGAAGGAGATGGCGATCCGCTCGATCCGGTTCGCGATGCGCTCACGAAGGGGCATTCGGTGATTATCTTTCCCGAAGGCACACGTGGCACGGATGCTTTGCCGCAAGGCTTCAAGAGCGGACTCTTTCATCTGGCAAGCGAGTTTCCCGGCATCGCCCTCACGCCGGTCTATCTCGAGAATCTTCAGCGGATCATGCCCAAGGGCGCGATCTGGCCGATTCCGTTGATCTGCAAAGTCCATTTCGGCGCGGGCGAAGCGCTTCGGGCGACCGACGACAAATCTGCTTTTCTCACACGCATGCGCGATGCGATCGTCGCGCTGGCGCCATCGGCTTGCTCAGACTGAGCTTGCTGCAACAACATCTCCGATTCTCGAACATGCCAGAACTGTTTTGGAAATTGATCGCGGGCGTGGCGGGCTTTCTCGCCGTCGCGACCGTGACAGGCGCCATCCTCGCCGCCCGGCCGAATGGCAAGAGCGCGACCATCGTCAACCTCAATGAACGCATCCGCGCGTGGTGGGGCATGGTCGCCGTCATGGCGATCGCCATTGGACTCGGCGAGACTGCAACTTATGTGGTCTTCGCGCTACTGTCATTCCTCACGTTGCGCGAGTTCATAACACTCACGCCGACCACGCCGAGCGATCACTCGACGCTGTTCCTCGCGTTCTTTGTCGCGGTTCCCGTTCAGTACATTCTGCTTGGCATCAACTGGTACGGCATGTATTCCATCTTCGTACCGGTGCATCTCTTCTTCGCGATGTCACTGGTATCGGCGCTGACGCAGGATACGCGCGACTTTCTGAGTCGCAATGCACGCATTAACTGGGCGCTGATGGTCTGCGTCTACGGCCTGAGCCACGCCGCCGCGCTCCTGACGCTCGACATTCCCGGCTATCGCGGGCAGAACGCGTTATTGCTCTTCTACTTCCTGCTCGTCGTGCAGATCAGCGATGTCTTGCAGTACGTCGTGGGGAAACTGTTCGGCAAGCGCAAGATCGCACCCGTGCTTTCGCCTTCTAAAACGGTCGAAGGCTTCGTCGGCGGTGGCGCGCTGGCGACCCTTTGCGGCGCGGCGCTTTACCGGATCACGCCATTCGGCTTCGGCGCGGCGCTCGGCATGTCGTTCGCCATCGTTCTGGCGGGGTTCATCGGCGGGCTGGTTCTTTCAGCGGTGAAGCGTTCGCTCGGCGCGAAGGACTGGGGCTCGATGCTCGCCGGACACGGCGGCATGCTCGATCGTGTCGATTCGATCTGCTTCGCCGCGCCTGTGTTTTTTCATCTGGTCAGATTCGTTTATGTGTGACGTCTGCGAGCCCGCCCCGCCCCACCGCTCCGCTAGAATCGAGCCTTCAGCGCAACGGCCGCGCTCTACGAAGAAAACGGGCACTCATGAAAATCGCCACCTGGAACGTCAATTCCCTCAAAGTCCGCCAGCAGCATGTCATCGACTGGCTCGCGCTCTCGGGCGTCGACGTGCTGTGCCTTCAGGAACTGAAGCTCCCCGACGAGAAATTTCCCCGCGCCGAACTCGAAGCCGCCGGCTACAAAAGCTGGTTCGCCGGGCAGAAGACGTACAACGGCGTCGGCATTCTGGTGCGCGCCGATGCGGGCTTCGAAGTCGATGAAATCAGCGTCGTGCGCAACATTCCCGGATTCGAAGATCTGCAGCAACGCGTGATCGCCGCGACGATCGACGGCGTGCGCATCATCTCCGCGTATTTCCCGAACGGACAGGCGCCCGGCTCCGAGAAATTCGCCTACAAGATGCGCTGGCTGGACGCACTGCGCGAATGGTTGCGCGAAGACATGGCGCGTCATCCGCAGCTCGCGTTGCTGGGCGATTACAACATCGCGCCGGAAGACCGCGACGTGCACGATCCGAAAGCATGGGAAGGCCAGAACCTCGTGTCGCCCGAAGAGCGCGCGCACTTCGCGCAACTCGTCGGGCTCGGCCTGACCGATGCCTTCCGCAAGTTCGAGCAGGCCGAGAAGCTCTTTACGTGGTGGGATTACCGGATGATGGCGTTTCGCCGCAACGCGGGGCTGCGCATCGACCACATCCTGCTGTCGGCGGAACTGGCCGCGCGCTGCACGTCATGCGAAGTCGACAAGGTGCCGCGCAAGTGGGACCAGCCGTCGGACCACGCGCCCGTGATCGCGACGATCGGCTGATCCCGTCGTAACGACGTTCACGCGTCGAGATGCAACTCCTGAATCTTGCGCGTGATCGTATTGCGGCCGATGCCCAGACGCTCCGCCGCCTCCACCTTGCGCCCGCGCGTGAAGTCGAGCGCCTCGCGAATCACCGCCGCTTCGAAACGGCGCGCGAGTTCGTCCATGACATCGGCGGAATTCTCGCGCAACAGTCGCGCGACTTCCGTGCGCAAGCCGTTCTCCCACACGCTCGCCGCGACGCCCGCCGGCGCCGCCGCGATCGGCGCGGATCCGGCGCCGTTCACGGCATTGGGAACCGGCGCGACCGCGCCATCCGTCGATACGGCGAGACTCTCGGCGCTCACCTCCTGACGCGACGTGAGATCGGGCGGCAGATCCTTCTGCTCGATCACCTGCGCGGGCGCCATCACCGTGAGCCAGTTGCACAGGTTCTCCAGTTGACGCACGTTGCCGGGAAACGGCAGCGACGCGAGATACGCGAGTGCATCGTCCGACACGCGCTTGGGCTCGACACCCAGATCGCGCGCGCTCTTCTGCAGGAAGTGTCGCGTGAGCAGCGGGATATCCTCGCTGCGTTCGCGCAACGCCGGCAGACGCAGCCGAATCACATTCAATCGGTGATACAAGTCCTCGCGAAACAAGCCCTGCCGCACGCGCGATTCGAGATTCTGATGCGTCGCCGCGATCACGCGCACGTTCGCCTTCAGCGGATTGTGCCCGCCCACGCGATAGAACTGCCCGTCCGACAGCACGCGCAGCAGGCGCGTCTGGAGGTCGAACGGCATGTCGCCGATTTCATCGAGAAAGAGCGTGCCGTTCTCGGCTTGTTCGAAGCGGCCCTGACGCATCGCCTGCGCGCCGGTGAACGCGCCGCGCTCGTGCCCGAACAGTTCGGACTCCAGCAGATCCTTCGGAATCGCCGCCGTGTTCAGCGCGATGAACGGTCCGTTTGCGCGTGGGCTATGTCGGTGCAAGGCGCGCGCGACAAGCTCCTTTCCGGTGCCTGATTCGCCCGTGATGAGCACGGTCGCCGCCGAATGCGACAGACGGCCGATCGCGCGGAACATGTCCTGCATCGCGGGCGCCTGACCGAGCATCTCGGGCGTCTCGGTTACGCGCTCGTCGACCGACGCTTCGCCGCGCATGCTTTCATCCACGGCGCGGCGGATCAGCTCGACGGCCTTGTCGACATCGAATGGCTTGGCGAGATATTCGAAGGCGCCGCCCTGAAACGCGGCCACTGCGCTGTCGAGATCCGAGAACGCCGTCATGATGATGACAGGCAAGCCCGGCAAGCGGTCGCGCACGGTCTGCAGCAGTTCCAGCCCGGACCCGCCCGGCATGCGGATGTCCGAGACGAGCACTTGCGGGCTTTCTCCTTCGAGCGCGGCAAGCGCGTCGCGCACGCCGGAGAAGCTGCGCGTCGTGAAGTTTTCTCGTGCGAGCGCCTTTTCCAGCACCCAGCGGATGGATTGGTCGTCGTCTACTATCCAGATCGGCTTCATATCGTTCGGCGAGAAGTCTTCGTGTGGTTCGGTGTGAGCCCGTCGAAACGGTCAGGCGTCAAAGCATGCGGCACTACGTTCCTTGGCGTGAAGTCGCTGGTCAATTCTCGAACGGCAACAGGATGGCGAACTCGGTACAGCCCGGCCGGCTTTCCACTTCGATCAGCCCATCGTGCTGATGCACGAACGACTGCGCGAGCGTGAGGCCGAGACCGCTGCCGTCTTCCCTGCCCGATACGAGCGGAAAGAAGATCCGGTCGCGGATTTCGCTGGGGATGCCGGGACCGTTGTCAGTGATATGCAAGTCCAGTGCCAGTTTGTGCAGCTTCTTGCCGATGGTCACCTTGCGCGCGATGCGCGTGCGCAGCTCGATCTTCGCATCGCCTTGTGAGATGCGTTCCTTCAGCGCTTCGGCCGCGTTGCGCACGATGTTCAGCAGCGCCTGAATCAACTGTTCCTTGTCGCCGCGCAGATCGGGCACGCTCACGTCGTAGTCGCGCTCGATCGTGAGGCCGCGCGGAAACTCCGCGAGGATCACCGCGCGCACCCGCTCGCAGACTTCGTGGATGTTCACGTCGCCCACGATATGCGGATGCCGGTGCGGCTCCAGCAAGCGATCGACGAGCGTCTGCAGCCGATCCGATTCCTTGATGATGACCTGCGTGTATTCGCGCAGTTCGTCGCGTTCGCGCGCGCCGAGTTCGAATTCGAGCAACTGCGCCGCACCGCGAATGCCGCCGAGCGGATTCTTGATCTCATGCGCGAGATTGCGGATGAGCTGCTTGTTGACCGCGGTGAGATCGTGGATACGCTCTTCGCGGTCCGTGCGCAGATGTCGCTCGTTCTCGAAGAGTTCGAGCAGCACGTATTCCGGCGCGGCTTCGAGATAGCCGACGATCGCATGCACATGCACCGGCTCGCGATTCTGCCTCTCGAGCACCGCGTCGAGCCGCGTCGCATTGAAGCGGTTCTCGGCGATCGACGCGATCGTGGTCGCGAGCTCGTCCGCGTTCGCGAAGAGGTCGGGCCAGTTCGTCTGCGTCAACTGCTTGCGCGACATTTCCAGCATCGCTTCGGCCGATGGATTCGCATACGCGATCCGCAGATTGCGCACGTCCAGAACGAGCACGTTCGTGGGCAGCGCCTCGAAGCCGGGCAGCAGTCCGCTTGCCGCGAGCTGCGTATTGTCGGAGAGCGCATCGGCGTGGCCTTTGCGCGCCTTGATCAGATTCTTGAGCACCATCGTGCAGTCGATGAGGTCGTTCGTGACACCGATCTTCTTATCGTTTCATGACACTGAGCAGCGATTAAAAAAGGGACGGCGCGCCGTCCCTTTGGATCACTGTTCAGCACACGTCGCGCGCCTCATCGGACTGCTCACGACAAAACGCGCTTCGATCATGCTGCTTTACAGCGAGTAGTACATCTCGAACTCGATCGGATGCACCGCCTGACGATAACGCTGCAGCTCGTTCGTCTTCAGTTCGATGTATGCGTCGAGCATCGAATCCGTGAACACGCCGCCGCGCGTCAGGAACTCGCGGTCCGCGTCGAGTGCGTCGAGCGCCTGGTCGAGGCCCGCGCAAACGGTCGGGATCTTCTTGTCTTCTTCCGGCGGCAGGTCGTACAGATTCTTGTCCGCGGCTTCGCCCGGGTGAATCTTGTTCTGCACGCCGTCGAGACCCGCCATCATCAGCGCGGAGAAGCACAGGTACGGGTTCGCGAGCGGATCCGGGAAGCGCGTTTCGATACGGCGGCCCTTCGGATTCGAGACGTGCGGAATACGGATCGATGCCGAACGGTTGCGAGCCGAGTAAGCCAGCTTCACCGGCGCCTCGAAGTGCGGCACGAGGCGCTTGTACGAGTTCGTGCCCGGGTTCGTGATCGCGTTCAGCGCGCGCGCATGCTTGATGATGCCGCCGATGTAGAACAGCGCGAATTCCGACAGACCCGCGTAGCCGTTGCCCGCGAACAGGTTCTGACCGTCCTTCCAGATCGACTGGTGAACGTGCATGCCCGAACCGTTGTCGCCGACGACCGGCTTCGGCATGAACGTCGCCGTCTTGCCGTACGTGTGCGCCACGTTATGGATGATGTACTTCATCTGCTGCAGCCAGTCCGCGCGCTGAACCAGCGTCGAGAACTTGGTGCCGATTTCGTTTTGGCCCTGGCCCGCCACTTCGTGGTGATGCACTTCGACCGGAATGCCGATCTGCTCGAGCAGCAGACACATTTCCGAGCGGATGTCCTGGAACGTGTCGACGGGAGCGACCGGGAAGTAGCCGCCCTTCGTGCCCGGACGGTGGCCGGTGTTGCCGCCTTCGAATTCCTTCGCCGACGACCACGGTGCTTCTTCCGAGCCGATCTTCACGAACGTGCCCGACTGGTCCGTGTTCCACTGCACCGAGTCGAAAATGAAGAATTCCGGCTCCGGACCGAAGTAGGCGGTGTCGCCGAGGCCCGAGCTCTTGAGATAGGCTTCCGCGCGCTTCGCGAGGGAACGCGGGTCGCGCTCGTAGCCCTTGCCGTCGGCCGGCTCGACCACGTCGCAGGACAGAACCAGCGTCGATTCTTCGAAGAACGGGTCGATGAAGGCGGTGTTCGCGTCCGGCACGAGCAGCATGTCCGACGCTTCGATGCCCTTCCAGCCTGCGATGGACGAACCGTCGAAAGCGTGGCCGCTTTCAAATTTGTCTTCGTCGAATGCCGAGACCGGCACGGAAACGTGTTGTTCTTTGCCGCGCGTGTCGGTGAAGCGGAAGTCGACGAACTTGACGTCCTCGTCCTTGACGAGTTGCATGACGTCGGCCACGGATTTACTCATTACCTATCTCCTGATTAACAAAAGTCGGCGAATCGCTTCGCCGCCCCGACCAATCCTGTACATCGATTCAATCGAGGATGGAAAAGCAGCTTCCGTGCCAAGCGCACCATCTTCGCGCTAAGCGCTTGAAGCAGCGCGCGTTTTGGGTGAAACCACTTCGCTTTCGATGGCGGCGTTCGTGTCGCCGCCTCCGCGTCGAGCACCAAATCAGTGCAGCACGGTTTGTCTGATATTTCTTCAGCACTTTTATAGTGCATCCGAGTCTTCTTGCACCAATTTCGCGCGCGGCGTCGAAACTGCGCGCCACGCTAGAATGATTCTTTGCGCCTACGGAGACCCATACGTCATGAGCACGCTCGAACAGCTGTATGCCCAGGCCGGCAAACGCGCCGCCGAAAACAATCTGACCTACGCGGGCGCGTTCTCACCCGCCGAAGCATTTGAATTACTGCAACTCGACCCGCGCGTACGCCTCGTCGACGTTCGCACCCGCGCCGAACTCGATTGGGTCGGCCGCCCGGCCATCGATGGCGCTCAGTACGCGCACATCGAATGGATTCGCTACCCCGGTTCCGTGCCAAACGCCGAGTTTATCGAACAATTGCGACAGGTCGCCACCCCGGATACGCCTGTCGTGTTTTTGTGTCGCAGCGCCGCGCGCTCGAAGCTCGCTGCGGTCGCGGCGCAGAAGGAAGGCTACGCCCAGGCGTACGACCTGCTCGAAGGCTTCGAAGGCGATAAGGACGGACAGGGGCATCGGAAAACGGTATCGGGATGGTGTTTCCGCAAGCTGCCCTGGATCGGGGCTTGAAGGTTTTGCTCAAGCACGCGCGTCGAGCAAGGTGCGCACGCGCCTGACCCTCGCTTCATCGACGGGCGCCAGAGACTTCCCATCGACGCGCACGCCCGAGCCAAAGTGCACCGCTTTCACGCGCGTCGATGCGACGAACGGCGCGACCGCATCGACGGTCAATCCGGCGCCCGCCAGAATCGCGCAGCGCGTTCCCACCGCGTTTTCGACGAGCTTGGAAATCGTTTCCTGAGCGTCCAGCACGGAAGGCTTGCCGCCCGACGTCAGCACATTCGTGACGGCACCGAACTGCAGCAGCGTATCGAACGCAGCGAGCAGATCGCGTGTTTCGTCGAATGCGCGGTGAAACGTGAGCTGCAGGCCATCCGCTGCTTCGATCACGCGCGCGAGGCCGTCGGTGTCGACGGAGCCATCGGCGCGCAGCATCCCCACGACGATCGCGTTCGCGCACGTCTTCGCGATCGCGCGAACATCGCGCAGCATGACCGCGTAGTCGTCGGCATCGTAGACGAACGAGCGGCTGTGCGGCCGCACGATCACGTTCACCGGAATCCCGACCGCCTCGATCACCGATTCGATCAGGCCGATGCTCGGCGTCAGTCCGCCCTCGCCCATCGCGGTGATGAGTTCGAGACGGTCCGCACCGCCGCGCTCGGCTGCCCGCGCGTCGGCGACGGTCGTGGCGATCACTTCCAGCAGCGTCACTTCGCTTCCTCCGGCGGCACTTCCACGACTTCACCGCCGAGCGCGATCACGCCCTCGCGCAGCACGTCGAACGCCGCGTTCGCCTGCTCGGGATCGCCCTTCACGCCCAGATCGATATGCGCGCGCTCGTAAAGCGCCCCGCGCGTAGCATCGCCGACGCTCGGCAGGCTGAACGCACGCACGCCCTCGAAGTCGCGCTCGATCGAAACCATCAGCGGCGTGATGCGCGACTCGGGCAGGCCGAAGACGAGGAGCGACCGCTCGACATGCGGCGTCGCGTGATGCAGATGCGCGTACTTCGTGTCGAGCACCCATTCGATCATCGGCCAGGCCATGACCGGAAAGCCCGGCACGAAATGATGATCGCCGACCGAAAAGCCCGGAATCTTGTTGTAGCTGTTCGGGATGATCTCTGCGCCGCGCGGAAACGTGCCCATGTTCAGCCGATGCAAGTTCTCCGGCGACTCCAGCTCGACCGGCTTGCCTGCCTGCGCCGCCGTATCGCGGATGCGCGCGCGGATCAGTTCCGCCGCTTCGGGATGCAGCTCCAGCGGCACGCCGAGCGCCTTGGCGGCGCACTGGCGCGTGTGGTCGTCGGGCGTCGCGCCGATGCCGCCCGTCGAAAACACGATATCGCCCGATGCGAACGTGCGCGCGAGCGTCGCGGTGATGCGCGCGGGATCATCGCCGACGTATTCGGCCCAGTCGAGCGACAGGCCGCGCGCGCCCAGCAGTTCGATGATTTTCGGCAGATGCTTGTCGGTGCGGCGGCCGGACAAGATTTCGTCGCCGATGATGATGACGCCAATGCCCATGAATGCCCCTTTGCTTTTTTCGTGCTTACAGTGAAACGTCGCGGGATTCGACCGTGATCGCCGGGAATTGCGGCTCGCTCGCGCGCAAGCGCTCCAGCGCGTGCAGGCAGTAATGCGCGAACCAGAGCGCCGAAAACACGAGGATGAACGCATACGCCCAGATCGTCACGGCGGCGACGACCGGAAAGAGCGGCAAGAGCCAGACGGACCATGCCCAGAGCATCGTCGGGACAGAACTGAGCAGGCCGCTCACGATGCCGATCGCAAGCAAGGGCCAGCGTGCATCGCGCACGATCGCGCGGCGCTCGTCGGCGCTCGCGTGAAGCGCGAGCGCGTCGTAAGTCATCACGCGATACGTGAGCCAGCCCCACAACAGCGGCGGAATCAAGGCGAAGAACGGCGGAATGAGCCACAGCGGCAGCGTGACGACGAGCAGCACGAGACAGACGACCGTGGTCACGACCGAGTGTCCGAGACTGCCGTACCACGAGCCGCCGCGCCGCTCTTCGAGCGATGAGTAATGACCTTTCGGGCGACGTGTGAGGAGCTTGACGACGCCCGGCATCGACAACGTGGCGATGAGCAGCAGCACCGTCACGACGATCAGCGGCACCGTCATGATGACGACGAGAAACGGCGCGATCACCGCGTGCAGCGACGAAAAGCCGACGGCATCGAAGAGACGGTACATCCACGAGGTCAGCGCCCACGCGCTGAGCCAGTCGTTGGCGGCGCCGGTAAGCGTCTGCCAGAAGAACCAGAGCCCCGCGCCCCAGACCACTGTGGCGACGCCGAAGGGCATCAGCGTCAGCCAGAGCATGCGCGGATGAAAGACGTTCGCAAGCGCGCGCACGAACGAACGCAGCAAGTCACTCATGCGTGTTTCTTAAAAGAAGAAGGAACCGACAGGATAAACCAGCGCCGCGCACGGGCGCTGGTCGAACCGGAGACGTTCAGACGGCCGCCGAGTTGTCGGAAGCGGACGCACCCGCACGGCGAGCGGAAAGGCGCGCGGCGATGCGTTTGAACGCGAGCCAGTGCTGTTCGACGAAGCCGTCGCCGTAATGGACGGGCGCAACGCCCGGCGCACCGAGCTGGTCGCGAATGCCCGTCGGCTCGACGGTGCGGTCGAACGACGCCGAGCGGAAGATGATGTCCCAGAACGAGAACAGCACGCCGAAGTTGCAACCGTAAGTCGTGCCTTCGTGACCGAAGCCGATCGCGTGATGGCGGCGATGAAACGCCGGACTTACGACAATGCGCTCCCCGAGCCAGCCGAAGTGCATGCGGATGTTCGCGTGCTGCACGCTCTGCATGAAGTTGGTGATGGCGACGAGCACGACGAACTGCGACGGCTCCACGCCGATCACGAGCGCGACGCACGCGAAAAAGCTCGCCTGAAGAACGTCGTCGAGCAGATGGTTGCGGTCGTCGGTCCAGAGCGACATCTTCTGCTGGCTGTGATGCACCGCGTGCAATTCCCACCAGATGCCGAAACGATGCTCCAGCCGGTGATACCAGTATCCCGCCAGATCGAGAATGAGCAGATAGATGACGAACGTGACGAGCGGCTGCGTCGTCACGCCGGGCCACAGGTTGTCGATCTCGAGATTCGGCACGTTATGGAGGCGCAGCCAGCTCTGCATCGAATCGAAGAGCGGCTGGAACGTGAAGAAGAAAAACAGATTGAGGATGCCGAGCTTGACGATCCACGTGTAGAGCACGTCCACGCGCACGCCTTTGCGGTCTTTCCACTCCTCCGCCGGGCGGAAAGCTTCGAGCGGCCGCAGGATCGCGTACATCGCGAGCACTTCGAGCACGCCGACGATCACCCAGTACAGCGCGTCGTAGGTGTCTTCGTCGTAGTCCATCATGCCGATCTTGAACAGGACCGGCTGCACGACATCGACGTAGAGCTGCGTCTGAAGCCAGGAAACGAGACCGTCCAGCGACGAAAGAATGGAATGAAACATGGTGCTCCGTGGTGCGTGCGGCCGTCCGGGACCGGCCATCCCTCAATCGTAGTACAGGGCGCGAATGCGCGCCCTGTTTGCTTACGCCCCGTTCGGCGCCGTCACCGGCGCGCGATTGTAGAAGTAGATGCCGTGCGGCGAGCGGCCGACCTTGATGGTTTCGATCAGCTTACGATTCGCCAGGTCGATCACGCCGACGTGCTTCGCGAAGCGGAACGTAACCCACAGATACTTCTTGTCGGCGGAAAGTTCCATGTCGTCGGGGCCGGGCAAGAGACCGGTGATGTCGCCGACGTTCGTGAGCGTGTCCTCGTCGATGATGCTGATCGTGTTCGCCACGCGATTCGAAACGAGTACGTGCTTGCCGTCGACCATCGAGCGGAAGTTGTGCGCGCCCTTGCCGGTCGTGATGGTCTTGACGACCTTCTGGTTGCGCCAGTCGACCACGGCCACGTAATCCGCGCCGGTCATGCCGACGAGCAGATATTTGTCGCCCGGCGTGAGCCAGACGCCCGCGGGCACCTTGCCGACCTTCATCTTCCATTTGACGGTCTGCGTCGGCAGGTCGATCGCCGCGATTTCGCCGGACACCTGCAGCGAGATGAACGCGGTCGAGCTGTCGTTCGTGAACGCGATGTGGCTCGGCATCGTGGCGAGCGGCAGGCGCTTCGCGACGCTCAAATTCTTGCCGTCGAAATGATAGATATCGAGGCGGTCGAGGCGCAGACCCGTCGAGACGAACCATTTCTTGTCCGGCGAAAAACCGAGCTGATACGGATCTTCGATGTCCTGCACCCAGCGCTGGAACGCGCCGGTTTTCGGATCGACGAACATCAGGTTGTTCGACACCGAATTCGCAACGATCAGCGATGAGCTGTCGGGCGTGGGCATCAGGTGATGCGGCTCTTTGCCCGTCGGCACGGTGCCGACGACCTGATGCGTGTTTTCGTCGATGAGACTCAGCGTGGCTTCCGCCGAGTTGAGCACGATGACATTGTTGGCGAGTGCTGCGGAGGCGACCAAGGCGGCGCCGGTTGCGATGGCTGCGCGTGCGGCGAAGGCACGCACACGGCCGGAACGGAAAATATTGCGCATGAAAAGTAGGCTTCGGAGGGCAGGCGTCATTGTAGAACGTTTGCCTCGCGCGGCGGGTTGACGAGCGAGGTCTTTTTGCGCAATACGTTGATTCTTTGCGTCTTTCCAGCGGAAACCTAACGCTGCATCGATTCCCACACCTTGTGGAGGCGTTTTACCGAGACCGGCATCGGCGTGCGCAGTTCCTGCGCGAACAGCGATACGCGCAATTCCTCCAGCAGCCAGCGATATTCGGCAAGCCGCG
Source organism: Caballeronia sp. ATUFL_F1_KS39 (assembly GCF_023630985.1). Lineage (NCBI taxonomy): Bacteria > Pseudomonadati > Pseudomonadota > Betaproteobacteria > Burkholderiales > Burkholderiaceae > Caballeronia > Caballeronia sp. ATUFL_F1_KS39. Next base: position 54,178 of record NZ_JALQDZ010000005.1, on the reverse strand, counting down.
CATCCGCGACGCCGCCGCGCTGCGATAACGCGCGCTGATAGTTCTGCGCGAGCGGCTGCAGATCGGCGGCGAGACGCGCGTCGCGGGCCGGATCGGCCTTGAGCTTGTCGACGCGCTGCGCGATCGCCTTCAGATAGCGCGGAAAATGCGCAAGCTGCGCATACGGCGTATCGATGACGAAACGCTTGCCGATGAGCGCGCTCAATTGCGCCTGCATGTCCGCATAGGCCGACGCGAACGATTTCACCGACGCCAGCTTTTTGGCGAGCGCCGCATATTCGTTGAGGATCGTGCCGACGAGCCGCGCGATTTCGTTCGCGAGCAGCGTCAGACGCCCTTTCGCGGCGTCGCGGCGCGCGTGGAAGCTGGCGTCGTCGTCGGGCAGCGGGTCTTGCAGGCACGCGCGATCGAGCGCCGTTTCCACGATCTGATCGCGCAGTTCGTCCGCCGTGCCGAGCGCCATGTATTGCATCGACATCTCCCGCAGGCCCGGCAGATTTTTCTCGAGATAGCGAATCGGCTCGCGCAACTGCAGCGCGAAAAGCCGGCGCAATCCCGCGCGATGAATACGCACCGCTTCCTCGGGCGAATCGAACACTTCGACGTCGCAATGCGTGCCGCGATCGACGAGCGCCGGATAGCCGAAGAGCGTCTGCCCGCGCCGGCGGATTTCCAGCAGCTCGGGCAGCTTGCCGAAGTTCCACGTCGTGAGGTTCTCGTAGAGCGCGGTTCCTTCGCTTGCCGGTTGCTGTGCGGGCGGCGTATCGGAGTCCCCGGAAAGCGCATCGAACGCCGCCGCCGACGTCAGTTTCTGGAACTGCTGCTGCGCCTGCCCGCCGAGTTCCGCGCGCAACTGCGCGAGATTGCGGCCCATCGCGAGCTGGCGGCCGTGTTCGTCGATCACCTTGAAGTTCATGAACAGGTGCGCGGGCAGCGTTTCCAGCTTGAAATCGGCGCTTTTCACGGCGATTTGCGTCTGCTCGCGAATATCGGCGATGAGCGAATCGACGAGCGCGCCCGCGCCGAACTTCGGCCCGGCATGACGCCCGGCGAAAGCCGCGGCGTATTCCGGCAACGGCACGACGTGACGGCGCAGCTTCTGCGGCAGCGACTTCAGCAGCAGTTGCACCTTCTCCTTGATCATGCCGGGCACGAGCCATTCGACGCGGCGCGCATCGACCTGATTCAGCCCGTAAAGCGGCACTTGCAGCGTGACGCCGTCGCGCGGCGAACCCGGCTCGAAGTGATACGTCAGCGCCATTTCGATGCCCGACATCGTCATGCGCTTCGGAAACAGATCCGTCGTGACGCCGGCAGCTTCGTGACGCATGAGGTCGTCGCGCGACAGGAACAGCAGCTTGTCGTTGCCCTCTTTCTTCTGCTCGTCGCGATACCAGCGCTCGAACGCCGCGCCCGTCCAGATGTTTTCGGGGATCAGCGAATCGTAGAAGCCGTAGATGAGTTCATCGTCGACGAGCACGTCCTGACGGCGCGACTTGTGTTCCAGTTGCTCGATGTCCGCGACGAGCTTGCGGTTGTGCGCGAAGAACGGCAGACGCGTATCGAATTCGCCTTCGACGAGCGCCCCGCGAATGAACAGTTCGCGCGCGTATTTCGCGTCCTGCTTGCCGAAGCTCACGCGCCGACGCGCATACACCGTCAGCCCGTACAGCGTCGCGCGTTCGTAGGCGACGACCTGCGCGGCCTTCTTCTCCCAATGCGCGTCCGATAGCGATTTCTTCAGCAGATGCGCGCCGACCGTTTCGAGCCATTCCGGCTCGATCTTCGCGATCGTGCGCGCGTAGAGGCGGCTCGTCTCGACGAGTTCGCCCGCCATCACCCAGCGCCCCGCTTTCTTCAAGAGCGCCGAGCCCGGCCAAAGAAAGAACTTGATGCCGCGCGCGCCGAGATAATGCGGCTCGTCGTCGGCCTTGAGACCGACGTTGCCGAGCAGGCCCGTCAAGAGCGACAGATGCACCTGCTCGAAGGTCGCATCCGATTCGTTCAGACGCCAGCCGTGCTCGCGCACGACCGTCAGCAGTTGCGAATGCACGTCGCGCCACTCGCGCAAACGCAGATGCGACAGGAAATTCGCGCGACACGCATCCGCGAGCTGCTTGTTCGATTTCTTGTGCGCGACCGCTTCCTCGAACCACCTCCAGATGCGCGTCCATTGCAGAAATTCGGAGCGCTCGTCGACGAACTGCCGATGCGCCTGATCCGCCTGCTCCTGCGCCTCGATCGGACGGTCGCGCGGGTCCTGCACCGACAGCGCCGACGCGATGATCAGCACTTCCGCGAGCGCATGATGATCGCGCGCGGCGAGAATCATGCGGCCGACGCGCGGATCGAGCGGCAGGCGCGCGAGTTCGCGGCCGAGACTCGTCAGCGCGTTGTCGTCATCGACGGCGCCGAGTTCGTTCAGCAATTGATAGCCGTCCGCGATCGCGCGGCCCGGCGGCGGTTCGATGAACGGAAACGTTTCGATCGCCGTCAGATGCAGCGACTTCATCCGCAGAATCACGGCCGCGAGCGACGAGCGCAGGATTTCGGGATCGGTGAAGCGCGGCCGCGCGGCGAAATCGGCTTCGTCGTACAGACGGATGCACACGCCGTCCGCGACGCGCCCGCATCGGCCCGCGCGCTGATTCGCCGCCGCCTGCGACACCGGCTCGATCTGCAGTTGCTCGACCTTGTTGCGATACGAATAACGCTTCACGCGCGCCATGCCGGTATCGACCACGTAGCGGATGCCCGGCACCGTCAGCGACGTCTCCGCGACGTTCGTCGCGAGCACGATGCGCCGCGCGTTCGACGGCTTGAACACGCGCTCCTGCTCCTGCGCGGAAAGACGCGCGAAGAGCGGCAGGATCTCCGTATGCGGCGGATGATGCTTGCGCAACGCTTCTGCGGCATCGCGAATTTCGCGCTCGCCGGGCAGGAACACGAGCACGTCGCCGGGACCGACGCGGCACAGTTCATCGACGGCATCGACGATGCCTTCCATCAGATCGCGATCGGCTTTGCGATCGTTGCGTTTGGGCGCCGTGCCCTGCGCGTTCCTGATCGCCTCGCTTTCCTCTTCGATCGGCCGATAGCGTACTTCCACCGGATACAGCCGTCCGCTCACCTCGATCACCGGCGCGGGCTTGTCCTCGCTGCCGAAATGGCGCGCGAAGCGTTCTGCGTCGATGGTCGCGGACGTGACGATCAGCTTCAGATCCGGGCGTTTCGGCAGGATTTCCTTCAGATAGCCGAGCAGAAAGTCGATGTTGAGGCTGCGTTCGTGCGCTTCGTCGATGATGATCGTGTCGTAGGCGGTCAGCAGCGGATCGGTCTGCGTTTCCGCGAGCAGAATGCCGTCGGTCATCAGCTTGACGGACGCGCCGGGCGCCAGATTGTCCGTGAAGCGCACTTTGTAGCCGACGACTTCGCCGAACGGCGTGCCGAGTTCCTCCGCGATGCGCCGGCCGGTCGCCGAAGCGGCGATGCGGCGCGGCTGCGTATGCCCGATCAGCCCGCTGCCGCCCGCGCCGAGACCGCGTCCGAGCGCGAGGCAGATCTTCGGCAATTGCGTCGTCTTGCCCGAGCCGGTTTCGCCGCTGACGATCACGACCTGATTCGCAGCGATCGCGCGCGCGATTTCCTCGCGTCGGCCGGAGACGGGCAGCGCTTCGGGAAACGTGATCGGCGGAATGGGATTCGGCGTGACGACGCGCGGCGCGCGCGGCGGACGTTGCTCGCGAGGCGGGCGCGTTTCGGCCGGGCGTTCGACGTGCGACGGACGTGCTTCAACCGGGCGTTGTTCGCGCGGCGGACGTGCATCAACCGGGCGTTGTTTGCGCGGCGGGCGCGTTTCGGCCGAAGGTTCGACACGCGGCGCAGGTTGCGGCTGCGGCTGCTGCTGGCGCGCTTCGACAGGCTTCGGCTGCTGAACGCGCGCCGGACGCTGCGGCCGCGCACCTTGTTCACGCGTCGCGTCTTCGCGTTTCGGGGGCGCTTGCGTGGCAGCTTGCGCCGTGTCGCGCGGCTTCGGCGGACGTTGCGCCGTGACTTCCGCTTTCGCGGGCCGCTCTTTCGACTGCGCCGCCTTCTTCGGTTGCGAAGGAGCCTCCGCCGCCGCTTTCCCGCCCGCGAACCGCTGCGCGGCGCGTTCCTTCTTGCTCAAACCCGCCGCTTCGCCGGAATCGGACGTGCCCGCGCCCTCCCGCGTCTCGCGCAGCAGACTTTCACGCAGTTGTCGCAACTGCTCCTGAGTATCGAGGGATTTGTCGGCGGACTGAGACTTGCCCGCCTGATCGGGGCGTGAGGGACGAGAAACATTCGGCATAGCGTCGCATTATAATCCCGGGATGAATTCCCAAACCGACCTCACGATGACCGCGACGCAGCCGGCAGTCGAGCCCGAAGCGCCGAATCCCCACGCCCAGTTCGTCGACTGGATGCGATCCGTCGCGCCCTACATTCACGCGTTTCGAAACAAGACTTTCGTTGTCGCGTTCGGCGGGGAACTCGTGCAGGAAGGTCGCCTCAACGCGCTCGTGCAGGACGTCGGCCTGTTGCACGCAATGGGCATCCACGTCGTGCTCGTGCACGGCTCGCGTCCGCAGCTCGACGAGCAACTGAGCCTGCACGGCGTCGAGTCGTCGTTCTCTCACGGCTTGCGCATAACGGATGCCCGCGCGCTCGAATCCGCAAAAGAAGCCGCCGGCGAAGTGCGTCTCGACATCGAGGCCGCGATCAGCCAGGGCTTGCCGAACACGCCGATGGCGCACGCGCACATCAGCGTGGTGTCGGGCAACTTCGTGACGGCGCGGCCGGTCGGCATTCTCGATGGCGTCGATTTCCAGCACACCGGCGTCGTGCGCAAGATCGACGGCGATTCCATCCGCCAGTCGCTCGCGTCGAACAAGCTCGTGCTGCTGTCGTCGCTCGGTTTTTCGCCGACGGGCGAAGCCTTCAACCTGTCGATGGAAGATGTCGCGTCCGCCGCGGCCATTGCGCTGCGCGCCGACAAGATCATTTTCGTGACCGAAATTCCGGGTCTCGGCGACTCGGAAAACGAGCTGATCCGCGAAATGTCGCTCGACGACGCCTATCGCTTGCAGGAAAGCGGCGAATTGCAGGGCGACACGGCGTTCTATCTGAAGCATACGGTGCGCGCGTGCCGCGGCGGCGTTGCGCGCGGCCACATCATTCCGTATTCGCTCGACGGCAGCGTGCTGCTCGAACTGTTCCTGCACGACGGCGTCGGCACGATGATCTCGTACGAGAATCTCGAAAGCCTGCGCGAAGCGACGCCCGACGACGTCGGCGGCATTCTCACGCTGATCGAGCCGCTCGAATCCGACGGCACGCTCGTACGGCGCGGACGGCACCAGATCGAGCGCGACATCGACCATTTCTCGGTCATCGAGCACGATGGCGTGCTGTTCGGCTGCGCGGCGCTCTATCCGTACACACAGGAGCGCATCGGCGAAATGGCCTGCCTGACGGTCGCGCCGGAAGCGCAAGGTTCGGGCGACGGCGAACGCCTGTTGAAGCGCATTGAACAGCGCGCCCGCGCACGCGGCTTGACGCGCATTTTCGTGCTGACGACGCGCACCGAACACTGGTTCCTGAAACGCGGTTTCGTGAAAGTGACCGTGGACGATCTGCCCGAAGATCGCCGGCGGCTCTATAACTGGCAGCGCAAGTCGCTCGTCCTGATGAAACAGCTTTGAACATGATCCAAGAAGCGTCGAACGGCGCTTTGCCCCCGATACAGAGGAGAAACTCACAATGGCCCGAATGGTTCAATGCGCGAAGCTCGGCAAGGAAGCCGAAGGACTCGATTTCCCGCCGCTGCCGGGCGAGCTCGGCAAGCGCATCTACGAAACGATCTCGAAGGAAGCCTGGCAAGGCTGGCTCAAGCAGCAGACCATGCTCATCAACGAGAATCGGCTGAACATGGCCGATCCGCGCGCACGCCAGTATCTGATCAAGCAGACGGAGAAGTATTTCTTCGGCGAAGGCGCCGATACGGCGTCCGGCTACGTGCCGCCGCAAAGCTGAAATCGCGCGTTCATCGCATCGCAAAAACCGGCCCGAGCGGCCGGTTTTTTGTTGTCCGCGCGGCGGAAAATTGTTCCGCTTAGTACATCGAACCACGAGATGACAATCGGCGCAATCCTACGTCCGACAAGGCTTTGCGGCCGCCGGGCTCGAGCGCGGTGGCAGACCGGTTTGCAGATCGTCAGTCATCGTGTTATCATCTTGCTCGTTATCAACAGCAATTCACCATCATTCACGTGCAAATGTTTCCGACTTCAAGTTCGGGCGTTGCGCGGTAGTGACAGTTTCTTATACAAAGAGGCGCGTCGGTTTTCCAAGCAGTAACGCCGGCCTTTTTCGTCTCAAGTTGTTTTTTCGCCGACGTCGCGGCCCACCCGCGGCAACTCAGTCATTCAGCGCTGCGTTCGCCGTCCGCACGTCAAATTCGTGTGTTTCACCCGAGTGCAATTTCGCGACTACACCCGCGCGAGGCACCGGCACCGTGTTTCTTTTCGCTCATCGACTTCGAGCCGCTCGGCCCGAGGTCGCGGAAAGCCTTTGCTTTCGTCTTCAAGCGTTCGCGGCGCCGTCTCGAAACTGCACTATCCCGGTAATTTGCGTCCGTCCTCCGCGGCGACGCACCCGACGTTCTTTGAGCGTCGGGATCGAATACGGAGTTTTTCGAACTATGTCTTCTCTTAACGAGGGCCTTTGGCGCAAACGCGATTCATCCAGTCAGAAGTCCGACCTCACCCTCGACGACATCACCATCGTCGATCAATCCCTGTTGAAGCGCGCCGTCGGCGCCATGGCCATCGGTAACGCGATGGAGTGGTTCGATTTCGGCGTGTACAGCTACATCGCCGTGACGCTCGGCCGTGTGTTCTTCCCGTCGAGCAGCCCCACCGCGCAGTTGCTCGCGACCTTCGGCACGTTCGCCGCCGCTTTCCTCGTGCGCCCGATCGGCGGCATGGTGTTCGGCCCGCTCGGCGACCGCATCGGCCGCAAGCGCGTGCTCGCGATGACGATGATCATGATGGCCGTCGGCACCTTCTGTATCGGCATCATTCCGAGCTACGAATCGATCGGCGTGATGGCGCCGGTACTGCTGCTCATCGCGCGTCTCGTGCAGGGCTTCTCCACGGGCGGCGAGTACGGCGGCGCGGCGACCTTCATCGCCGAATTTTCGCCGGACAAGAAGCGCGGCTTCATGTCGAGCTTTCTCGAATTCGGCACGCTCGTCGGCTACGTGCTCGGCGCGGGCGTGGTCGCGGTGCTGACGGCGGTGATGTCGGAAAAAGACCTGCTGTCGTGGGGCTGGCGCATTCCGTTCATGATCGCGGGTCCGCTCGGCCTGATCGGTCTCTACATCCGGATGAAGCTCGAAGAAACGCCTGCGTTCCAGCGTGAAGCCGAAAAGGCCGAAGCCGTGTCGCACGAGACGACCAAGGAGCAGTTCCGCGAGACGCTTATCCAGCAATGGAAGCCGCTCTTGCAATGCGTGGGCCTCGTGCTGATCTTCAACGTGACCGACTACATGGCGCTGTCGTATCTGCCGAGCTATCTGTCGGCGACGCTCAAGTTCAACGAGACGCACGGCCTCTTCATCGTGCTCGTCGTGATGGTGCTGATGATGCCGCTCACGCTCCTCGCCGGCCGTCTGTCGGACACGATCGGCCGCAAGCCGGTGATGCTCGCCGGCTGTATCGGTCTGCTGGTGCTGTCGATTCCTTCGCTCTCGCTGATCCGCATGGGCACCGTTCCGTCGATCTTCGCCGGCATGATGATTCTCGGCGCGCTGCTGTCGACGTTCACGGGCGTGATGCCGTCGTCGCTGCCGGCGCTCTTCCCGACGAAGATCCGCTACGGTGCGCTCGCGATCGGCTTCAACGTGTCGGTGTCGCTCTTCGGCGGCACGACGCCACTCGTCACCGCATGGCTCGTCGACACGACCGGCAACCTGATGATGCCCGCGTACTATCTGATGGGCGCGTCGATCATCGGCATCGTGTCGGTGCTCGCGCTCTCCGAGACGGCGAAGAAGCCGCTGAAGGGCTCGCCGCCGGCGGTCGCGTCGAAGTCGGAAGCGCATGCGATTCTGCGCGGCCATCGCGAAGCCGCCGAAATGGACGATGCGTTCCCGGAAGGCACGGTGCGCGCGTAAGCGTTCTGGCGTGATCGAATGGAAGGGCCGGTGCATGAAGCGCCGGCCCTTTTTTCATTCGATCAGCGAAACGATGCGCGCTTCCGCTTTGCCGTCGTCGATATCGAGCAGCGCGAGCGTGACCGGCAATCTGAAGCGACGCGGCCCCGCGCTGCCGGGATTCACGAAGAGCACGTCGCCGCGCCGCTCGATGAGCGGCTTGTGCGAATGACCGGTCACGACGACATCGATGCCGTCGAGCTGCTTCGGCACATCGGCGATATCGTGGACGACGTGAATCGTCGCGCCGCCCAGTTCGATGCGCGCGTGTTCGGGCAGCCGCGCGAGGTCATCGGCGATATCGTTGTTGCCGCGCACGACGGTGAGCGGCGCGAGCGACGCGAGCGCATCGAGCACGTCGCGTCTGCAGATATCGCCCGCGTGGATGATGTGCGCGGAGCCGCGCAAGGCGTCGAGCGCTTCGGGGCGCACGAGGTTATGGGTATCGGAGATAAGGGCAATACGCATGAGGCGTCACGCTTCTTCGTTCGCGCGCACGCCGAAGTCCTCGCCGTGCGCCACGTTCAGTTCCGGCACCATCATCGTGTCCTCGCGACTGAATCGGTGCCGGCGATTATGCGGGACGGCCGAAACCTTGTCGAACGGCTTGTATACGACGAGCGGCGCGGCTTTGGCGCGGTCGCATGCAATGGTAGAATCGCGTCCGCCCTGCCGGGGTGATGAAATTGGTAAACATAGCGGACTTAAAATCCGCCGCCTCACGGCTTGCCGGTTCGAGTCCGGTCCCCGGCACCAAGCAGTATGAAGGGCAGCGCGCCGCACCCTCACACCGCGTTCAACAACCGCTCCGCATCCCTCACTGCATCGAGCAGCGCTTCGATCGCCGTATCGCGTTCGAGCAGGCACACATGCTCGATATCGAACGGCAACGCATCCACGCCGACGAAGCGCACCGTACCGCCGAAGCAGTCGCGCGCCTTGCCGCTCTTCACGGAAGCGATGTAGTTCGGGGTGATGTAGAGCGCAACGGGCGTCATGGCGGGCTCCGCGATGGTCCGGTCGATGAACCCGAGTCTAGCCGCACGCACCATCTCGCTGAACCCGCCGCACGCGGGGAAACCGATCCCCTCTTTCGCTGCCTTCGCTGCCTACACCGCATGCCCCAGCACACGCGCGACGTAGTGCCGTCCCCACGCCTCGCCGTGCGCGATCGCCTCGGCGACGGTCTCGAACGGGCCGCGGTCGCCGGTCATTTCGCCGGAGTCGTCGGCGAGTTTCGAACCGTGCAGCGGCTTCTGGTCGAGGCGCGTCACGCGCACGCGGATCGCGTAACCTTCGGACGGCGCCGCATCCTCGTCGCCATCGGCCGCGAGCGGCTTCGGCACGGCCTGCATGGCGAGCAGGTAATCGCCTACTTCGATGTCCTTCTGCATGGCGGTCGTCTCCATCGGTGAGGAACGCGCTCGTCCAACGTCAGTGCCGATTGTGCTACCGCATCGCTGCACAAAACAAGCGGTCACGCGCCGCGATGCACTACAGTGATGCACTGCGGCACGCATGTTATAAAGCTCCGCCCGACACTCATCACGCCCCGGCGCGTCTCGCCGCATCGGGCACCGACCGAATTCATCGATGAACCATCGCATCCGTCACCTGCTGCCCGTCCTGCTCACGACTTCGCTCGCCTGTCTCGGCGGCTGCACGTCCTATTACAAGAACGTCGAGACCTGCAAGGAGAAGGTGCGGGCCGACTATCCCGACGCCGCGAGCGCGCCGCTCAAAATCACCGGTTCCGGCGCGAGTTATCATGGCTCGCGGGTCGTCGTGCACGGCACGATCCAGAATCCGCCGAAGCCGCCGGCCACGAAGTCTTCATCGGTGCCCGCAGCCGCCGAATGCACGTTCAGCGAAACGTCGATGACCGGCTTCCAGTGGCTCGTCCCCGCGAAGCTCGCGCCCAAGCCGCCGGTCGCCGAATCCGACGACTGAATCCGACGGCTGAATCCGACGACCCAGCCCGAAACCGTCCGCGACGAGGAGATTCGCGCATGCTGCTCGCCCAGATCAGCGATCTGCACATCACGCCGCCGGGCACGCTCGCCTACGGCCGCGTCGATACCGCCGCGTATCTCGCCCGCGCGATCGACGTCCTCAACGCGCTCGATCCGCGCCCCGACGCCGTGCTTGTTACCGGCGATCTCGTTGATGCGGGCGGCATCGACGAATACCGGCATCTGCGCACGCTCCTCGACCGGCTCGCCATTCCGTGGCGCGTCATCGCCGGCAATCACGACGACCGCGCGAATCTGCGCGCCGTCTTCGGCGATCTCCCCGAGCTCGCGGATCACGACGGTTTCGTGCAGTACGCGTTCGACGTCGGCGAAGTCCGCGTGATCGCGCTCGACACCCTCGATCCCGGCTCCGGCGCGGGACGCCTGTGCGCCACGCGCCTTGCCTGGCTCGAAGCGCAGCTCGACGCCTCGCGCGACCGGCCGGTGCTGATCGGCATGCATCATCCGCCGATCGAATGCGGCATCGGCTTCATGGACGACATCCGCCTCGCGCCCGACGACAGCCGCGCGCTCGACGCACTCGTGCGGCGTCATCCGAACGTCGAGCGCATCGTATGCGGCCACGTGCACCGCGCGATCAGCGCGCGCTTCGGCGGCACGATCGTGTGGTGCGCCCCGTCGACGGCGCATCAGGTCGCGCTGCAATTGAAATCCGATGGTCCAGAAGCCTTCGTGATGGAGCCGCCCGCATTCGGGCTGCATCTGTGGCGCGCCGGCGTCGGCCTCGTCACGCATTGCATGAGCGTCGAACAAGGTGGCGGGCCGCAGCCTTTCTGAGCCGAGCCTTCAGGTGCGCTCGCGCGCGTAGTCGTCGAGCGCGTCGAGCACGCGATCGAACTCGAGCGATTTGTCGAAGAAGTGACGCACGCCGTATTGCAGGCAACGCTCGCGATACGTCGGCAGCGCGTGATTCGTGAGCACCGCGATGAACGCGGTTTCCGAGCGCGGCGCGCCGCCCTCCTTGAGCCAGGCGAGCACGTCGATGCCCGAGCCGCGCTTCAGTTGCAGATCGACGATGATCGCATCGAAAGTCCGCGACGACAGCAGCGCGATGGCCTCGTCGGGCGCATCGGCGAACGCGGTCACGCGCCACGGCCCGAGCGCGTCGATCGCCTCGGTCAGGCTGCGGCGGATAAGCGGCGAATCCTCGATCAGCAACGCCGCGAGCGGCGGCCGCCGCGCGCCCGGCTGCTCCATTCGGTCGTCAGTGTCGATGTGATTGCCCACGGCGGGCGTCCTCCGGCAGTGCTCTCGCGGATGTTCGAACGATGCGCCGCTATTCGATCAGGCCGTTCTTGATCGCGTAATACGTGAGGTCGGCGTTATTGGAAAGCCGCATTTTTTCGAGCACGCGCGCGCGATACGTGCTCACCGTCTTCACCGACAGATGCAGTTCCTGCGCGATTTCCGTCGGCAACTGGCCGCCCGCGAGCTTGCAGAAAATCTGAAACTCGCGTTCCGACAGCAGTTCGTGCGGGCGCTCGGCGGCGGGCTTGTCGAGCTTGTCGGCGAGCGCATCCGCGATGAACTCCGACAGATAACGATGCCCGCGTGCCACCGTGCGGATCGCGCGCACGATTTCGTCGGGCGCGGCATCCTTGTTCAGATAGCCGTTCGCGCCCGCCTTCAGCAGGTTGATTGCGTACTGGCTTTCGGGGAACCCCGAAAGCATCAGCACGCCCTGCTCCGGGCGGATCTGCTTGATGACGCGCAAGGTATCGACGCCGTTCTTGTCGGGCATCGCGATGTCGAGCAGCACGACATCGAACGCCTGCGCGCGCACGAGCGCGATGGCCTCGTCGCCGGTGGCGGCTTCCGCGCCGACTTCCATGTCGGGTTCGTCGGCGACGAACTGCCTGAACCCGCTGCGCACGATGGCGTGGTCGTCGGCTATCAAGACTCGAATCATTCGCGTGGTCCGTGCTGCCGGACGGTCTGCTACCAGTGGATCGGCCATGTCATGCGGGCGCCGGGCGCGCGACGCGTGCCCGGCGCCCTCGTCCTCATCCGTTGCGGCCTTCCAGCAGATCGGCCATGTCGTCGGCGTGCTCTTCCTCGACGGCGAGAATGTCCTCGAAGATGCGACGCGTCGTGACGTCCTTGTCGCCGAGATAGCGGATGATCTCGCGATACGTGTCGATCGCGATGCGCTCCGCGATCAGATTCTCGCGGATCATGTCGATCAGATCCTTACCTTCGCTGTACTGCGAATGCGAGCGCGACGAGAGGCCGTCGGGCGCGAAATTCGGCGCGCCGCCGAGTTGCACGATGCGCTCGGCGAGCGTGTCGGCGTGCTGCTGTTCCTCGTTCGCGTGCTCGAGAAACTCCTGTGCGACGGCTTCCGAGTGGATGCCCTTCGCCATGAAATAGTGGCGCTTGTAGCGCAGCGTGCAGACGATTTCCGTGGCGAGCGAATCGTTGAGCAGCTTCAGCACGGTCTCGCGATCGGCGCCGTAGCCGGTCGTCACCGCGCCTTCGTCCATGTGCTGCCGGGCATCGGCGCGGATCTTCTCGACATCGAGAACGAAGGCGTCGGTGGATTGGCTCGGCTCGGCGTTTACCGCAGACGATTTGGACATTTGGTTCGCTCCTCTTTGACAGGTGAGTTGACGTTGTTCGCTGGAGCAGGCTTCGGCGCCAGGGTTTCCATAGCGCCCTGCTATCCAATCCGATACTCCGATGCACACACCATGCCTGATCTGTCGAAGAAACCGCGCGACGGTGATGAAACCCGCGCGCGGCTTGATGGCTCGTGGCTTTTAGTTAAGCGGGCGTCACGTTCGGAACACGCCGAGCAGCAAAGTGACCACGAACACGACGAGAAAAATGAAGAAAAGGATCTTCGCGATTTCCGCCGCGCCGGCCGCGATGCCCGTGAAACCGAACACGGCCGCGATGAGGGCGATGACGAAGAAGACTGCAGCGTAATGAAGCATGTGACCTCCTTCCTGAGTTTTTGATTACGTTTTGTCGATACGTCCGGAACGCCGCTAATCGATCGCTTTTTTCGTGACGACGAAGCCGAGCACGAGAAACACGACGCACAGGATCAGGAACAGCACGAACAGGAACTTGGCGATGGCGGCCGCTCCGGCAGCGACGCCGGTGAACCCCAGCACGCCGGCGATCACGGCTACGATCGCGAAAAACAAGGCCCACTTCAGCATGATCGTTCCCCGTAGGAGTGGATGACGGAACTATCGTAGCCACGCGATGCGCGCCGCGCATTCGGGCAGGCTCCTTTTTTGCTGTGGGAATCCACCGACACTTGCTTTCAAATCGGCTGCTCTAAGTGAAACGCCGGACGACCCACGCCATGAGCCACGTACCGCCCACCGCGATACCGACGACGATCTTGCCCGAGGACACGCCGCCGCCCGCGCCGGAAGGCATCGCGCGCCGCGCCACGCGCTTCAACGACTGGATGCGCCGCTATAGCTGGGCGGTCGCGATGACGGTGGCGATCGTCATCACGGTCGGCGGGCTGATCATTCTGGAATCGGGGCGCATGCGGATCGCGTCGGAATACGAGACCGCGCTCGAAGCGAAAGGCGCGACCGCGCAGCTTTCGATGCTCGCCGCCGATATCGCCGCGCTCACCGCCGACGAACGCGGCTTCGCGCTACAGGCCGACGACGCGTATCAGGCGCATTTCCGCGACGCGGCCGGACGCGTGCGGCGCACGCTGGCGTGGCTCGATGCGTATTACCGGCGCATCGGTGACGACACCGCGCTCGCGAGCTTCGCGCAGATCCGCGCCGCCGCCGACGATGAAATCGCGCAAGGCACCGCGCGCATCGCCGATTCGCCCGACGCCGATGCCACGCGTGCGCTGCCGCCACCCGACGCGAGCGCCACGCTCGATGCGGCGCTGTCGCTGTTGCGCCTGAACGAAGAGCAGCGCGCGCAACACGCGCTCGACGCGAGCCGCGCCGACCAGCGCATCTCGACGCTGTGCGTGGGCGCGTTGTGCGCCCTCAACATCGTGCTATTCATCCTGCTGTTTCGTAATCTCGGCATTCAGCTCGACAAGCAGGCGCGCGTGCAGAAGGCGCTCATCACGCAGCAGGAAGAGCTCGATCAGCTCGTGTTCGCGCGCACGCGTCAGCTCGAGGCGCTCGCGTGGCACTTGCAGTCCGTCAGCGAAAACGAGAAGACGGAGCTCGCGCGCGAACTGCACGACGAACTCGGCTCGATCCTCACCGCGAGCAAGATGGATGTCGCGTGGGTGCGCGGCAAGCTGAAGGACAGCGAGCCCGCGATGGCCGAAAAACTCGCGCGCGCGCTCGGCAATCTGGATCAGGGCATCGCGTTGAAGCGCCGCATCATCGAGGACATGCGCCCGACGGTGCTCGCCAACTTCGGTCTCGTCACGGCGCTGCGCTCGCTCGCCGATGAAGCCGCGCAGCGCAACGGCTGGAACGTCGAATTCGATCTGCCGGGCGAGGACGTGAAGCTCGGCGAGGCGATCGAAATCGCGCTTTTCCGCGTCGCGCAGGAGACGCTCACGAACGCGGCGAAGTACGCGCACGCGAGCCGTATCCGCGTGGCGCTGACGGTCGATGAAGCGAACGTGTCGCTCTCGATCACCGACGACGGCATCGGCATTCGGCCGCAGGATTTGAAGCGCACGCAGACGCATGGGCTCGTCGGCATGCGGCAGCGCGTGTCGGCGCGCGGCGGACGCTTCGAGATCGAGCGCGCGACGCCGCGCGGCACGGCGATCAGCGTGTCGATGCCCCGCGAGCGCAGCGCCGATGCGCCGGTCGTCGCGGCATCCACGTAGGACGGCGCCGACACGAAATGCGGACGACGCCGACACCAGAATCGCATGCGTGCCTACATCCGCGAACGATGCGCTTTTTTATGATTGATCACACCGGTAAGACAGGACGTCAGCCAGGCGCCCGTCGACCACACACGATGCGCGAACCGTTTTTCCTGTCACGCATTTCAACTCCAAGGGGAATACACATGACTCGACTCATCGCTCTACTCCTCATCGCCGGCAGCGCGGCTCTCGCAGGCTGCAACACCGTTTCGGGAGCCGGTCAGGACATCTCGAAGGGCGGCCAGGCCATCTCGAACTCCGCGGAGCAGCACAAGTAATTCACGAGGCGCGCCGCTTCGCTGCGGCGTTCCCGCTCAGGCGTTCCATAGCGTTGACGTAGTTCTCTCTCTTCCCGCCACCTTCGCGTGGCGGGATTTTTTTTGTCTTTGGAGCCGTTCGTGTGTCGTCCAGGCCGCTCGCGGCGTCCCACGGGTCACGCGTCATTCTCTGCACAATGACGCCGATGACCCAGATCCCCTTCGCTGCGATAGAGTTCGCTCATCTCGATGCCTTCCTGAGCGATGATGCCTGGCTTCAGACATCGGGATTCACAGCGCAAACGGAGACACGAATGGCCAAAGTAAAAGTAGCCGGGTTCGGCGTTTCGCTCGATGGCTTCGCCGCGGGAACCGGTCAGAGTCTGGAACATCCGCTCGGGGTGCGGGGCCCGGAGCTCTTTCAGTGGTTTTTCCCGACGCAGACGTTTCGGCGGATGCAGGGAAAAGACGACGGCGAAACCGGTGTCGATGACGACTTCGCCCGGCGCGCGATGGACGGATTCGGCGCGTTCATCCTCGGGCGCAACATGTTCGGGCCGATTCGCGGCGAATGGCCGGATGAACAATGGAAAGGATGGTGGGGTGAGGATCCGCCCTATCATGCGCCGACTTTCGTGCTGACCCATTACCCGCGTCCGCCGATTCGGATGCAAGGCGGGACGACGTTTCACTTCGTCTCGGACGGCATCGAGGTCGCGCTGCAAAAGGCACGCGAAGCGGCCGGCGCGAAGGACATCAAGATCGGCGGCGGAGCGGCCACGGTCAAGCAATACATTCAGGCCGGCCATGTGGATGAAATCCACCTCGCTTTCGCGCCGGTGGCGCTCGGGCAAGGGGAATCGCTCTTCGACGGTCTGGATTTGCGCGCTTTGGGATATCGGACGGTCGAGCACGTTCCGACGGAGCGGGCCACGCACATCGTCCTTGCGAAGTAGCTGCGCGCGATACGAAAAGGCCCGGCCGATTCTTCCGGCCGGGCTGTGCGGTTCATGCCTTATTGCGTGTCGGGCAGTTCGAGCGCCGGCTGCTGCGTGTTGCCACCCTGCGCGACGAGCACGCGAATCTTCTCGGGCACGAGTTGCGTGGCTGCAGTTCCCGAAGGCAGCGTCGTCACGAGCCAGTCCGCGTTGTTGACGAGATCGAACGACGCCGATTTATAGACCGGCGTCTTCGAGCCCGGCAGCGTCGCGATCAGTTGATACGTGCCGCCGGAGACGTAGATCGAGTCTTGCGTCGTCGCCGGTACGGCGTTCTTGTAGGCCACGCCCGCCATCGTCGGGCTGACGGTCGAGATGTTCGTGCCCGGCGCGACGAGATAGATGTCGAGGTTCGGCGCGTTCGTCGATGCGTTGAACGCGCGCACGCGTGCGCTGCTCGATAGCAGGCCCTTGTCGAACGGATCGTCGATCACCGCGATCGACGGCACGAAGCCCGCGTCCGGCAGCGCGATCACCGTGTATTCGTGCCCTTTCGCCGCGTTCGAGATGGTCGTGTCGGTCGCGAGTTGCGTCGTCGTGTTGACGGCGGCGTAGGAAAAGTTGTGCTGGCCCGTGTCGATGTTCGCGAAGTTCGTCACCGCCTTATAGGCGAGATTCGGCTGCAGGATCTTGCTGTTGTCGTAGAAGTCGACGTTCGGGCCGCTCGGGATCGCGTGGATGAAATGGACTTGCGGCTGAGTGACGCCGATTTCCTTGCTGACGTCATCGGAGCTTCCGCCGCAAGCGGAGAGCAAAGCGGCGACGGCGGCAAGCGCGGCAGCGGTGCGGATGAGCTTCATGGTTTCACCTTCCTTTGTTTTGATTTGATTTGATCGGCCACATCGTCATCCGGGTCCGGACGATTAGGCATCCGCAGGACTTTGCGCGCTCGCTCGCCGGGCCCGATTCGGGTTTCCCTCTTGCCATTTCGATCGATCAGATTTGCCGTCGAAGTGGCGCATGCGTTGAGCAATGAGCATGCCCCGAGACGGTGCGACGATGGCGTGTATCGGCCGCTGAGGCCCGTCCGGAAAGGGTTTCGGATTCGTTAGAGGAATTGCTCGGGATGCGCGAAGACCCCGCGCGGTGCTGCATCGATCAATGCAGCGTCGCCGCGTGACGAGAAGCGGTTTTTACAAGGATGGTGCGTTCAGAGAAGCCCCCGCCGCCGCTGATCAAACCAGAACGACAGCCCAACGGAAAGCAGAATCACAACGGTCGCAATCAAGGTCCATTGCGTGACGATTTCCCCGAGCAGCAGCGCGCCCAAACCAACCGCCACCACCGGATTCACATAAAGACAACTCGTCGCGACGATCGTGCTCGTATTGCGGATCAGAAAGTTATACGCGACATAAGCGGCCATCGAACCGATCACAACGAGATACAAAAACGAGAACCCCGCGCCGACGCCGACGCTCGTCAACCGCTCGCCCGATGCGAACGCGATCGCCGTCGCGATCAATCCGCCCAAACCGATCTGCAGCGCCGTCGACATCAGCAGATCGGAAGGCTGCGGCAGGCGCGTCGCCAGATGCGCGCCGCCCGCCCAGAAGATCGCTGCGCACAGAATCGCCAGCGTGCCGACCGTCGAACTCGGCGAGGGATCGCCGTGATTCAGCAGCACGATCCCGAGCAGACCCAGCGCCACCGCGAACCACTCGCCTTTCGCGACGCCGCGTCCGCTGAGCGCGGTGAAGATCGTCGCGAAAAGCGGCACCGTCGCGACCATCACGGCGGCCGTGCCGGTCCCCACGGTCCGCATGCCGTAAGCCATCATCCCGCTCGACAGACCTTCCAGCAACGTGCCGACGATCGCCGCGTTGCGCACTTCCCGCGCGCTGGGCCACACCGACTTGCGATGCACCGCGATCAAGAATAGCCCGATGCCCGCGAACAGATTGCGCAGCCCGCCGAGCATCAACGGCGGAAAAGATTCGAGCGCGAGATGGATGCCGAGATACGTCGATCCCCAAACGAGATAGACGACCGTCAGCGCAAGCGCGACCTGCCCCTTGAAAGAGCGCGGCGCGCGAAACGGAAAACGGTCAGGGAAGCTGAACGGCAGGCGCGGCGGAGGCAGAGCGGACATGCATCACTCCGCGGCGACGGCTGCGCGCCGGAGAAAAACGGGCAAAACCAGACAGAACGACATGGCGTAAAGCAAAGGGGAATGGCGCGAGGAAGGACCGCGCGACCTTCGGGAAAACCCGGAAATCCGCGGCGCCCGACATTATGCAGTAAGCGCTCGCATCCATCGGCTCATTTTCGGGATGGTTGCCAAGACGCCACGCCGCGGTGTAACGTGTCGGCTGCTAACGCGGGGGTCCTGCGTTGCACATCGCGGTTTCGTGCGGTTTCATCGGCGAAGCGCTTCGTGTGGCGTGGGTGAGAAATACCCTTTGAACCTGATCTGGATAATGCCAGCGCAGGGAAGCGTTCGGGTTCCATAGGCCGCAGTCCACGCCACTTCAACCGAACCCGTACCTTTCCATCTCGTTCCTCCCTGTTTAGCTCCTGAGTCACCACGAGCTACGACATCGCTCGTGCTGAAAAAAATCGTCCCTTAGGAGATCAAGCACATGAATGCCAACCCGAAGTTCCTCTCGGAAAACGCCGTCGTCGATGCCGCCGCCATCGCGCCGCTGCCGAACTCGCGCAAGGTCTATGTCGAAGGTTCGACGCCCGACATCCGCGTGCCGATGCGCGAGATCACGCAATCCGACACGCCCGACGGCTTCGGCGGCGAGAAGAATCCGCCCGTCTACGTGTACGACACGTCGGGCCCGTACACCGACCCCGACGCGCAGATCGACATTCGCAGCGGTCTGCCCGCGCTGCGCGGCGCGTGGATCGAAAAGCGCGGCGACACCGAGGAACTGAGCGGCCTGTCGAGCGAGTTCGGCCGCGAGCGCGCCGCCGATCCGAAAACGGCCGAACTGCGCTTTCCGGGTTTGCACCGTCATCCGCGCCGCGCGCTCGCCGGCAAGAACGTCTCGCAGATGCACTACGCGCGGCAAGGCATCATCACGCCGGAGATGGAGTACATCGCGATTCGCGAGAACCAGCGTCGCGCGGAGTATCTCGAAAGCCTGCGCACGAGCGGCCCCAACGGCGAAAAGCTCGCGAAGATGATGGGCCGCCAGCACGCCGGACAAGCCTTCGGCGCGGCGGCGTTCGGCAAGGACGCGGCGAAGGAAATCACGCCTGAATTCGTGCGCGAGGAAGTGGCGCGCGGCCGCGCGATCATCCCCGCGAACATCAATCACCCGGAAAGCGAGCCGATGATTATCGGCCGCAACTTCCTCGTGAAGATCAACGCGAACATCGGCAATTCGGCGGTCACGTCGTCGATCGGCGAGGAAGTCGACAAGATGACGTGGGCGATTCGCTGGGGCGGCGACACGGTCATGGATCTGTCGACCGGCAAGCACATCCACGAAACGCGCGAGTGGATCATCCGCAATTCGCCGGTGCCGATCGGCACGGTGCCGATCTATCAGGCGCTCGAAAAGGTGAACGGCAAGGCCGAAGACCTGACGTGGGAAATCTTCCGCGAC
This sequence comes from Caballeronia sp. ATUFL_F1_KS39, assembly GCF_023630985.1. Classification (NCBI taxonomy): domain Bacteria; kingdom Pseudomonadati; phylum Pseudomonadota; class Betaproteobacteria; order Burkholderiales; family Burkholderiaceae; genus Caballeronia; species Caballeronia sp. ATUFL_F1_KS39. Next base: position 34,263 of record NZ_JALQDZ010000005.1, on the reverse strand, counting down.
ACGCTCATCGAGCAGGCGGAGCAAGGCGTCGATTACTTCACCATTCACGCCGGCGTGCGCCTGCAATACGTGCCGCTGACCGCGAACCGCATGACGGGCATCGTGTCGCGCGGCGGCTCGATCATGGCGAAGTGGTGCCTCGCGCATCACAAGGAAAGCTTCATTTACGAGCACTTCGAAGACATCTGCGAAATCATGAAGCAATACGATGTCTCGTTCTCCCTCGGCGACGGCCTGCGCCCCGGCTCGATCTACGACGCCAATGACGAAGCCCAGCTCGGCGAACTGAAGACGCTCGGCGAACTGACGCAGATCGCGTGGAAGCACGACGTGCAGGTGATGATCGAAGGCCCCGGCCACGTTCCGATGCAGCTCATCAAGGAAAACATGGACCTGCAACTGGAATGGTGCGACGAAGCGCCCTTCTACACGCTCGGGCCGCTGACGACCGACATCGCGCCGGGTTACGACCACATCACGTCGGGCATCGGCGCTGCGATGATCGGCTGGTTCGGCACCGCGATGCTCTGCTACGTCACGCCCAAGGAACACCTGGGGCTGCCGAACAAGGACGACGTGAAGGAAGGCATCATCACGTACAAGCTCGCGGCGCACGCGGCCGATCTCGCGAAGGGTCATCCGGGCGCGCAGGTGCGGGACAACGCGCTGTCGAAGGCACGCTTCGAATTCCGCTGGGAAGACCAGTTCAATCTCGGTCTCGATCCGGACAAGGCGCGCGAATTCCACGACGAAACGCTGCCGAAGGATTCCGCGAAGGTCGCGCATTTCTGCTCGATGTGCGGCCCGCACTTCTGCTCGATGAAGATCACGCAGGACGTGCGCGATTTCGCGGCGAAGCAAGGTGTCAGCGAAAGCGAGGCGCTCGCCAAGGGCATGGAGACGAAGGCGATCGAGTTCGTGAAAAAGGGCGCGGAAATCTATCAGCCGACCTGAAGCTTCTGACTCGCTGACAACGGCCTGTCGCACAGCGCGTGCGGCAGGCCGTTTTTTATGTGTGCGCCGGGCGCAAAGCCTTGTCGGGCCTGAATGAGCGGTTCATCCGACGATTCGGGCATCTTTTCTGCTGGTTGAGTGCGTGAACCGGCGCAAATGCGGCCGAGCCGCAGCCGATTCATCTCATCTTCGAATTGGAGAGTCGACATGAAAATCATCAAACAGATCGGCGCCGCTGCAATGATCGTCGGGTTTCTGGGAGGACTGACCGCTTGCGGCGACATGACCACGCGTCAACGGGATACGGCTATCGGCGCCGGCGTCGGTGCGGCGGGCGGCGCGGTGATCGGCGGCAGCGCGCTTTCGACGCTCGGCGGCGCGGCGGTCGGCGGGATTATCGGCAATCAGGTCGGGAAGTAGCGCGAACATCGTCTGAACGACGCAACGGACGCGTTTCGCCGCCATCAACGACGCGCTGTTTCATTTCTGTTACATAAAGGCGCGCCGCAATGCTTTTTCACATCACGCGGCGCGCCTCCCGGTTGTCGTTCGACTAAGCTGCTTCTTAAGGGGCCAATTTCATTCGATCCCACGTCCCGCAAGCCGTAACGCAAGGAGCAGTGCCATGATTTCCGCCCGCAGCATGTCCGGACCCGGGACGGCCGCCGCAGCGCTCGCCGCCGGGCTTCTTCTCGGCGGATGTTATTACCCTTACGGTTATCCGGCTTATCCAGCTTATCCGCCCGCGCCTTTCGTCGGCGCGACCTACACGCAGCGGGAATTTGCGTTGCCCGCGTCCGGCACGGCGGCCACGCCGACGTCATCCGCGACCTTGCCGCCACAGTACGAATACGCCGTCGGCTCGTCGTACTCCGACTACTACCGGACGTATCCCTATCCGTATTACCCGCCGTATGCGGCTTACCCGTACTACGGCTATCCGGCGTACTACGGCTACGGCTACGGTTATCCGGCGGTTTCGTTCAGCTTCGGCTACTGGGGCGGCAGCGGATGCTGCTGGGGACATGGCTATCGCGGCGGGTACCACGGTGGCGGATGGCACGGCGGCGGCGGGTGGCATGGGGGCGGCGGCTGGCACGGCGGCGGCGGCAGTTGGCATGGCGGCGGAGGCGGCGGCCGCGGACACTGATCGCCGCGCCGCGATACGCTAGGTGAGACAAAAAGCCGTTTGTCGCCTTGCCGCGTAACACTGCTGCAACATTTTCCTTTCGACACGGGCTCGCGCGCACGACGCGCTTCATCGTGCGCCGGCGCACTTTCCTTATCCGACAAGGCTTCGCCACTATTCGCCAGATGATTGGCACGGTTTTGGCTACATAGCTTCCCCGCATCGAGTCGCAACGGCGATAACCGTTGTTCCGCGCACGTTTCCGTATCGGGGGATCGGACATGATGGCCTTCGTGTTTTTCCTGCTGTGGATTTTCGCCTCGCTCGGCCTTCTGACCGTGTGGGTCTTCCGCCAGACGCCATCGGCCGGTCGCGACGAGAGCGCACCGAGCGCCGTCGCCGAGGGCTGATCGCGCTCGTCCGTGCTTCTCCGTCCGCATCGATGACGCGCCCGCAAGCGGCGCGTCCCTTCACGTCCATTCACCTCTGCGCGCCACGCCGTGGCCGGAATGGACGGGCATTCACGCCTTGACGCATGCCCTTCGCGCCCTATTCTTAGTGTGCGCGTTATGCGGTTGCTTAAGCCGGCGACCGGACATCGAACTCCACGCGCATCGCGGCTTCGCGTTGGCGCCGCTTCGGTTCATGACAGAACGAAGGAGACCCGATGTTCCACCAGCTACTCACCCCGATCGCCAATTCCCTGTTCGCATCCTTCATCGTCGCCGCGCTGCCGATCATCCTCGTGCTCGTGCTGCTCGGCTGGGCGCGCCGTCCCGCGTGGCAGGCGTCGCTCGCGGGGCTGGTCCTTGCGCTCGTCATCGCCATCGCGGGCTGGCATTTTCCGGTCGGGCTCGCGCTCGATTCGGTCGCGGCCGGCGCCGTGTTCGCGCTGTGGCCGGTCATGTGGATCGTCTTCGCCGCGATCCTGCTCTACAACGTCGCCCAACGCTCGGGGCGCTTCGAAGCGTTTCGCGTGTGGATGGTCGATAACCTGCCGAACGACCGGCGCATCGTGCTCGTCGTGATCGGCTTCTCGTTCGGCGCGCTGCTCGAAGGGATTTCGGGCTTCGGCACGCCGATCGCAATCACGAGTTCGCTCTTGATCCTGCTCGGCTTCCCGACGCTCGAAGCGCTGACCTTCACGTTGATCTTCAACACGGCGCCGGTCGCGTTCGGCGCGCTCGGCGTGCCGATCACCGTGCTCGGCGCAGTGACGCACCTGCCCACCGATGCGCTCGCCAAAATGGTCGGTCGCCAGTTGCCGTTCTTCGCGCTCTTTCTGCCCTTCTATGTGATCGGTATCTACGCGGGCTTTCGCAACATGATGCGTATCTGGCCCGTGCTGCTCGTCTCGGGCGGCGTGTTCGCATTGACGCAGTTCGTGACGTCGAACTACATCAGCTATGCGCTCACCGACGTGCTTTCGTCGCTCGTCTCGCTGATCGTGACGATCGCGTTCCTGCGCGTGTGGAAGCCGGTCGCGGACGAGCGCTTCGCGGTGAACGTCGAGCGCGCCGGCGCGACGCGTTCGGCGATTCCGGGCGGCCAGGGCTGGGTGCCGTGGATCGTGGTCTCGGTGGTCGTGATCGTGTGGACGGTGCTCAAGATCTTCATGATCGGCGACGTGAAAATCGCGTGGCCGGGCCTCGACAAGGCGGTCTACATTACGCTCTACAGGCAGCCTTACGGCGCGATCTGGGACTTCCAGCCACTCGCGACGGGCACGGCGATCCTGGTCGCGTCGATCATCACCGCGTTGATGGTGAAGCTGCCCGCGCGCGAATACGTCGCGGCGATCGGCGATACGTGGGTGCAGACGCGCATCGCCATCCTGACGGTCGCGACGATCGTCGGCCTCGCGTATCTGATGAACTACTCGGGCATGAACTACACGCTCGGTCTGGGCGTGGCGTCGGTCGGGCCGTTCTTCCCGCTCGTGTCCGCGTTCCTCGGGTGGGTCGCGGTGTTCCTCTCCGGCAGCGACACGTCGGGCAACGCGCTCTTCGGCAATCTGCAGGTCGTCGCGGCGAACCAGCTCAACCTCAATCCGGTGCTGATGGCGGCGACCAATTCGTCGGGCGGCGTGATGGGCAAGATGATCTCGCCGCAAAACATCTCGACCGGCGTCGCGACCACCGAGCTCAAAGGCAAGGAAGGCCTCGTGTTCGCGCGCACGTTCAAGCATTCGATCTTGCTGACGATCCTGCTCGGCGTGCTCGTGTGGCTGCAGCAAAACGTGCTGACGTGGATGATCCCGCCGCATTGAGCTTTCGCGCTTCTCCTGTTTCTCCCGCTTCTTGCGCTTTCGTCCGGCGGACCATTTCTGAGACGAACGCGGTGCTAACATGCGCGGACTTTCGATGAGCCTTGCGAAGTCCGCCCGCCATGTCACCCGCCAATCTGCTGCAACTGATCGTCCTCGCCGCCCTGTGGGGCGCGTCGTTTCTCTTCATCCGCGTGGGCGTCGCCGAGTTCGGCGTCGCGCCGCTGATGGCCGTGCGCGTGGGCATCGGCGCCGTGTTCCTCATCGCGATGCTGCTTTCGCGGCGGCCGCTCGCCCAAACCGCCGCGACGCTGAAGAAACGCTGGCTTCAGTTGCTCGCCGTCGGCATTCTCAACTCGGCCGCGCCGTTTTGTCTCTTCGCGTATGCCGAATTGACGCTTTCGGCCGGGGCCACGTCCGTCATCAACGCGACGACGCCGCTGTTCGGCGCGCTCGTCGCTTTCCTGTGGCTCAAGGATCGCCTGACGACCGCGCGCACGATCGGCATGGCGATCGGCTTCGCGGGCGTGCTCGTGCTGGTGTGGAACCAGATCGCGCCGGAGCACGCCGGGCAAGCCGCCGCGCTGCCGGTGCAAGGCATGCTCGCGGCGGCGGCGGCGCTGGCGGCGTCGGCGCTTTACGGCGTCGCGGGCAACTTCGCGAAAAAGTATCTGATGGACGTCGACGCGATGACCAACGCGGCCGGCAGCATGATCGGCGCAACGCTCACGCTCGCACCGATCGCGCTCTTTACCTGGCCCGCCGCGCCGGTTTCCGCGCACGCATGGGGCGCGGTGCTCGCGCTCGGCATCGGCTGCACGGGGATCGCGTATTTCATCTACTTCCATCTGGTCGCGGTCGCGGGCCCGGCGCGCGCGATGACCGTCACGTTCGTGATTCCGCTGTTCGGCATTCTGTGGGGCGCGCTCTTTCTCGGCGAGCACGTCTCGCTCGTCATGATGGCGGGCTGCGCGATCGTGCTCGCGGGCACCGCGCTCGCGACGGGCGTGGTGAAACGCGTGCCGTTCGTCGGACGGCGAAAATTCGCGCGCTGACTATACTGCTTTCGGGAAAAGCGGCGGTGTGCGGGCGGCATCGTCCGCAAGGGTGAAATTGTTTGGATGCCGTTGCACGCCGTGCGGCGCCGCGTCATCCTTCGCGCTTTTGCCGGGAGCCGTCATGCACGATCTGTTCGCCAAGCTCAAACATGAAATGATGAAAATGGTCCCGCCGACCGTTTTCTTTTTCATCCTCCTGCATGCCGTCGCCATCGTGCGCGCGTTGATGGTAATGGGCACCGGCATTTCGCTGACCTCGTCGATGTCGGTGCTCGTCGCTTCGCTGATTCTCGGCAAGTCCGTGCTGATCGCCAACATGCTGCCGTTCATCAACCGCTATCCGGACCGTCCGCTGGTCTGGAACGCCGCCTGGAAAACGCTGATCTACACGGCCATCGCTGGCATCCTGCACTATCTCGAGCGGCTGCTGGACTTCTGGAAGGAGACCCACGGCCTTGCTGCCGCGAATCAGGCGCTCATCGCGCATATCAACTGGCCGCAGTTCTGGGCCGTCCAGATCCTTCTCGTGCTGATGATCGGCAACTACTGTGCGTTCGCCGAACTGGGCCGCGTGATCGGACGCGACGTGCTCAAGTCGTGGTTCTTCGGGCCGCGCGTCGACATGCCGCCGAAGTGGCAAAGCTGAGTCATTCGCCGCGCACCGGCCCGCGCCCCGCCTTGATCGCGCCGCGTTTCACCTTGCCTTCGACGCGCCGCAACTGCGATGCGCGCGTCGGCTTCGTCGCGATTCGCTTGCGGCGCGTGATTGACACGCTGCGGATGAGTTCGTCGAGACGCGCGAGCGCCGCCGCGCGATTCATGTCCTGCGTGCGATGCTCCTGCGCCTTGATGACGATCACGCCCTCGCGCGTGACGCGGCTGTCGGAAAGCGCGAGCAGACGCGCCTTGATGTGCTCCGGCAACGAAGACCCGCGGATGTCGAAGCGCAGATGGATCGCGCTCGACACCTTGTTGACGTTCTGACCGCCCGCGCCTTGCGCGCGCACGGCCGTCAGCTCGATTTCGTTGGGCGGCACGGCGAGGCTGTCGGTGATGGTCATCGGTCGAATTCCCTGGATAGGCGCCGCATTCTCGCGGCCAGCCCGGAGTCGCGGCGCGTCGGCTCCCGGACGGCTTGCGCGAAGATCGCCGCCGAGCCGATCACTTCGACTCTGCGCTTCGCCCGCGTGATCGCCGTGTACACCAGCTCGCGCGACAACACGCGCACGAACGCGCCGGGCAACACGAGCGCCGCGTGCTCGAACTCCGAGCCTTGCGACTTGTGCACGGTGAGCGCGAACGCGGTGTCGTGCGGCGGCAGCGCAGCGGGCGACACGTAGCGCAGCGCGCCATCGGCCAGGCGGAACGCGACGCGCAACAGGCCGTCGGCGCCCGGCAGCGCGATGCCGATATCGCCGTTGAAAAGCCCGAGCGCGTAGTCGTTGCGCGTGACGATCACCGGCCGTCCGGCGAACCACTGTGCACCGAGTGCAAGCGCAATGCCCGCTTGCTCGCGCACTTCCGCCGCGATGCGCGCGTTCACTTCGTCGACGCCGCGCGGCCCCTTGCGCGTCGCGCACAGCACGCGGAAGCGATTCAGCGCATCGAAGAGTCGGGCGTGATCCGCTTGCTCGCCGTCGAGCACGGCCGAGAGCGCGTCCGCGTACGGCGCGAAGCCTTTCGCGAGACGCGCGAGGGTGCGCTCGGACAGCGTCGCGTCGCCATCGTCGAAGAGCACGGCCGCGCGCTCGCCCGATGGATCGAGCGCATCGAGCGCGGCCCGTTCGTCGCCATTGCGGATTGCGATCGACAGACGCCCGATGTCCGAATCGAGCCCGAAGCGATAGTTCTTCTGCAGCCACACGACGCAATCGGTGAGCGCGGGCTCGGCCTTCGCGTCGAAGAGATCGCCGTAGCCCTCGGAATCGTCGATGGGCGCGGCGTTCGGCAATGCGGCTTCGAGGCGCTTCGCATCGACCGAAAGCGCCGCCGCGATGCGCGCCACGCCCGCATGGCTGAACGACGGCTCCGCGCTCAGTTCCGCGAACACCGCGCCCGCTTCCACCGCCGACAGTTGATCCTTGTCGCCGAGCATCACGAGACGGCTCGCCGGCGCGACGGCTTCGAGCAGATGGGCGGCGAGCGCGACGTCGATCATCGAGGCTTCGTCGACGACGATCACGTCATACGGCAACGGATTGTCGCGATGATGCCGGAAGCGCCCGTCCGACTGCACGCCGAGCAATCGCTGCAACGTGAACGACGTGCGCGGCAGGCGTTCGGCGAGTTCGGGCGGCAGCTTGTCCGCGCGTTCGATGAGCGCCTCCTGCATGCGCTGCGCCGCCTTGCCGGTCGGCGCGGCGAGCGCGATGCGCAAGTCCGGATCGGCGTCGAGCAGACACGCGAGCACGCCGACGACGGTCGTCGTCTTGCCGGTGCCCGGCCCGCCGCTCACGATCGTCAGCCGTCCCGCCAGCGCGACGAACGCCGCGACCCGCTGCCAGTCGATGTCGTCATCCGCGCGCGGGCCGAAATAGCGCGCGATGCGTTCGGCCTGTCGCGCGATGTCCTCTCGCGAAGCGGTCATGCGCGTATCGCGCGAACGTTCGACGAGCGAGCACGCGAGCCTGCGCTCGTAGTCGAAGTAGCGCGCGAGATAAAGCCGCCCGTCCTCGTCGATGACGAGCGGCAGCAGGTCGGCCGCGTCCGCGCGCGCGCCGCCGCGCACGAGGCACGCGACACCGCTTGCAAGCAGCGCGTCGCGCGCCTCGTCGAAACGCGCGTCGTGACGGCGCGCGAGCGCGGCGAGCGGCAGGCACACATGGCCTTGCGCGGTCGCGCGGCTCATCGCGAGCGCGGCGCGTTCGGCCCACAGCACGCTGCGTTCGTCTGCGTTCAGGCGCGCCGCGAGCGCGCTCATGCGCCGCGCGAAACCTTCGGCGAGCGCCGCGCTTTCATCGGCGGGTGCGGGCACGGGGCGCGTCGCCTGCATTGCATCGAGCGTGCTCATGCCGCGCCTCCCGACATCAAACGATCGAGCGCCTCGACCAGTTCCAGCGACGGCCGTCCGCGATGCACGCCGCACGCTTCTTCACCGTCGCGCCAGTCCGGGCGCACGCCGCGCACGAACAGATACAGATAGCCGCCGACATGCGTGTCGTACGCATAGCCCGCGAGCCGCGCGCGCAAATATCGATGCAGCGCGACCACGTAAATGAGCGCCTGAAGGTGATACGCGTGCTCCGCCATTGCCGTGGCGAGCGGCGCGGCGGCGTAGTCGGAAGCGGTGTCGCCCAGATGATTCGACTTCCAGTCGATGATCCAGAAACGGCCTTCGTGCTCGACGATCATGTCGATGAAACCCTTGATGAATCCGCGCAACGCGCCCGCCTCCAGCGCGACGTCGGGAAAACCGTGCGCCGCGAGCAGACGCCGCAACGCGCTGAAATCGAGCGAATCCGCCGGGAACAGGAACTCCAGTTCGTTCATGCGGCGCGTCGTCGGGATGGTCGCGAGCCGCATGCCGGGCGCGATTTCGCTCCTCACGGTGTCGCCGATGAGACGCAGCATCATCGGACGCAGACGCGGCGCGAGCGCTTCCGGCGCGGGCGTCGGATGCTCGTGCAGCGCGCGCTCGACGGCGGCCGGCCAGCTCGACTCATCGGTGAAATCCGCCAGCTCGAACATGCGATGCAGGCATTCGCCCGCCGCCGCGCCGCGCGGAAACGCGAGAATGTCGTCGGGATCGAGCGGCGATTCGTCACTTGAAGCGGCGTCCGTGCGCGCGGTGTCATCGAGCGCGGCGAGTTCGTCGTGATCCGGACGCGCTTCCACCGGCTGCGCCTGATTCGCCTCGTCGCGCGCGCCCGCCGCGATCAGCGAACTGAAGCTCGCCATGCGCCAGCGATCGCGCAGGATGCGCCGGTTCGTGCGCGCGGCGATGTCGTGTTCGTGGGACGCGTCGGCTTCGAGCGGCTCGCGCGTGTCGATCACCGGCAGCGGCGCGACGCCGATCGCGCCCTGCGACCGCGCCGCAACCGCATGCCACGCCGCGACGATTTCCGCTTCCTCGGGCGGCGCATCGCAGAACGCATCGAAGTCTTTTCCGCCACCCGCGACGAGCCAGTTGAGGACGCTTCGGCGCGACTCCTTCGTCGACCGGCTCGACAGATAAGAACCCGCGACGACATAGCAGCGGAACACCGCGCGCGTCAGCGCGACATACACGAGACGCGCGCTCTCGGCCGCCTGCTCGCGCGCAATGGCCGCACTCGCGAGATCGTCTTCGTCGCCTTCCATGCCGTAATGCAGCACCGCCACGCCCGCGTCGTCGTGATACTCGCGCGCATCGGGCAAACCGGATTTCGACGCCTCGCGCGACGCGCCGTCGTTCAGGAACGGACAGAACACGACCCCATACTCAAGCCCTTTCGACTTGTGCACGGTCACGATCTGCACGAGATTGCGGTCCGATTCGAGACGCAGTTGCGCTTCCTCGCCGCCGCCCTGCTGCTCGCGTTGCGCCGCGAGCCAGCGCAGCGTCGGCGCGATGCCGGGCTGTTCGGCCGAGCGCGCCTGCAGCAGCTCCGCCAGATGATTCACGTTCGTGAGCCGGCGCTCGCCGTCGGGCCGTGCGACGAGAGGCGTCGCGATCGACAGCTCGCGAGCGAGCGTGCGCCACATCACCGCGAAGCCGCGCTCGTGCCAGATCGTGCGATAGCGCGAGAAGCGCTCGACCCAGCTCGTCGAATCGATCGACTCGCCGTGCGGATCGGCGGCGTCCGCGTGTTCGAGCCGCCAGAGCGCGGCGGCGTCGAGCCCGAACCAGTCGGTAGCGAGCGCGGCGCGCAGGCGGCGCAGATCGCCCGGCGTGTCGATGGCGGCGAGCACGCGCTCGATCTGCTCGGCATCGAGCGAGCCGAACACGGACGCCTGCGCGAGCTCCACGCTGCCGATGCCCCATGCCGCGAGCACGCGCTTCACGAGACTGCCCTGCCGATGCGTCCGCACGAGCACGGCGATATCGCCCGCCGACAGCGGCGCTTTCCCGATGGTCACTTCGCCGCGCTGCGCACCGCGCAACAGCCGCGCGATCTCGGCGGCGCAGGCCTCTGCGGCATCGCGCTGCGCATTCGCTTTCACAAGCACCGATTCGCCGTGCGGCAGCATCCACACGCAGAAATCCGCGATGTCCGAATACGCGGCGGCAGGCGTGTTGTCGACGAACGGTCCGCGCTGGCGCGTGCCCGCGCGCACCGGCTGATAGTCGAGCCCATCTAGGATGAACGCCGACGGATTCGCCTCGAACAAACGGTTGCACGCCTCGATGATCGGCGGCGTCGAGCGCTGGTTGACCGCGAGCGTGTAGCGCGCGCTCGCGCCGTCGCGCGCGGCGAGATACGTGTGCAGGTCGGCGGCGCGGAAGCTGTAGATCGCCTGCTTCGGGTCGCCGACGAGAAAGAGCGGCCCGTGCGGCGCGAATACGCGATCGAAGATCGCGAACTGCAGCGGGTCCGTGTCCTGAAATTCGTCGATGAGCGCGGCTGGATAACGCGCGCGCAACGCCTCGGCGAGCCACGCGTGCTTCACGAGCGCGTGATGCAGGTTCGACAGCAGATCGTCGAACGACACGACGCGGCGCGCGCGCTTGCGCGCGGCGAGTTCCGAAGGCGCGTGATCGAGCCATTCACGCACGATGTCGAGCCACATCGCGCGCTGCGATGCCTCGGCGGCGGCGGCGGACGCGGCGAGCGCATCGGCCTGATCGAAGAAGGCGTGCGCGGGGGGCGTGTTCTTGACCTTGGTGCCCTTGGCGAGCGCGGTCGCCGTGAGCTTGAGCGCCCGCTCGGGCGGCGGCGCGTGGCAATCGCCTTCCGCGAAGTAGGCGCTCCATGCCTCGATGGCCTCGCCGACGATCTTCGTGCTGTAGCTGTTCGCTTTCAGCGCATCCTTCGCGTCGGAGAGCAGCTTCACGATGCCGTCGCGCTCGGCGTGCCACAACGCGCAGGCTTGGTCGAAGAGCGCCTGCATGTCGGCGGTTTGCGCGGCGCCGAAGTCACCGAAACGCAGCGCCGCGAGCGGCTTCTTCAGCCGCCGCGCGAGCTGCGCATCGAGCGATGCCGGACCCGCGCCCTTCGCGACGAGCCACGACGCGAACGACGGCACGCGCGCCGCCACCGGCTCGACGCGCTCGCGCCAGAAGTCGGCGGCGAGTTCGAAGCGCAACGCGCTGTCGTCGGCTTCCATCTCGAACGCGAACGGCATCGCCGCGGCGAACGGCGCTTCCTGCAGCGCGCGCTGGCAGAACGCGTGAATCGTGTGGATCGCGGCCTGATCGAAGGTCGACACCGCGATGCGCAGGCGCTTCGCGGCTTCGTCTGCGTCGATGCCGGCGAGCGTCGTGTCGAACAGTTGCTCGATGAACGGATCGCCCGCCGCATCGCCGTTTTCGATCGCATGCGCAACGCCCGCGAGCCGCGAGCGGATGCGCTCGTGCAGCTCGGCGGTCGCCGCCTTCGTGAACGTGACGACGAGAATCTGCTCGACGGACAGGCGCTTTTCGAGCAGCAGCCGCACGTAGAGCGCGCAGATGTTCCAGGTCTTGCCGGTGCCGGCGGAAGCCTCGATCTGATTGACGCCGTCGAGCGCGCAAGAGAAGACGTCGAGTTCCTGCACGCCGATGTTGTCCAGAGATGAAGTCAGGTTGGTCATGCGCCGCTCCGCAGATGTTGCACGAGCGGTTCGAACACGATGCGCGCGAGCGCGGCGAAGGCGTCGTCGAGTGCGAGGTCCGCGCCGCGAAAGGCGATGCGAAACACCGGATCGTCGGATTCGGCGTGCGTGCGCTCGGATTCCCACGCGGCCTGCGCTTTCGAATCGCCCTCCTTCACCTTGAGCCACGCGCTCTTCGGAAAGAAGCGCAGCGGCATGCGGCGTCCCGCGCGATAGAGCGACGCGAGCGCGGCGAGATGCGCGAGCGGATCGGCGACGGGCATCAGTTCGAAATCCGCCGATTGTGCGCCGCGCCCATGCCAGATCGTGCGGCGCGGTCCGTCGGGCAGCGCCGCGCAGTACGCGAGATGCGCGAGCCACGCGGACAGATAATCGCGTGCGCGCGGCGCGTCGTAGCGATAGATCACCTGGCCTTGCGGCGTCAGCGCGTTCAACGTGCCGACGAGCGCCATCGGACGGACGTCGACGAGCGAATCGTCGTGCGCGCCGAATAGCGCGATGCCCGCGGTGTCGGGCCAGCGTGGCCTCACGTCCAGCGAGAACGGCAGACGTTCGACGCCCGCCGACGTCGATGCCCGCACGCGCTCCGCCAGTTGCCCGAGCGCGTGCAGTTCGCGCGCCTGCCACACGCCGCCCGTCGCGCCACCCGGCATTTCGGGACTCGCGCGCGCGACGCGTCTTGCGAGTTCCCGCGCGGCGCGCTCGCCATCGTCGGCGGCGTCGAGCAGCGCCGGCAGCACGCGCGCGGCGAGCGCATCGCGGCCCGCGAAGCCGAGCTCGAACGGCTCGGTGTCGTCGAGTTCGGACTCGGCATCGACGAGCGCAATGCCCAGGCGGTCGCGCAACAGCGAGCGCGCCGGATGCCGCCAGAAGCGCACGAAGTCGTCGAACGCGACGGTCTGCGCGTCGTCTTCCGGCGGCAACGGCGCGCTGAAGAATCGCGCGACGGGCTGCGACTTGCCCGACTCCAAAGCGCGAGCGAGTTCGGCGCGCTCGGGTTCGTAAGTGAAGAGCCTGCCATCGTCGCGAAAATACTCGGGCGCATACGGCTGCAGCGGATGCTCGAACACGAAGCGCGCGCGCGCGTTCGCGAGTTCGTCCGGCGCCGCGTGCTTGCCCGCGACGGACTGCGCGAGGTAGTCGAGCAGTTCGTCGATGAGCGCGGCGGGCGGCAGCACGGCGTTGTCGCGGATGCTGCGGCCCGTGTACGCGATCATCAGCCGGTCGCGCGCCGCGAGCGTGAGATCGAGAAACAGATTGCGCTCGTCGTCGCGGCGCTGACGGTCGCCGAGCTTGCCGAAGCGGGCCATCAGATCGAACTCGTCGGCGCGCGCGAGGCTCGGCAGCATGCCGTCGTCCATGCCGAGCAGACACACGACGCGATACGGCAGCCCGCGCAAGCTCGTCAGCGACGAGAACGTGACGCCGCCCCAGGGCACGCCGCCGCGCGCTGGATCGTCGAGCGTATCGGTGAGCGCGGTGCGGATCACGGCGGCCGATACTTCGGTCTCGCCCGCGCCCTCGTCCATTGCGGCGATCAGCGAATCGATCGCGCGGCGCACGTCGCCGACGGCGTCGGCGAACGCGACGCCCGCATCGAAAAAACGCTCCAGCGCGTCGAGCAGCAGATCGCCCCAGGCGCGCGCGGTGCGCGCTCTCGCGATGCGTTCGGCGAACGCGTCGATGTCGTCGACGAAGCGCGTGAGACGGCCGAGCAATTCGGCCTCCGACCCGTTCGCCCCTTCGATCGGCAGCCAATCCGCGACCGGCGCGCCGCCGCCCGGCAGCGCATAGCCGAGATAGAGCCGCGTGAGCGCATCGGCGAATGTGTGACGCGCGGCGGGCACGTCGTCCGCCGTCACGTCGTCGGGACGCAGGCCGCGCCGCGCGCCCGCCGCCGCGAGCCACGCCTGCGCCGTTTCGAGCGCGGCGGCGTCGATGCCGTAGCGCGCCGCGATCGCATCCACGCGCAGCCATTCGACGAGCTCGGGCGCGCCGACGCTGCGTTCCGTGAGCGCGAGCCAGTCGATGAGCGCGCGCGCGACGGGATTCGCCTGCGACGGCGGCAGGCCGGTAATCCGATACGGAATGCGCCGGCGCTCGTTGCTCGCGCCCGCGGGCGCGGTGCCGAAGATGCCGTCGATGAGCGGCCCGGCGACTGCGAGATCCGGAAACGCGACGAGCACGTCCGAAGGCTCCAGCCCTTCGATATCGTCGAACCAGTCGAGCAAGCGATCGTGCAGCACTTCGAGCTGGCGCGACAGGCTGTGACAAACATGCACTTCGATGCCGTTCTCGACGATGTCCTCGGGCTGCGGCTCGGCGCTGTCTTCATCGAGCGCGAGGATGCCGTTTTGCAGACGCGCGAGCCACGTAGGCGCGGGATTGTTCTCGTACAGTTGCCGCTCGCTCGACGCCGCGCTCTCGGTCAATTCGTGCAGCATGTGCAGTTGCGCCTGCGTCTGCCGGCCCCACTCCGCGAGCAGCGGATGACCGACTTCCTGATAGTCCGCCTCGCCCTTCAATTCGAGTTGCTCGACGCGCGCCTCGCTCACGATGTCGAACCAGAACTCGCGGCAAGGATTCGGTGCATAGACGCGCACGTCGATCCAGCGCGACAGCTCGCGCAAGAGCGCGATGTGCAGCGGCGGCATCGTCGGCAAGGCGAACACGCTGATGCGGCTCGGCCATTGCGCGCGCATCACCGTATCGAGATCGAAGCCGGGGGAACCGGCGAGGAAGCGGTATGCGGGCGGCGTCGGGTCTTTCTCGTCGCCGTTCGCATCGCGGGACAGGTCTTCGAGCAGTGCGCGCCAGAGCGCTCGTTGCCAGCGCTCGTCCTCGCGCTGGATGTCGTTCGCGCCAGAAAGACGCGGGCCGCGCGCGTCGATTTCGGCATTGCTTCCCGTGAGAATCGAGCCACCCGCCTGCCAATGCGTGAGCCACTCGGGCCGATACGTCAGATAGTGATCGAAGACTGTCGCGATGCGCCGCGCGAGTTCGTAGCGCATGGAATCGTCGGCGGCGTTCAGATACGTCGATAGCCGCGCCGAATCGCCGAACGATGGATCTTCGAAGAGCCGATAGCAACGCCACGCGAGCCGGTCCGGCGAAAACGGCGAATGCGCGGGCACCGGCAGCACGCGCCCGATCTGCGCCCACAGCCATTGCGCGAGATAACAGAAGTCGACGTTCGCGCAGATGCCGAAGCGCTCCGCCATATCGAGTTCGAGCCGGCGCCGCAACGCCGCGCTCGGCACGATGACGGACTCGCGCGCGAAGGGATCGCCCTCGCGCATCGCAAACGCGTCGAGGTCTTCGAAGAGCGCTGCGGCGAGCGTCTCGTGACGATTCGAATAGAAGAGTTCGAGCATGGAAAGCGGCTTGCTATGCGGTCTGTGAAAGCTTCACCGGCGCGCGATTTGAAAAGCTTTGTCAGCTAATGCGCCAGCATAACAAAGCGGACGTGCCGCCGAGAACCTGGCCGAATGGCCGAGGGTCGAAGCCCGGGTGAGTTGGGTTAGACTCGATTCTCGCTTCGTCTCCATGACGTCAACGAGCGTAAAACAGGAAGTCGATGCGCTATTCGTTCGAAATCAGGAAGTTCATTTACAGCCAGTATTTCTTTGGCGGGTTGCGCATCGCGCTCGGCGTATCGCTGCCCGCCGTCCTGATGCTCACCGTCTTTCACAATCGCGAGCTTGGTTTCACGATCGCAACCGGCGCGCTCGGTGCGTGCGTCGTCGACATGCCCGGCCCGCTCAGGCACAAGCACAACGAGATGCTCGCGTGCACGGTGATCGGCTTTCTTGCGGCGCTCGCAACGGGCATCGCGACCGCGAATCCGATCACGCTCTGGCTGACCATCGTGCCGCTGACCTTCGTGCTGTCGCTGATCGTCGTGTACGGCAATCGCTGGCCGCAGATCAGCTTCGCGACGCTCTTCATGATGGTCGTCACGCTGGAAGAGCATTTCACGCCGATGCAGGCGCTCATCAACGCATCGTGGATTTTGCTGGGCGGCCTCTGGTACACGTATTGGGCGACGCTGGTCTCACGGCTGCTCGTCTATCGCATCGAGCAGCAGGCGCTGGCCGAAAGCATCTTCAGTTGCGCGGAGTATCTGCTCGCGCGCGCCGAGTTCTACGACAGCGACGCCGATCTCGACGAGTGTTATCGCGTGCTCATCGAAAAGCAGATTGCGGCCGTCGAGCGGCAGGAAGCGGCGCGCGACATCGTGCTGCGCAACTTGCCGAAGGTGAAGAGCGGCAAGCTCAACGCGCGGCGCGCGCGGCTCTTCAATCTGTTCATCAACGTGGTCGATCTGCACGAGTTCTTCGTCGGCGCGCATACGGACTATCCGCTCGTGAGAAAGACGTTCGCCGGCTCCGACGTGCTGATCTTCTATCGCGACCTGATGCGCAAGGCGAGCGCGGATCTCGAGGAAATCGGGCTCGCGGTGCTGCAGAACAAGGCGGCCGGCCGGCAGATCAGCATGAAGGCCGAACTGCGCGCGATCGAATACGAACTGGAACTGATGCGCAAGCACGGGCTGCCGGAGAAGAATCCCGAAGCGTACGCGGCGGCGGCCGCCGTGTTCAGGCGTCTGTGGAGCGCGACGCGTCTCATCGACAAGATGCGCCGCCGCACGCGCGACGAACCCAGCGTCACCGAAACCGAAGTGCAGATCGACCACGCGCTGTCGCGCTTCATATCGAGCCGGCGCGTGCCGTTCATGCAGATATTCTCGAACCTCACGATGTCGTCGCCGAGTTTCCGGCATGCGCTGCGCGTGACGATCGCCGTGGGTATCGGCTTCTGGCTCGGGCGTCTCTTGCCGCTCACGAACGCGTACTGGATCGTGATGACGACCGTCATCATTCTGAAGCCCGGCTACTCGCTCACCAAGCAGCGCAACACGCAGCGGATCATCGGCACGGCGATCGGCTGTGCGGTGACCATCGCGCTGATCCTGTTCTTCAAGGAGCCGCATATCCTGCTCGTCGTGATGTTCGCGTCGATGGTGATGAGCTACAGCCTCCTGCTTTTCAACTATGCGGCGAGCGTCGTGTTCACGTCGTCGTATGTGCTGCTGATGTTCCATCTGCTCGCGCCGGGCAACATGCGGATCATCGGCGAGCGCGCGATCGACACCGTCGTCGGCTGCGCGATCGCGATCGCGGCGAGTCATCTGTTTCCGTACTGGGAATATCGGCTGATGGGCAAGCCCGTGAAGGATCTGCTCGCCGCGACGCGCAATTATCTCGAAGCGAGCTGGTGGTGGCGCGGGACGCAGACCGACAAGGCGCGCGCGGCTGCGGTTCACGCGCCGGCGGCCGAAACGCCGGTCGATCGCGCCGTGTTCGCCGATGCGAACGCGGGTGCAGTGGCGGCGACGTCGTCGGCCGTGGCGACGCCCGCGCAAACGGTGACGATCACGGCGGAAGCGGTCAGCGAACCGGTCGAGCCGATGGCCGCCACGCTGCCGCCCGCCGCCGATTCCGCGATGAAAGCCGCGAGCGCGACGGCGCAGCGTTTATCGTCGGTGAGCATCGGCGAGAGCACGGCGGCCACGGCGAGCAAGGGCGCATCCGCCGCGGCGACGGTGACCGCCACGGCGCTCGACCGCGACTTCCGCTACCGGCTCGCGCGCAAGAACGTGCATATCGCGTTCGCCAATCTCGCGCAGGCGTTCCAGCGCATGATGCTGGAGCCCAAGGCGCAGCAAAGGTATGCCGCCGAATTGAACGATCTGCTCGTGCAGAGCCATGTGCTCGCCTCGCAGATCACCGCCGCCGCGCCGCTGCTTCAATCGCTCAACGAGGTGGGCGGTCAGCCGTTCGAGCCGGTGCAGCGCACCTTCGGGATCGTGCGCGACAATCTCGCCGAGGCCGAGGGCGAACTGCCCGGCGCCGCCAAGCCCGATGCGCCGCCCGCTCACGCGGACGCGCTCAAGCAACTGCGGCGCGATCTGGACAAGATGGTCGTCGATGCAGAGCGCGCGCAGTCGCTGCCCGCCGATGCGCTTCACGATCTCAAGCTGCTCGCGCATCAATGCAAGCAGATGCTGACGGCGTCATCGCTGATCGAGAAGGACGCCGCGCAGATTCGCCTGCCGGTTTGACGCGTGCCTACTGCGACGCGCCGACCGCCGGCACGGCGGGCCGCACGTCGCTCGCCGCGGATGGCTGCGCGTTTTCCTCGTCGAACTCGCGCTTCTCGCGGATCGCGTTGAACAGGATCGTGCCGATCACGATCAGCACCACGACGACGATGAACACGCTGACGGCGCGGGTCGGATTCTTTTTCGGCGTACCGTCCGGGCGGCGCGGATCGCGGGGGTCGTGGCTCATGAATGGATTCGTGGCGGCGTGTCGGGAAGAACCCGCTATGGTACTCGGGTTGGGTTTCAGTTGGATTGCGGGGCGCCCATCGTCGTTTCGCAACCCGCGCCGCCATCGCGAAATTCTCTGCTGCACGCGCGCGCTTGAACGCGGCCCGTCCGATTGACGATACTAGTCACGATTCCATGCGCGTCCGATCCCGGGAAGGGCTAAAGGGGCAATCCCGGGATACCTAGTGACCGGACGTGTTGAGCCGCCCGCCCGGGCGGCTTTTCTTATGTGTCGGCGGTTCAGGGTTCGAGCGTGGGGCGCACCGGCAACGCCGTCGAATACTTGATCTGCTCCATCGCGAAACTCGAGCTCACGTCATACAGCGGCACGGCGCGAATGAGTTGCTTGTAGACGCGATCGTAGTCGTCGATATCCGACACCACGACGCGCAACAGATAATCGGTCTCGCCGCTCATCCGGTACACCTCGACCACTTCCGGAATATCGCGCACGGCGCGCGTGAAATCGTCGGCCCAGGTCTGGGTGTGCTGGTTGGTGCGTACCGCGACGAACACCGTCGTCCCGACGCCCAGCTTCTTCGGATCGCACAACGCAACCTGCGCGCGGATCACGCCCGTCTCTTTCAGACGCTGCACGCGTTTCCAGCACGGCGTCTGCGAAAGGTTCACGCGCTGCGCGAGTTCCGCGATGGGCATCGTCACATCCTGCTGAAGCAATTCGAGCAGCTTGCGGTCGATGAGGTCCATTCCCATGCTGCACCCCTTATAGGAAATTATTCTATTTCTTGATGGTCGAGCGGAATTATATGGAAACTAATTCTGGAGGCAAGCCGGTATAAATGAGCGGATCGAACAACAACGACGCGACGGCTCATCCACTATGCGACTCGAACATGTCAGCCGCCTGGCGCGGCCCTCTTCATCGGCTTTGGCGGCTTCCCCGGCCGCCGATTGTGCCGCGTTCCGAAACCCCGCGCTCGAACGACTGTGCCGCGAAATCGACGCCGCATTCGCCGCCGCCGAAGCGGATTCGCGCGCGTCGTTCGGCGAGCGCGTGCGCCTCGCGCTGCAACGCGCGATCGCCGATCCGGGTCTGCTGCGCCCCGATCAGCGCGTGAGCGATCCGCGGAACTATTGCCGTCATCTGCTCGCCGCCGACCCGCTCAACCGTTACGCGATCGCCGCGCTCGTCTGGGAGCCGGGGCAAGCGAGCCCGGTGCATGGTCATCGGACATGGTGCGGCTATGCGGTGATCGATGGCGCGCTCGAAGAAACGCTTTATCGCTGGGATGCAGTCGCCCATCGCGCGATCGAGACGCGGCGTCATCCGCGCGCGCCGGGCGCGGTGTCCTATGTGGATGCGGGACGCGGCGCGATTCATCAGCTCGGCAATCCCGCCGATGCCGCCGCGCGCGCCGTATCGCTGCATGTCTACGGCGTCGCGGGCGAGCAGATCGCCACACACGTCAACGATCTGCTCGCCGCCTGAAAAAAGCTCAGCCCTTCCCCGGCTCGGACGCGGTCGGAATCTGCGGCGGAATCTGCACGGATTGATCGGTCGGCGGCGGCGCCGGCTGGGGTTCGTGCGAAACGTCGCGGGCCGCGGCTGCGGCGATCTTCGTCTCGCGCACAGAGGCCGGCCCGGCCGCGAGTTCTTCTTCCTCTTCCACCGGCGCCGGCGCCTCGCCCGTCCAGATGCGCCGCGCGCGCTCGCGTCCTTCGGCGTCGGCGCCCGACATCGCGTCGCGCGTCATTTGCACGTGCATCTGCGGAACCGGAATCTCGATGCCGGCTTCGTCCATCTTGCGCTTGATACGCAGATTGAACGCCCGCGCGACGCTCCATTGCTGCAACGGGCGCGTCTTGATCTGCCCTTTCACGACCATCCAGTTCGGATCGAAGCGGTCGAGTCCCCACACTTCGACCGGCCCGAGCATTTCGAGCCGATAGCGGAAATCGTCCAGCAGATCCGCGCCGACTTCGCGAATCATCTGCGTGACCTGGTCGACGTCCGCCGAAAACGGCACGCGCACCTCGAACACCGCGTACGCGAAATCGCGCGACAGATTCTTCACCGTCTTGATCTGCGAGAACGGAATCGCGTGGATCGCGCCCTGGCCGTCGCGCAGGCGCACGGTGCGGATCGTCAGGCTTTCGACGATGCCCGCGTGACCGCCTTCGACCTCGATCGAATCGCCGACCGAAATCGTGTCCTCGATGATGATGAAAAGCCCGGTGATCAGATCCGCCACGAGCGATTGCGCGCCGAAACCCACCGCGAGGCCGATCACGCCCGCGCCCGCGAGCAGCGGCGTCACATTCAGGCCGAGATTCGCGGCGGTGACGATCGCGGCCACCGTCAGCAGGAACACGAACACCACGTTGCGCACGAGCGGCAGCATCGTGCGGGCGCGCATGCTCGGGCCGCGTCCGCCGCGCCGCGCCGCGTCGGGCCTGAGCGCTTCCTGAATGCCCGTGTCGATCAGAATCCAGATCAGCCAGACGACGAAGAACGTCAGCACGATCATCCCGACCGCGTGCGTGATGCCGCGCGCGGCGACGCTCTCCTCGGCCATGTGCGCGAGCGAGAATCCCCAGAAACGCGACGACAATTCGAGGAACACGAGCCAGACGCCGACCACGATCATCGTGCCGACGAACTTGACGAGCCTGCGCACATACGCCGACTGGCGGCGCGGTTTTCTCGACTTGGGCCGCGTGATACGCACGACGATCGCCGAGAGAAAGAACGCGACGACGAGCAGGCCCGCGGTGGCGATCGCCATCTGCAGCACGTTCTCCGACGTACCGATGCCCATGAGCGTCGCCACGACCGACGCCGACGCGAGCAGCAGCAGCGGCAACTGCCAAAGCGACGCGACCACTTCGAACGTCTCGGTCGCGGCCTTGCGCGTGTTGCGCTGCTCGTACGTGCGGCTGCGGATCAGATGCGCGACGGGCCGCTGGAACGCGAGCGCGAAATACGCGGTGAGCGCCGCGGCGCCCATGTTCGCGCACGTCGAGATCAGCGCGGAGAGATTGGTGCCGAGCTGCTGCGCGACGTCGTAATTCGCGGCGGCGTCGCCGAGCGCGCCGAGCGTGCCGATCAGAAAGAGAAGCCGCCGCGCGCGGCCGATGAGCAGGTTCACCGCGACGCGCCGGTGCGCCGAGCCGAACAGCGAGAACATGATGAGACAGATTGCGGAGAACACCGCGCCCGCGACGATTGCGTAAGCGGTGACCATCGCGAGCGTGCGGCCGAGCGACAGCGGCATGTAGTGCGTGAACGTGAGCGCCGCGAGGAACGCGAACAGGTACGGCGCGACGCGGCGCAGCGTGAAGAGCAGCAGTTCGCGCGTCGTCGGGTTCGAATGCAGGCCGCTGTCGATGCCGAATCGCGCCCGCACGCGCCGCTGCAGATAGACGAGCGCCATCGCGCATGCGCCCCAGCCCGCGAGCGTCGCGAAATAGTTGAAGAGCGTGCGGCCGAACGATTCGCGGCTCTGGCTCGTGACGATCGTGAAAAGCTCGTTGCCGGCGGCGTTGAAGCGTCCGACCCAATAGGCGATAGGCGTCTTGCCGCGCTTCACGTCGGCCTCGATGTTCGTGAGCGCCGACGCGATCGCGCCCAGCAAGCCCGCGTTCTGCGCGATGGTCGCCACGACCGACGATGCCGTCGTTCCCGAAGTCGGCTGTGCGCCCGCAGCCGTGCCGCTCGCGGCGGTGTCCGCCGTCGCGGAGGCCGCCGCGGCACCGGATGCCGGAGCGGTGGAATCGGCGGCGCGCTTCGCATCGCGCAGATGCTTGAGCTGCGCGACGAGCGCCGTGCGCTGCTTGTCGCTATCGAGGGTGGCGATGATGTTGTCGAGCGAGCGCAGCATCTCGGCGTCGGACATCGCGGGCGCCGACGCGGCATCCGGTGCGGATGCGGGCGCGGCCGGCGTGATCAGTTCCTGGAACGTGGGCAGCGTGAGGGCCTGTGCGGCCTGGACGGCAGGCGAGGCGAACACGATCGACGCGGCCAGCGCGGCGAGCATCGACGACATTGCAAGCGAAAACGCGCGCGCAGCGTGGCGCGCGAGTGCGGCGCGCAACAGCACGCACGCCGCCATCCAGGAGATCGCGCCAGACGCCGCCGCGCTTCGCGGCGCGAGCTTGCGTGACTTCATAACGGTCTCGATTTCTGAAAGTCCGCCAGTTTAGCGGCTATAACAGGGAGGCCGCCCAAAGCGGACGTAACCGAATGTTAAGCGCTTCTGCGTTGATTTTTCAGACGAAACATCTCTATTTATCCATCTCGGTGCGCGCGCCGCTGGACTCGGACGTGGGTCCGGCGACCGAGCCTTGCGCGCTCGCTTGCGGATTCGACGCGCCGCCCGACTGCGCGGACCATTCCTGCAGCTTGCGCCCCGCCGATTGCAAGCCCGCGCCCGTCGCGCTCGCGGCATTGTTGATCGCGGCGTTCGTCGCGCTCGCCGCGCTGTCGAAGTTCGATCGCGCCGTCGCGGCGACGCTGCTCGCGGAGACATCGGGCATCGATCCGGCGCTGTCGATGTTCTGCTGCGCCGATTGTTTCGCGGCATCGACCTTCTGGCCGACGTAGCTCGCCGCCTGGTCGAACTTCTGGCTCGTCTGGCTCGCCAGATTGTTGAGAGCGCTCGCGGCCTGCCCCGCGGTTGCGTCGTGCTTCTCGCACGCGGCCAGCACGCCCAGCGCGGCGAGCGTCACGGCGATGCGGGTCATGGGAGTCATCTGCATGGTGATACCTTCCTTCGTCTCGAAACTCGCGCCCATCATACGCTGTCGGTGCGCGTCGCTTCGCGCCGTCACATGCGAAGCGCGGCGCGAATAGTAGACTGATCCGCGCGGCGCGAGCGCGATGGAGCGGCGCGCGGCATCGAGCATCCGACAACCCATTCCCTGACGAGGTTAGCGATGGCTGCCAAGAAGATTCTGTTTCTCACCGGCGATTTCGCCGAGGACTATGAAACGATGGTTCCGTTTCAGGCGTTGCAGGCCGTCGGCCATACGGTGGATGCGGTGTGCCCCGGTAAAAAGCGCGGCGACACCGTGAAGACGGCGATCCACGATTTCGAAGGCGATCAGACTTATACGGAGAAGCCGGGACATCGCTTCACGCTGAATGCGAGCTTCGACGACATCGATCCGGCCCGTTACGACGCGCTCGCGATCGCAGGCGGCCGCGCGCCGGAATATCTGCGCCTGAACGATCGCGTGCTCGAACTCGTGCGGCACTTCGCGCAGGCGAACAAGCCGATCGCCGCGGTCTGCCACGGCGCGCAATTGCTCGCGGCGGCGGGCGTGATCGAAGGGCGGCGCATTTCCGCGTACCCGGCGTGCGCGCCCGAAGTGCGGCTCGCGGGCGCGACTTACGCCGATATCGCCGTCGATGAGGCCATCACCGATGCGAATTTCGTCACCGCGCCCGCATGGCCCGCGCATCCGGCGTGGATCGGACAATTCCTGGCGCTGCTCGGCACTCGAATCGAACTTTGAAACCTTGCATCGCAGGGGAACCTCGCCTCTGGTCAACGGGGTGCGCCAGCCTTACATATAGCTGGCGCAAACGATTTACCCGCGGTGAGCGGCGAATAGAATTTTCCCTCTACATTTCGGAGACTTCTGGTTTTGGCACCTATACGGTTGGCATATATTTGCCGCCGTCCCGCCTCCCACGAAGTCTCGCACCATGCTCTTCATGAATGTCGCCGTCGCCCTTGTCGCAGGGTTGATGCTCTTCGAGCCGTTCACTCGCGCCCCTGTCTCCCGCTTCACCACTCCACGCATGCGTCGCAGTCTCGCTCACCGCGCTTTCTGTCAGGCGGGCGCTGCATTCTTCGCGGCTCTGCTCATCGCGACGAGCCCGCCCGCGCCCGAACGAATTTCGCCGCTCGTCGTGTACTCGGTCGCGCTATTGCTGGTGTGCGCAGCGGTCTACTGGATCGGGCGCGGCAAACGCTTGCTTCGGCAGCCACGCGTGTTTGCGAACATGTATTGATCTCCCAGCGCGGCGCACATTGCGCCGCGTTTTGCTTTCGGCAGCGAAGATGACTGCCGCTTCTCTCCCCATCATTTCCTTTCGACGTCCGAACGACGAGACCCGGCTCCCCCGCGCTTTCCGGTATATTCGCGCCAAGACTTTCGACGAACGCACGGACGAAAAAAAAGGCGCTACGTTTCCGTAGCGCCTTAAAAGTTCTAGCCATTCCGAGGGCCGTGCTAGAACCTGAGAGCCTGTCTCCGAAGCTCGGGCGGTAAGCGCTGAAGCGCACGTCACCCCGGGTTTCGAAATTCGGTTCCATTTTTTCCGGGATCGCTGCTCAAGTCAAGCAAAATCTCGCGGTCCGGGCAACTGCCCAAGTTTCGTTCAACATGCACCGAAACACATAAAAGTTTCATTGCGGGTACAGCTTATTCTGAAGGTTTGCATCGTTTGCAAGTTTCTCGTGCTGGCCTTGTAGAATTGCGCCAGGTCATCAAACAAAACGATGTTTCACTTAACGAATGCCTATGCAAAACGAACCGTCGGTGGGCCGCGAACGCGCCCGGGAGAAGGACGGCGAGGAAGTCACCGCGCTCGCCCGCGGGCTCGATGTGCTGCGCCGGATCGCCGCCGCGGACGCGCCGGTGAGCAATCGCGAACTGACCGACTGGACGGGAATTCCGAAGCCCACGATATCCCGGATCACCGCGACGCTCGTCGGCGCCGGATTGCTGCACCGCTTGCCCGACAGCGAGCGCTTCGTGCTGACGGCGTCCGTTCTCGAACTGAGCAACGGATTCTTACGTAATTTCGATATTCGCGCTCGAGCGCGCCCGTTTCTTATCCGTCTCGCCGAGCGCACTGGTCTCTCGGTGCACCTCGCCGTGCGCGATCGTTTGGAGATGGTTGTAATCGATGCCATTCGGCCGCGGTCCGCCGTTCTGGTGTCGCGGCTGGAAGTCGGCGGCAGGATGGACCTGAGCCGCACCGCTGTCGGACGCGCGTATCTCGCGGTGTTGTCCGACGCGGATCGGCGTGCGCTGATCGGCAGCTTGCAGATCGCATCCGGCGACGACTGGCCGGCCATCGCGGGCGGCTTGCAACGCGGCCTCGACGATGCGTTGCGCCTCGGCTTCGCGATCTCCATCGGCGAATGGCATCACGGATTGAATGCGGTCGCGGCGGGCTTCGTCGGGCCGTCCGAAGAACGCTATTCGGTCAATTGCGGCGGCGCCGCGCATCAGTGTCCGCGCGACATATTGATCGACGAGGTCGCGCCCGCCCTGCTCGATTGCGTCGAGCAGATCACACGCGAGATCGGCGGAACGCACGCCCCGAACCTATTGCGCGCCGCCAGTTAGACTACGCGACGGCCGCTGCGCGGCCGAACGCCTTCGAAAGCGCGGCCGGTTGCGCGTGTAACACTCGTAATCAACAGAAAGAAAGGCCGGTGGACGCCCTCGGGTGCGGGACGTAGCATCATGCTTCGCGCGCACCGGGGTCGCGCCGGATCGCTCGCCTGGCTCGACAGGCAGCCTTTCCAGCCGCTTTCAACGGCCCCGCGTCATTCACGGCCTCCGCTTCGGTCTCGGTTCATGCGCGCGGCGCATCGTCTGGCGCTTGAACCGTGACCGCCGCCCGTCCGCGCTCCGAACAGATTTGAAAGACCAGCCTCCGAACCGATGGACGACCAAAAGAATCCCCCAGGGCACTCGCGCCCGACGCCTCCGACGCCTGCCGCCATCGAACCCGCGCCGCGGCGGCGCCGGGTCGTGCCGCTCATCGTCGCGATCCTGATCGTCGCCGGCGCAGTTGCGTGGTGGCATCCGTGGAATCG
This sequence comes from Caballeronia sp. ATUFL_F1_KS39, assembly GCF_023630985.1. Classification (NCBI taxonomy): domain Bacteria; kingdom Pseudomonadati; phylum Pseudomonadota; class Betaproteobacteria; order Burkholderiales; family Burkholderiaceae; genus Caballeronia; species Caballeronia sp. ATUFL_F1_KS39. The sequence goes on along the minus strand of NZ_JALQDZ010000005.1, from coordinate 7,928 downwards.
CGGCGAGAGCGGCGGCACGAGCGGCGCGCCGGAAGCCCGTCAAGGCGGAAGGCGCGGCATGCCGAATCCGATGAATCAGCCGCAGCCGGTGCATGTCGCGACCGTCACGCAAGGCGAAATGCCTGTGGTCATCAATTCGCTCGGCACCGTGACGCCGCTCGCGAACGTCACGGTCAAGACGCAGTTGAACGGCACGCTCGTCGATGTCGCGTTCAAGGAAGGCCAGATGGTCAAGAAGGGCGACGTGCTCGCGCAGATCGATCCGCGTCCGTATGAAATCTCGCTGCGCAACGCCGAGGGCACGCTCGCGAAAGACCAGGCGCTGCTGCAGACCGCGCGCCTCGACCTGCAGCGCTATCAGACGCTGCTCTCGCAGGATTCCATCGCGAAACAGCAGGTCGACACGCAGGCGTCGCTCGTCAAGCAGTACGAAGGCGCGGTGAAGTCGGATCAGGCCAACGTCGATACCTACAAGCTCGATCTGACCTACGCGCGCATCACGGCGCCGGTGTCGGGGCGCGTCGGCTTGCGTCAGGTCGATCCGGGCAACTACGTGACGACGGGCGACACGAACGGCGTCGTCGTCATCACGCAGTTGCAGCCGATCAGCGTGATCTTCACCACGTCCGAAGACAATCTCGCCGCGATTCTCAAGCCGCTGCACGCGGGCACGAAGATGTCGGTCACGGCGTATGACCGTGCGAATACCACGTCGCTCGAAGCGGGCTATCTCGAGACCGTCGACAACCAGATCGACACGACGACCGGCACCGTCAAGCTGCGCGCTACCTTCGACAACAAGGAAGGCATGCTTTTCCCGAATCAGTTCGTGAACACGAAGCTGCTCGTCGATGTCATCAAGAACGCGACCATCGTGCCGACGCCGGCGGTGCTCAACGGTTCGTCGGGCGCGTTCGTGTACGTCGTGAAGCCGGATAACACCGTCACCGTGCGCAACGTGAAAACCGGCCCGGTCGACGGCGAGCGCACCAGCATCAAATCCGGACTGCAAGTCGGCGAGCGCGTGGTCATCGACGGCTCGGACCGCCTGAAGGAAGGCGCGAAAATCACGATTCCGGCTGAAAAGGCGAAAGCGGCATCGGGCGCGTCGGGTGCATCGGGCGCGTCGGCTGCGGCGCCGGCTTCGGCGGCGTCGGGTGCGCGCCACGGCGGTCATCGGCGTCAGCAATCGCAGCAGTAAGCGCAATTCGAAAGCATGAATCCATCCCGCATTTTTATTCTGCGTCCGGTCGGCACGGCGCTCCTGATGGCGGCGATCATGCTGGTCGGCCTCGTCGCGTTGCGCTTTTTGCCGCTCTCGGCGCTGCCCGCCGTCGACTATCCGACGATCCAGGTCCAGACGTTCTATCCGGGCGCGTCGCCCGACGTGATGACGTCGAGCGTCACGGCGCCGCTCGAAAAGCAGTTCGGGCAGATGGCGAGCCTGAACCAGATGTCGTCGCAAAGCTCCGCGGGCGCATCGGTCATCACGCTGCAGTTCAGCCTTGATTTGCCGCTCGATATCGCCGAACAGGAAGTGCAGGCGGCGATCAACGCAGCGGGCAACCTGCTGCCGTCCGACCTGCCCGCGCCCCCGATCTACGCAAAGGTGAACCCCGCCGACGCGCCGATCATGACGCTCGCGGTCAGCTCCAAAACCTTGCCGCTGACACAAGTGCAAGACCTCGCCGACACGCGTCTCGCGCAGAAGATCTCGCAGGTCGCGGGCGTCGGCCTCGTATCGGTGAGCGGCGGCAATCGCCCTGCCGTGCGGATTCGCGCGAACACGCGCGCGCTGGCGTCGTATGGCCTGAACATCGACGATCTGCGCACGACGATCTCGAACCTCAACGTCAACACGCCGAAGGGCAACTTCGACGGCCCGACGCGCGCCTACACCATCAACGCGAACGACCAGCTCACCGACGCGAACGCGTACAAGAGCGCGGTCGTCGCGTATCGCAACGGCCGTCCGGTGATGCTGACGGACGTCGCGAGCATCGTCGAGGGGCCGGAGAACACGAAGCTCGGCGCATGGGTCGATTCGACGCCCGCGATCATCCTGAACGTGCAGCGTCAGCCGGGCGCGAACGTGATTGCGGTGGTCGACGGCATCAAGAAAATCCTGCCGCAATTGCAGCAATCGCTGCCGGCCGCGCTCGACGTGCGCGTCGTCACGGACCGCACGACGACCATCCGCGCTTCGGTGCGCGACGTGCAGTTCGAACTCGCGCTGTCCGTCGTGCTGGTCGTGCTCGTCATCTATCTGTTCCTCGCGAACGTCTACGCGACCATCATTCCGAGCTTGTCGGTGCCGCTGTCGCTCGTCGGCACACTCGCGATCATGTACCTGTGCGGCTTCTCGCTCGACAATCTCTCGCTGATGGCGCTGACCATCGCGACCGGCTTCGTGGTCGACGACGCCATCGTGATGATCGAGAACATCGCGCGTTACGTCGAGGAAGGCGATCCGCCGCTCGAAGCGGCGCTGAAGGGTTCGAAGCAGATCGGCTTCACCATCATCTCGCTGACGGTCTCGCTCATCGCCGTGCTGATTCCGCTGCTCTTCATGGGCGATGTCGTCGGCCGCCTCTTCCACGAGTTCGCGATCACGCTCGCGGTGACCATCGTCATTTCGGCAATCGTCTCGCTCACGCTCGTGCCGATGATGTGCGCAAAACTTCTGCGCCACACGCCGCCGAAGGAAAGCAAGCGCTTCGAGGCGCGCGCGCATCAGTTCATCGATTACGTGATCGGGCGTTACGCGGTCGCGCTGGAATGGGTGCTCGCGCGCCAACGCGCGACGCTGTTCGTCTTCGTGCTCACGCTCATTCTGACCGCCGTGCTGTACGTGTACATTCCGAAGGGCTTTTTTCCGACGCAGGACACCGGCGTGATCCAGGCGATTACGCAGGCGCCGCAGGCCGCGTCGTATCAGGCTGTCGCGGACCAGCAGCAGGCGCTCGCGAAAAAGATTCTGCAGAACCCGGACGTCGAAAGCCTCACCTCGTTCGTCGGCGTGGACGGCTCGAACATCACGCTGAACAGCGGGCGCATGCTCATCAACCTGAAGCCGCGCGACGACCGCAGCAATACGTCGAGCGATGTCATCCGCGAGATTCAGAGCGAAGTCGCCGATATTCCCGGCATCAAGCTGTACATGCAGCCGGTGCAGGATTTGACGATCGATTCGACCGTCAGCCCGACGCAGTATCAGTTCATGCTGACGGACCCGAACGCGTCGGAGTTCGCGGAATGGGTGCCAAAGCTCGTCGAGCGGCTGCAACACACGTCCGTGCTGACGGACGTCGCCACCGATCTGCAGCAGAACGGCCAGTCGGTGTATATCGAGATCGACCGCGAGACAGCCGCGCGCTTCGGCATCACGCCCGCGACCGTCGACAATGCGCTCTACGATGCATTCGGCCAGCGCATCATCTCGACGATTTTCACGCAATCGAACCAGTACCGAGTGATTCTCGAAGCCGAACCGTCCGACGCGCATTACAGCGAAACGCTGAACGGCATCTATCTGCCCTCTTCCACCGCGACCAACGGTCAGGTGCCGCTCTCGGCCATCGCGAAGTTCCATGAACGCGCGGCGCCCTTGCTCGTCACGCACCTCGGCCAGTTCCCGGCGACGACCGTTTCCTTCAATCTCGCGAAGGGCGCGTCGCTCGGCGAGGCCGTGAAAGCAATCGAGCAGGCCAAGGAGGAAATCGGCTTGCCCGCGTCGTTCCAGATCCGCTATCAGGGCGCCGCGCTCGCGTTCCAGGCGTCGCTGTCGAACGAGCTATTCCTGATTCTCGCGGCCATCGTCACGATGTATATCGTGCTCGGCGTGCTGTACGAGAGCTTCATCCATCCGATCACGATTCTCTCGACGCTGCCGTCCGCGGGCGTCGGCGCCCTGCTCTCGCTGATGATCACCGGGCACGATCTGGACATCATCGGCATCATCGGCATCGTGCTTCTGATCGGCATCGTGAAGAAAAACGCGATCATGATGATCGACTTCGCGCTCGAAGCGGAGCGCGATCAGGGCAAGCCCCCGCGCGAAGCGATCTTCCAGGCGTGTCTGCTGCGCTTCCGCCCGATTCTGATGACCACGATGGCCGCGCTCCTCGGCGCACTGCCGCTGATGCTCGGCTGGGGCGCGGGCTCGGAGCTGCGGCGTCCGCTCGGCGTGGCGATCGTCGGCGGCCTGATCGTGTCGCAGTTGCTCACGCTGTTCACGACGCCCGTCATCTATCTCGGCTTCGATTCGCTCGCCCGCAAGCTGCGCGCGCGCTTTCATCGCGACGCGCCGCCGGCCCCGGCCAGCGAGGGCCGCTGAGTCATGAACCTGTCGCGCATCTTCATCGCCCGGCCCGTCGCCACGACGCTGCTCGCGGTCGGCATCGCGCTCGCGGGCATGTTCGCGTTCGTGCGCTTGCCGGTGGCGCCGTTGCCGCAAGTCGATTTTCCGACCATCTCCGTGCAGGCGTCCTTGCCCGGCGCGAGTCCGGAGACGGTGGCGACGAGCGTCGCGAGTCCGCTGGAGCGACATCTGGGCACCATCGCCGATGTAAGCGAAATGACCTCGATGAGCTCTGTCGGCACGACGCGCATCACGCTGCAATTCGGCCTGAATCGCGATATCGACGGCGCCGCGCGCGACGTGCAGGCCGCGATCAACGCCGCGCGCGCCGACCTGCCGACCGCGCTGCGCCAGAATCCGACGTACCACAAGGTCAACCCCGCCGACGCGCCGATTCTCGTGCTCGCGCTCTCCTCGCCCACGCGCACGGCGGGCTCGCTCTACGATTCCGCGGCGACCGTGCTGCAGCAGACGCTCTCGACCGTGCCGGGCGTCGGCGAAGTGGACGTGAGCGGCTCGGCGAATCCGGCCGTGCGCGTCGAGCTCGAGCCGGGTGCGCTCTTTCACTACGGCATCGGGCTGGAGGACGTGCGCGCCGCGCTGGCGTCGGCGAACGCGAACAGTCCGAAGGGCGCGATCGAGTTCAAGGGCACGCGCGTCCAGCTCTACACCAACGATCAGGCGAGCAAGGCCGCGCAGTACAAGGACCTCGTGGTCGCGTACCGCAACGGCGCGGCGGTGAAGCTTTCGGATGTCGGCGAAGTGGTCGATTCCGTCGAAGACTTGCGCAATCTCGGCCTCATCAACAACAAGCGCGCGGTGCTCGTGATCCTGTATCGCCAGCCGGGCGCGAACATCATCGAGACGATCGACCGCGTGAAGTCGATGCTGCCGCAGTTGCAGGCCGCGCTTCCCGCCGACGTGCAGATCACGCCGACCGCCGACCGCTCCACGACCATCCGCGCATCGCTGCACGATACCGAGCTCACGCTCGTGATCGCCGTGGCGCTCGTCGTGATGGTCGTGTTCCTGTTCCTGCGCAACTGGCGCGCGACGCTGATACCGAGCGTCGCCGTGCCGATCTCGATCATCGGCACGTTCGCGGCGATGTATCTGCTCGGCTTCTCGCTCGACAATCTCTCGCTGATGGCGCTAACCATCGCGACGGGCTTCGTCGTCGACGACGCGATCGTCGTGCTCGAGAACATCACTCGGCATGTGGAAAAAGGCGTGCCGCGGATGCAGGCCGCCATACTCGGCGCGCGCGAAGTCGGCTTTACGGTGCTGTCGATCAGCGTGTCGCTCGTCGCCGTGTTCCTGCCCATTTTGCTGATGGGCGGCATCGTCGGGCGGCTGTTCCGCGAATTCGCGCTCACGCTGTCGCTCGCGATCGCGGTGTCGCTCGTCGTCTCGCTGACCGTCACGCCGATGATGTGCTCGCGCCTGCTCGAAGAGCCGCACGAGCGCAAGCAGGAAGGCCGCGTCGCGCGCTGGCTGGAGCGCCAGTTCGATCGCATGCAGCGCGGCTATGCGCGCACGCTCGGCTGGGCGCTCACGCATCCGCGCACGATTCTCTTGATCCTGCTGGCGACCATCGGGCTGAACGTTTATCTGTACGTCATCGTGCCGAAGGGCTTTTTCCCGCAGCAGGACACGGGCCGCATCATCGGCGGCATTCAGGCGGACCAGAGCACGTCGTTCCAGGCGATGAAACTCAAGTTCGCCGAGATGATGAAGATCGTCGAAGCGGACCCGGCCGTCGACAGCGTCGCGGGCTTCACGGGAGGGCGCTCGACCAATTCGGGCTTCATGTTCATCTCGCTCAAACCGAAGAGCGTGCGCAAGGTCTCCGCCGATCAGGTCATCAACCGCCTGCGCAAGCCGCTCGCGGATGTCGCCGGCGCGCGCACCTTCCTTCAGGCGGTGCAGGACATTCGCGTGGGCGGGCGGCAATCGAACGCGCAATATCAGTTCACGCTGCTGTCCGACTCCACGGCGGACTTGTACAAGTGGGGGCCGCTTCTCACCGAGGCGCTGCAAAAGCGCCCCGAACTCGCCGATGTCAATTCCGACCAGCAGCAAGGCGGCCTCGAAGCGATGGTCACGTTCGACCGCGCGACGGCCGCGCGCCTCGGCATCAAGCCCGCGCAGATCGACAACACGCTCTACGACGCATTCGGCCAGCGGCAGGTATCGACCATCTACAACCCGCTGTCGCAGTATCACGTCGTGATGGAGCTCGCGCCGAAATACTGGCAGGACCCGGAGATGCTCAAGCAGATTTACATCAGCACGTCGGGCGGCACGGCGAGCGGTTCGGCATCGACGCAATCGACGACCACGTCCGGCACGACGACGACCGCGTCCACTTCGGCGACGGGATCGACGGGCGCGGGCGGTTCCTCGACGAGCACGTCCGACACAACCGCTGCCCTTGCGCTGGCCGCCGTGAAGAACTCGGCGACCAACGCGATCGCGGCGACGGGCAAGAACGGGTCGTCGTCGGGTGCTGCGGTGTCGACATCGAAGGAAACGATGGTGCCGCTTTCCGCGATTGCGAAGTTCGGGCCGGGCAACACGCCGCTTTCGGTGAATCACCAGAGCCAGTTCGTCGCATCGACGATCTCGTTCAATTTGCCGCCGGGCAAGTCGCTCTCCGACGCGACCGCGGCGATCTACGAGACCATGGCCACGATCGGCGTGCCGCAGACCATTCACGGCAGCTTCCAGGGCACGGCGCAGGCGTTCCAGCAATCGCTCAACGACCAGCCGCTCCTTATTCTGGCGGCGCTCGCAGCGGTTTACATCGTGCTCGGGATTCTGTACGAGAGCTACATCCATCCGATCACGATTCTCTCTACTTTGCCGTCGGCGGGCATAGGTGCGCTGCTCGCGTTGCTGTTGTTCAAGACGGAGTTCAGCATCATCGCGCTGATCGCGGTTATTTTGCTGATCGGCATCGTGAAGAAGAACGCGATCATGATGGTCGATTTCGCGATCGAGGCGACGCGCCACGGCGCGCAGACGCCGCAGGACGCGATCCGCGAGGCGTGTCTGTTGCGCTTTCGCCCGATCATGATGACGACCGCCGCCGCCCTGCTCGGTGCGCTGCCGCTGGCGTTCGGCAGCGGCGAAGGTTCGGAGATGCGTGCGCCGCTCGGGATCGCGATCGTTGGCGGGTTGATCGTGAGTCAAATGCTCACGCTCTATACGACGCCTGTGGTCTATCTTTATATGGATCGGTTTCGGATTCGCGCGGAAGAACGGCGCGCTCGGCGGCAGCGGGGGGCGGGGCCGGCTGGCGCGGCGGAGTGAGGTTTTGCTCTTTGTTTTCTCCGGATCGCGGAGTGGGCGTTTGTTGTTGGTCCTTCGCCGGAGCCCGGAGTGGGCGTTTGTTCTTGGTCCTTCGCCGGATCCCGTTTTGCTCTCGGTCTATTAGCACTGCCCCTGTGCGGGGCGGCAGTCACTTTCTTTGCTGCTGCAAAGAAAGCAACTGTATTGAGCGTCAAGGGTTGAGTTGGTAAGGATCATGGTTTTGGGGGATTCCAAGTTGTGCCGTCGCGCATCA